>NZ_MQTS01000007.1 GCF_020532825.1 Arthrobacter sp. SO3
AGACAGGCCCGGAGGTTCCGGGCCGCGGGCGTGCCGTGACGGCCGGGCCGGGCGCTGTTCAACGCCGGCGGCGGGTGCTCCTGCGATCAGCCTGTTTGGTCTCCAGCATGTGGCTGGACGTGGCTGGACGGGGGATGGGGAGGTCCCGGGCGCTGGAGTCTTTCAATCAGCAGTTGGGGTGCGATCGCGCCTTGACGGGCGACTGGCCGGGAGGTGTACGGTGCGTTCCGGCGGGCCCGGGAGAGGGCGCAGATGGAAAGTGCGGCGGCCTCCTGAATGGTGGCACGCGGCGTCCTGGACTGCAGCACGGGCCCGGCCCTTTCTTCCCCCTGAAGTAGTGGGCCGTGAACATGGCCAACATCAAGTCTAAACGCTGACAAAATCGGGGCGCAAGTGGATAAAAAACCTGGGGCCCTTCGACCCTGTCGCGCGGGTGGGCTGCGGGCTGAATACGGTGCCGGTTTCAGTCGTCCTGGCGCAGCACGTAATGGCGGAGGAAGGCGCTGACGTCCACCAGTTCGGCCGCCGAGATGGCGTGGCCCATTCCGGGGTAGGTCCGCGCCGTGAGCTGCGTGTGCTCGTGGAGCCATTCCTCGGTGTGTTCCGTGGCGGCGTCGTTGATCACCAGGTCCTCCCGGTCCCGGCCCCAAAAGAAGGGCGGCCGGGAGTCGAACGATTCGCTCATCGCCAGAAGTTCGTTTTCCAGCACAAACCCGGACAGCCCCACGACGGTCTGGAACTGCGCCGGCCGCAGCCGCAGCAGGGTGGTGGCCATGGCCATGCCCTGGGAGTAACCGAGCAGGCTCACGCTGCTGTGCTGGTCCTTGACGGATTCGATCCAGTTGAAGACCGCGTTGGTGGAGGAGATGACGTCGGCGAAGTCATGGGTCAGGAAGTAGTCCAGCAGGAACCAGCCGTAGCCGTCCCCGATGACCTTGGGGCCGCGCAGCGCGGCGCAACTGAACCCGGCGGGCAGGCGGTCGAAGAGTTTCACCATCCGGGATTCATCCCGGCCGTAGCCGTGCATCATCACCAGCAGCGGCGTGCCGGCGCGTTCATGTTCCGGCTTGGACCAGACGACTGTCTCCATCGGAACAGCCTAGCTTTCGGTGACCACCAGCGCGGTGCTGTGGCCGCCGAATCCGAAGGCATTGGCGATGCCCGCCCGGGCCGGCTGGCTCTCAACAGTTCTGTGGAGGAGGTTGAGGTCGATCCCGATATCCGGCTGGTCCAGGTTGCTGATGCCGGGAACCGCCCCGGTCTTCAAGGCCTGGATCATGACTATCGCTCCGAGCGCGCCGGCGCCGCCGAGGAGGTGCCCGGTGAGGGATTTCGTGGACGTGACAGGAACCTGGGTTCCGAGCACGGCCTTGATCGCTTCCGCTTCCAGGCGGTCCCCGACCGGCGTGGAGGTTGCGTGCGCGTGGACCAGTCCGATGTCGGCGGCACCCAGGCCTGCGGCCGCGATCGCTTTTTCCATCACCCGGCGCTGGGTGGCCGGATCAGCAGCGACGATGTCGACGGCGTCGGACGTCACCGCGGTCCCGGCCACGACACCAAGGATTTCGGCCCCGCGGGCGCGGGCATGGTCTTCGCGCTCCAGGACCAGGACCGCGGCGCCTTCGGCCAGCACGAATCCGTCCCGGTCCCGGTCGAAGGGCCGGGAGGCGGCCTGCGGGTCCCCGTTGCGTGTGGACAGGGCCCGGATTTGCGCGAACCCGCTGACAATCAGGCCGTTGATGCAGGAATCCACGCCGCCGGCGATCACGACGTCCGCCGCGCCGGCCCGGATCATGTCTGCTGCCTGCGAGATGGCTTCCGCCCCGGAGGCGCAGGCACTCACCGGAGTGCGCGCGCCGCCTTTGGCGCCGACGTCGATGGAGACCCAGGCCGCGGGGCCGTTGGCCATGATCCGGGTGAGGGTGTGCGGGGAGACCCTGCGCGGGCCGCTGGCATCCAGCGTCCGGGTCTGGTCCAGGGTGGTGTCCAGGCCGCCGTAGCCGGAGCCGATCACCACCGCCAGGCGCTCCGGGTCAGGCTCCGGACGGCCGGCCTGCGCCCACGCTTCACGGGCTGCGATCAGGGCCAGCTGCCCGCACCGGTCCATCCTCTTGTATTCGGGGATGGACAGCAGCGATGCGACGTCTACGGTCACGCGGCCGGCCATGCGGACGGGCAGCGGCTGGGCCCAGTCGTCGTCGAGGGCCACGATTCCGGACCGCCCGGCCAGCAGCGCGGCCCGGGTCTCGGCCGCGGTGCCGCCAACTGGGGTCACCGCCCCGAGCCCGGTGACAACGACTCTGGGTGAACCTTCAGGCATGGGTAACCGGTATTTCTGTGAGACCTGCCGCGGACCCGCGGGAAGTGCGGGGG
>NZ_MQTS01000070.1 GCF_020532825.1 Arthrobacter sp. SO3
AAAGACCCCGGACCCGCAAAATCCCCGCCAATCCGGGAAACCCGGCCAGCCCCCGAATCCCCATGTCAGGAGCCCTGGTGCTGACTGGGCTGACTACTGACACTGGCACGGACCTCGTGCGGGATGCTCTGCTGGACGCTCAGGCTGTCATTGCTGAACTGCTGGCGTTCGTTTCTGTTGCTGCGGCTGCCTAAGGGAGATGAACACCATGACAACAACTACTACTATTGCGCACCCGTTCTTCCCTTACATGGGTGGCAAGCGCAAGATTGCGAACTGGATCCACTCCAACAGCCCTGAGACTTTCCGTGACTACTACGAGCCGTTCCTTGGCGGGGGAGCGATTGCCCTTGATGTCTTGTCTCGGGAACCCAAGGGCTCGGGTCGCAAGTTCTACCTGTCTGATTACAATCCAGAAATCGTGGCTGCTTGGTCTGCCTTGAAGGAAACCCCTGAACTGCTGTTTAGCATCCTTGAAGGCTTCTTTGCTGCGCATTGCCGGGAGCACTTCAATGCTGTGCGGTTCTGGGACCGGAATGCGGTTCTAGAACAGAAGTCACAGGCTGAACGCGGAGCCCGATGGATTTACCTTGCTCGCACGTGCTTTGGCGGCTCCCTTACCACGGACAAGAGCGGCTTCATGAAGGCATCGTATGCTTACCGGCATGCAGGACATGCAGGACATGCGGGCCACTCGGATCCTGATTATGCCAACATGCGGGCGGTCTCTGAACTGCTGAATGCTTTCGATGTCACGATCACCCAAGGCTCATACGAACGTGTGTTGAACACTGCGGGCTTCGGGGATTTCATCTATCTGGATCCTCCCTACGAGACCACCGCGGATGACGGCCATGAAATTACGAGCAACTATGTCTCTGGCGGCTTCGACCATGGGGTTCTGGCTGAAAACATGAACAAGATGACTGCTCTCGGGGCCATGGTCCTGATGAGCAACGCTGACACTGCTCCCGTGCGGAAACTGTTCGCGGGGTTCGCCTGTGTGCGTCCTGACCACATATGGACCGTCAATGGTGCGAGAAGGGATGCCAGCGAGATCCTAGTATCCAATTGGCGGCTCGCGGACCGTCTCACCAAGCAGCGGGCCTTGGCTCTGGCTGCCTAATCCGTCCACATTTGTTGGCAGTTCTTTCCATATGGACAGAACTGCCAACCGTGACTACATGCCACCTTCCCTCATGGATTTTGGCTACTACACACGCGTGACCCACACGGCAGGACTACTGCCGCTGTCTTATGTTGCCTGTTCTCGCTTTGGCTCGCGTGGCAATCCCGTCGAAACCCGGCGAACCGTGTTGGCAGGCGGTGCCTCCCGTACTCGTCGTAGTGCTTACAGAGTGTGCTCAAAACCGGGGATGCTCCTACGGGCGCTCTCGATAAGGGTTCTAATCACGGTGTCGACCGATGTGGATGGATTATCATCCGGAAACGACCTGCAATCCTGCTCGTGGCGCTGTCTGAGTTGCTGGGAAAAGACCTCGGCTCGTTCAAAGTTGCCTTGAATCTTGTCCAGCACGATGCTCTTATTGTTACTGCCCGTGAGCATACCCTTGCTTTTGGCTACAGTCTGAATCTGGGAAGTCTCGCAATACCTTCCGTGGGCGTAGTCATGGAGCACCATGAAAAGTTCAAAGCATGGATTACTGATGATGAGGTCAATGCCCGCGCTTGATGCCTCCGGAGCGATGTTCATCAATTCGCCAGCGAAGTCATCGGTGTCGGTGACCACCCACACCTTTTTGTAAACATTCTGGCGGTCATTATTCCGTCTGGCCTCGAGCCGGTCCTCGTCGCGCAAGTCAATCGCTCGCCTCAGAAGAGCAGCCGGGTTTCTGCCCTTAGACTCGACATCCAGTTTCAACGGCGTGTTCGACAATGATTGCCTGATGTATTCAAAGTATTCGCCCTCGGTCATCCCACCTGCCACGATGAGAAAACGGTCACGCGGCTGACGGGTTGCCTGATTGCGGCCCTTTGAGCGCGGGCCAGCAAACTTGGATTCTTGTCTTCTGCCCATGCCTAGGGAGCCGCAGTTTGAGGGAAGTCGCCCAACAGGGCTGATTCCAGAAAACTGGGGCTAGGCAATCCGCCATACCTACCCAGAATGTAATTCCTGAAAATGTTCTCATCTGGTCGCAACTTGTATTCAGTCAGGCTAATGAGATAGGAGGCATTCTTCCTGTCCTTCTCGACCAGATAGATTTGGTCCCGCTCCAACAGCGGATGCTCCATCGAACCCTTGGACAACAGTGCGACATCATGCGTCGTAAAAATTAGTTGCGCGCCGCGACTGTTCACCGTGGGGCTCTTAAACATCGACACGATTTCCGCCGTCAAAACGCTGTGAAGGCTCGAATCAATTTCATCGACGATGACCGTTCCACCTGTTTCAAGCGCCAGCAGGCACTTCGATACGAGGGCAATGAAACTCTTAGTGCCTTGGCTCTCGTACGCCATTGAGAAGGGCGTCGAGCCCGTAGGGGATTTGTGAGAAAGTATCAATTCCCGTCTGACGGGCGACATGAGTTGTCCGGAAATTCGCTCCGCACGCATTTCCGCATTTTTAGACAGTGTGTAGTTGAACCGGGCGACAAGCCCGCCGCCGTCTGGAATTGGTGGAAGTTCTGTCTCTTTGACTTCGATGCCATCAATCCCCAAGTCAGCCTTAGACAGAATCATTAGCATGGATTGGCTAAATGCCGGATCATGCATCAGTCGATCCTGAACTCGTAAGTGCTCAAATTCCCATTGTTGGGCGTCATAGCAGTGGAGTTTCTGAGTTATCCAGTGGTACGCAGGCGTGAGTTGAGATGAAGCCCCCATCTGGGAACCAGCACTCAGCGTCAGTGCGTTAGGCCGGGACTGAACCGCTTGTTTGAGTTCCGCCTTCATCCCCTTGAACGACGGACCGAATTTAATGTCATCAAGGTCGTCGCCAAGCCCGCGCTCAAAAAGCACCGTACGATGCGCACTCTTATAAACATAGAGATGTTCTGTCAGGATTCGCGTTTGATCACAGGAAAACCCATACACATAGTCGAGGTCGTCATCGGCCCGAAACTCGATGGAAAATTCCGTGGGTTCGGTGATGAAGTCAGGATCCAGCAGGAACGGCATGACGGGTACGGCACTGTCCGGCTCCCACCGTGTGTAGGAGTTCCTTACCGCCGTTTGGACGGTCCGCAACGCCTCATACAGGGTTGACTTACCGGACGCGTTGCTGCCGAACACCGCCATGATTGGCGATACATCGCTCCAGTCCTCGGGGGCAACACCCTTGGGGCGCTTGCCTGCTCTGTAGAGGCTCAGCGTTGCCGGATCCCGGAGGCTGCGAAAATTTGCGACTTGGAACTTTAAAAGCATGACGGCCCTTCGTCTCAGTGCTTACAGGGCCAACACTACTGCTTCCGACGCATGAAACGCGATCCTGTGCGGAAAATCCGCAAAAACAGGCGTTTCGTTCCATCGACAGTGCAAGCAGATGTGAAGCCGGCGACGATTCGCGCAGCGTCAGGGGGTTACTCAGGGGTCTGAGTCTCGTTGCTTCTGAGTCAGGGGCAGCGACTGGCCGCCAGAAGCGAACACCTAAAAACTGCCCGCATTTTCGGTGTTAGTGTCCAGTCTTAGAAGAACTCGCGGTCTCTACACACTGCCGAACTGTTGGTCCTGAAACGGAATGCACGGGGTGGCTAGCCGGAGACAACCATACGTAAGGAAGAACCAGTGGCTCCACGTCAATCGAAAACAGGGGAACTCGGACTGGAGGCATCCCTTTGGGAGGCTGCCAATCGCCTACGCTCCTCGATGGACCCCTCCGAGTACAAGCACGTGGTACTTGGTCTGGTCTTCCTGAAATATGTGTCTGATAAATTTGAGAAGCGCCGCGCCGAAGCTGCTGTCCAGTTCGCAGACCCTACTTCGGACATGTACCTGCCGAATGAGGAAGAGCGCGAACGCTTTTTGGATGAGCGGGACCTCTACACGGGGGTCGGAGCCTTCTGGATACCGGCGGGGCACCGATGGACAGACCTGCGTGACGCTGCGAAGCTGCCGGACATCGGCGTCCGCGTAGACAACGCCATGGAAGCTATTGAGAAGGAGAACTCAACCCTAATTGGCGTGCTCCCTAAGAGCTACGCCAGCAAGGATTTGGCTGCTGGAACTCTTGGTGGCCTCATCGACATGTTCTCCCGCGAGGACCTCTCGGCTGCTGAGCACGAGGATCAGGACGTGCTCGGCAGGGTCTACGAATACTTCCTTTCTCAGTTCGGATCAGGTGCCGACCAGAGCGGCGGTGAATACTACTCGCCTCGTTCAATCGTCAAGACCATGGTCGAGATGCTTGAGCCGTACAAGGGGCGCGTCTTCGATCCGGCATGTGGCTCTGGCGGTATGTTTGTCCAGTCAGCCAACTTCACTGCTGCTCACTCGGGGAGTCGTAATGACATCTCTGTTTACGGACAGGAGATGAACCCCACGACGTGGAGGTTGGCGAAGATGAACCTCGCCATTCGCGGTATTGAGGCGAACCTTGGGGCGGAATGGGGTGACTCTTTTGCTGACGACAAGCACAAGGACCTTCGCGCCGATTTCATCATTACCAACCCGCCCTTTGGCAACAAGGTGTACTGGGCGGCGGATGCCCTCCAGTCTGAGACGAAGCGATTCCCCTACGGCATACCGCCCGCTTCCAAGGTCAACTACGCGTGGTTGCAGAACTACCTCCATCATTTGTCGCCCACTGGTACTGCGGCCACCGTCATGCCGAACGGCTCGCTGACATCGAACACGAACAATGAAGGTGATATTCGCCGGAAGATGATAGAGGAAGACAAGGTGGAGTGCATCGTGAGTCTCCCCGGTCAGTTGTTCTATGGCGTGCAAATTCCGGTCTCTCTCTGGTTCATGACCCATGACAAAAAGAAGCGGTTGGGGGAAGGCGTCAAGGCTCGCCGTGATCGCCAACATGAAGTGCTCTTCATCGACGCCCGAAAACTTGGGTTTATGGCCAGCCGGAATCAGAAGGCCTTCAGCGACGATGACATAGCCAAGATTGCGGACACATATCATGCATGGCGAGGGGAGCGGACACACGGCGCGTACGCTGACGTGGACGGATTCTGTAAGTCCACGACAACCGCCGAAATAGAGGCGGCTGGATGGGTGCTTACACCCGGTCGCTTTGTTGGCAGTGAAAGCATCGTTGACGACGGGGTTCCGGTCGAGGAAAAAATTGTCGAGCTGCGCGATTCGATCAAGTCAGGATTCGCTGCCCGCGCCTTCCTGCAAGCTCGTGTAGAAGAACTTCTTGACGGACTGGTGGTGGAAGAGGATGTCTAAATCGTACCTAAGTATGTACGCCACAGTCACTGACTGTGCTCATAAGACGGCCCCTAGGGCTGAATCGAACGCCTACGGTTACTCGGTAGGTACTCGCGACATCAAGGGCGGGCGTCTGCTGCTGGAAAATGCAAAGCCGGTATCGCAGGAAACATTTGAAACGTGGACTCAGCGCGAAGTGCCGACGCCTGATGACTTGGTTCTCGCTCGCGAAGCGCCGGTTGGACAAGTTGGGATGATCAAGGCAGGGCATCGCATTTGCCTCGGTCAACGAACTGTCCTGATTCGTTGCAGCGCGGAATTGGATTCCAACTACCTCTTGTATCGGATTCTCGGTCCAGAACTTCAACAGTGGATGGAGGATCACTCAGAAGGTTCTACGGTCAAGCACATCAACGTGGCAGACGTTCGGAAGATGCCGCTACCTGATCTCCCATCGCTTACCGAACAGCGTGCCATCGCTAGTGTGCTGCGAGCATTCGATGATCTCATCGACATCAATACGGGACTGATGTCGGACCTCGACGCGATGTATCTTACAGAGTGGCAGCGTATGTTTGGGCGGTCAGTCGTGGAGGGGGAAGCGTTTTCGCTCTCGGAGCTTGTATCCACCCAATACGGTTACACTGCGTCGGCCACAGACGTAGGGGAGGACCCAAAGTTCCTTCGTGTCATGGATATCAACAAACGGAACTGGATCGATTGGGGTAGTGTGCCACACTGCCCTATCTCAGCCCGCGATCTCGAGAAATACCGTCTTCGCAAAGGTGACATCGTGGTTGCTCGTATGGCTGATCCCGGCAAGTCCGCCATCGTTGACGACGACTCTCAGGATGCCGTCTTTGCGTCCTATCTGGTACGGCTTAAGCCCATAAACGGGGTTTTCAGTCACTACATCTATGGGTTGCTAAAGTCCCCCTTCTACTCACAATATGCGGAAGGTGCATCGGGCGGTTCCGTGCAGAAGAACATGAACGCCAAGGTGATCACTGGGGTTCAAGTAGGTACTCCATCACTTGTTGCGGTTGAGGCGTTTGATGCTTTGGGCACTGAAATACGTGCGGGTCTTAACCAGCTTCAGGCCGAGGTAAATGAGCTATCGCGAACTAGAGATGTGCTTCTTCCTCTGCTGCTCTCCGGAAAAGTTGCCCCTAATAGTGCAGCTAAACTTTTAGAAGCTGTGTGACGCAACAAACGACTGAGGGGGATCATGTCCGGGGTATCTGAAAATGTGCTTGAAGAAATGATGATTGAGCACTTGCAAAAGGTGGGTTGGGATTATGTACATGGGTCCACCATCAACCCCGGAGAGCCGCAGGCCGAGCGTGAAGACTTCAGGGAAGTCGTTCTCAAGGAGCGCCTCCTTCAGGCCATCTCTAATCTGAACCCGGAGCTTGACTTTGAGACTGTGCACGTTGTGGCAAACGCCGCCCTGCGGGCACAGTCTGAGGTAGCGCTAACCGAGAACTGGCGCACTTACCAGTTGTTGGTTGGCGGCGTGCCCGTCGAGGTTCGAAACGCCAACGGCGAGCTGCGAACTTACCTTGCAAGACTCGTGGATTTTAATGATCCCTCCAATAACGACTTGTTGGCTGTAAATCAGTTCACGGTCAAGGGGCGCGGTGCCGGAGCACGCACACGGCGGGCCGATCTGGTTCTCTTCGTCAACGGACTTCCGATGGTCTTGGTGGAGCTGAAGAACCCTGACAGTCAGCACGCTGATATCCGTCAGGCTTTCAACCAGATTCAGACGTATAAGAAGAACGTCCCGGAGCTGTTCACGTGGAATCAGCTATGCGTGATCTCGGACGGTCACTTCGCGCGTGCGGGAACTTTTACGGCCCCACGGGAGCACTTCGCGCCGTGGAAAGCTGACTGGGACGGAACTCGCCACACAGGACACATCAACGAGCTTGACCTCATGACTCAGGGAATGCTGAACCGTGAGGTCCTCCTTGACCTCGTGCATTCATACGTCAGCTTCTTAGGCGATGGATTGATGAAGCGAGTCGCCAAATACCACCAGTATTGGGCCGTGCGAAAGGCCGTGGACTGCACGCTCGAAGCCAAGGCGACCAACCGGCGTGCGGGCGTCGTATGGCACACGCAAGGCGCTGGCAAGAGCATGGAAATGTTGCACTATGTTGCCAAGATCATGCGACACCCCGAGATGAAGAATCCGACCGTCGTTGTTATCACCGACCGCAACGATCTGGACTCTCAACTCTTTGATGAAGAGTTTGCTGCTTCACGCATCGGTGCGCCACTTCCAGAGAAGCCTGAGCAGGCCGAGGACCGGCGTCACCTGAAAACGCTGCTGTCAGGACGCCAGTCAGGCGGCATCATATTTTCCACGCTTCAGAAGTTCGGACTGTCGAAGGAAGAGCGCGCGGACGGTATACAGTTCCCGCTGCTGTCGGACCGGGAAAACATCGTTGTTGTCGTGGATGAAGCGCACAGGTCCAACTACGACCTGATCGACGGTTTCGCGCGTCATCTTCGCGATGGTCTGCCGAGTGCCTCGTTCATTGGCTTCACCGGCACCCCCATTGATTCCGATGACAAGTCCACGCGCCAAATCTTCGGCGAGTACATCGACATCTACGACATGACTCAAGCAACCGCAGACGGTGCGACGGTTCGGGTTCTGTACGAACCGCGACTTATCAAGATTGACGTCCCTGAGACGAACCTTGCTTCGCTGGATGCACAGGTTCAGGCTGCGACACTGAGCGTCAAGAGCGATGAAGAGCGTCAGCGCCTGAATACTCGTTGGTCGAAGGTTGAGGCAATTGTCGGGTCGGAGTCAAGGATCAAGCAGCTTGCTGCGGACTTCGTTGAGCACTGGGACAAGCGCCGTGAAGCCACCGGGGGCAAAGCCATGCTCGTTGGCATGTCTCGCCGCATTTGCGTGGCACTTTATGACGCCATCATTGAACTGAGGCCCCATTGGCATGATGACGATGCCAACAAGGGCGGCGTTAAAGTAATCATGACCGGCTCAGCCGGTGACCCGGAGTCCTTGCAGGACCACGTTCTGTCAAAAGAGGATCAGAAGGTCGTCAAGAAGCGGGCGAAAGACCCAGACGATGCGTTGCACCTCGTGATCGTCAGAGACATGTGGCTGACCGGGTTTGACGCCCCGCCGATGAACACGATGTATGTGGACAAGCCAATGAAAGGCGCGTCCCTCATGCAGTCCATCGCCCGTGTGAACAGGCGCTTCCGGGACAAGGACTCCGGACTCGTCGTGGACTACCTAGGCATCGCGGAAGACCTGAAGTCTGCCCTCACGAATTACACGCGGCGGGATCAGGATAACCATGAAGTCGGGCAGGACATTCGGGATTCACTGGTACCTAAGGTTCTCGAACTCCACGGTGTCGTCTCTGACATGCTCCATCCCCATGATTGGCGCGCTAACCTCGCGTCCGGCGAACCGCGAGCATGGATCGCTGCTGGTGACATGGCAGCCGAGTACATCTTGAAGGTCGATTTGGACGCCGGTGCCTCTGACACCAAGGAGTCATTGCAGAGTCGGTTCATTGCTCACTCCAGCCAGCTTGATCGCCTGCACCGTGCAGCAACACCGGCAGTTGACGAACTTGGAATCGTGAACGACGTTAAGTTCTTCAACTCCGTCCGGGCGTTGTTCGGAAAGTCGGGGACATCAGACGACGACGATAGCGGGCGTGTAGCCGTGGACATTGCGATCCAGCAGATTCTTTCGGCTGCCTTGTCCGGTGATGGTGTGATGGACCTCTACGGTGAGAACAAAATGGACAACCCGGACATCTCACTCATTGATGACTCCTTCGTTGAACGGTTCAGGATGTCGGCCACCCCCAACCTCCAGATTGAGGCGCTGCGCCGCTTACTGGAGCAGGAAGTGTCGGCTCGCAAGAACCGCGACCTCGTTACCAGCAAACGGTTCTCCGAGATGCTTCAGAAGTCGATCAAGGCTTACCGCAACAAGGCGATCACGGCGTCCCTTGTCATAGCGGAGCTGGTCGAGCTTGCCAAGCAGATGAAGGCAGAAGATGCCAAACCTTCAAGCATGGGCATTCGGGAGGATGAACTTGCCTTCTACAACGCCCTGACAGACGACACAGTGGCGCGTACGGAGATGGATCATGAGAAGCTGCTCGCCATTGCCCACGAGCTTGTAGAGCTGGTCAGAAGGGACGCCAAGACTGACTGGAACCTCAAGGAACAAGTACGGGCCAGCCTCCGCATGAAAATCCGCGCTCTACTGTCCCGTCATGGATACCCGCCAGAAACCTCTGACAAGGCGACAAAACTAGTACTGTCTCAGGCGGAGTTATTCGCTGATCTCGTGAACACGTAAAGGCATGGGATCTGACTCAATGAACGCTTCTTGGACCATGGGCAGATCGAGTGCTTTTGTCCCTTAGGCGACTGGCTCCGGGTGGTCGAGAACCATGCGTTTTACGCCGACCTTGCGGAACGCCTGCGCGCTCTTTAAGCAAGAGAAACCACTCCACAAAGGGGCTGGTTGTCCACATTTGTAGCCATGTTGCCTAAATTATCCGGATAACCGGATCCTTTTGCTTGCCCCATGATTCTAGGTGTCGGTACAACACCTAACGGAAGATGATGATAGTTCGACTTTCCTCGCCAAACATGGTTTTATCAGGATCGGAATAGGCTGCGGAACGGTCTAAGAACCATACGACGCTATAAGTAAGGGAGGAAGGTCGTGGAAGAAGAACCTGCCGTGAATGTGTTTATCAACTGCACGCAACGGCTCAGCGATCTCACCTTTGACCTTCCCCGTACGGGCTACTACCCCAAGCCAAGCAGTAGGGGCATCCGTGAATTGAACCGGGATGCGCGTCTCACCCTTGTCCAGTTGGAACTGACAATCAGGCAGGGGATAGCTTCTGGGATCCTAACTCCGACCAACCTGCGCCATATCGTCATGAGGCTCCTGAACGATGCGGGCCTGCTCATGGGCTGGCTGTACGAGATGCGGAACCGTGGCGAAATTACAAGGCGAACATGGCGAAGGGCACGCAGGCTTCACCGGGCTCTCTGGGCCAGTGTAGGCAACCCGCCTCATAACAGTTTCTAGCAATCTGGAACAGTGGCGTACTTACTTTCATGCGGCCGCTGTTCTTGGATGTAGCGGTGCGAGAAGCGGTAAGCCGTATGGAATGTTTCGCTCTTAGTCAACGGATTGTCAGTGTTGAGGCGGAAAATTACTGTCGTCAGTAGGACCTCAGCCAAGAACCGAGCCATGGGAGCGGTGAAGCCCTGCGCGCGTTCGGTCATGTAGCGGTAGTGGACAACCCGGTTGATGATGTCCAACGTTTCATCGTCAATGGATGAAGCCGGAAAGTGTGTAGGGAACTCAATATGATCAACCCAGACCGTGGGAACGAAAGCGGGCGTCTCAGCGACGCTGGGGTGGAAGTCAAAGTATCGGCCCGGATACTCCATCGTGGGAGCCTTGCGCTGGCCGTTCTGGATCTCAATGCGGAACGGTAGGGCATGTGCGGCCATCATCTTAGGGTTGAACTGCTCCCCGGTCTCCTTCGCCATGTGCTCAACCACAAGACGCAATTCCATGGGATCCACCATCAACTGACCTGATGCTGTCTGTGTGGTCATCACCTTTGTCCATGCGGCAACCAGCAACTTCGGAGTCATGTGCGGGTAGCGATGTCCGTATTCGTTAAGGAACGCCGGGACCAACTGCCAAGCAACCCGTTCCTGTGGGCTCGGATCCGCGGGTAGCTCAACAGAGAGTTTGACCAGTCCGGAAGCCACAAGGAAAGCATCATAATTGCCCTGATACTGGCCGTGCCGTTGTGCTTCCTGAGCGGATGGAATAGCAGGTAGGACGCTGTGGCGCTCAATTTCGCTCTTGATGAAGCGCTGGCGCAGGATTTGGTGGCGAGTAGCGCTTGATGGTAGCGCGAGTCCAAACACCTGGTAGCGCAGTTCTGACGAGGTGGTAGCGGCCCGGGCGC
>NZ_MQTS01000071.1 GCF_020532825.1 Arthrobacter sp. SO3
GAGAACCCGAGAAGGAACATGTCCCCGAATCCCCTGAACGCCCAGCCCGACAACTCCGAAGGCCGGCTCGATCTGAGTCCGGCCCAGCGGGGCATCTGGTACGCGCAGCAGCTGGCACCGGAAAACCCGATGTACCAGATCGGGCAGTTCGTCGAGATCGAGGGGCCGCTGGAGGTGCCTGTGCTGGCTGACGCTGTGGCCCGGGCGGTGGCCGGGACGGATGCCCTCAATGTGGTCTTCGGCGAAGACCACTCGGGCCCGTTCCAGCTGCCGCGGCCCAACCCGGCCGGGCTGGACTTCACGGATCTGAGCGGCACCCAGGACCCGGAGGCTGAAGCCCGGATGCTGATGGACGCCGACCTGGCCCTGTCGCGCGACGTCGTCACGGACCAACTGCTCCACGCCGAGCTCATCAAGCTCTCTGACGAGAGGCACTTCTTCTACCAGCGGGTGCACCACGTCATGCTGGACGGCTACTCGGCCGTGCTGGTGCTCAAGCGCATGGCGGAGCTCTATCAGGGGCTGCTGGAGGGCCCGGACACCAACGACATCCCGGCGTTCGGCGACCTGTCCGAACTCCTGGCCGCCGAGGCCGACTACGCAGGGTCCGATGCCGCCGACGCCGACCGGGCCTATTGGACAGCCCGGCTCCAGGACGCCCCGGCCGCCGCCGGACTCGCCGGACGGCCCGCCGGCACGGCAAGCTCGCTGGTCCGCGCCGCCAGGACGCTGCCGGCCCCGGCCGCCGCGGCGCTGCAATCCTCCGCCGGCTCCGCGCCGGCGCTGGCCCTCACCACCGCCGCATTGTATCTGCACCGGATCACCGGCGAGGGCGACGTCTCCGTGGCACTGCCCGTGACCGCACGCCGCGGAAGGCTGGCGAAATCCACGCCGTCGATGCTGTCCAACATCCTGCCCATCCGGATCGGCGTCGAACCTGGCGCGACAGTCCGCGACACCATCGGCACCATGGGCGCCACCCTGCGCGGAGCCGTGATCCACCAGCGCGCCCGGTTCGAGGACCTCAATGCCCAGAGCGGCTACCGTGGCCCGTCGGTGAACATCCTGCCCGTCCTGGACGACATCAGGTTCGGCCCCGCCCGCGGCAGGATGAACATCCTGTCCACCGGCCCCATCGACGACCTCTCAATCATCATCCACGGCCTGGGTGGCGGTTCAACGTCCGACGCCGGCTCCGGCACCGGCGCGGCCGCCGGTAAAGAACAGGCACCCACCGTCCAGTTCGAAGCCAACGCCAGTCTCTACAGTCCGACGGAACTGGAGGAACACCTGGACCGCTTTGTCCGGCTCCTCGACGCCGTCGCCACCCAGCCCGATTCCCTCCTGGCCGCACTGTCGGTCACCACCTCCGCCGAGGAACTCTCCCTGCTGGCCGCCGGAGACGCCGGGGATACGGACCTCCCCGGGCACACCATTGTGGAGGAATTCCGGCTCAGCGCCCGAGAGTCCGCGTCCCGGACCGCCGTCGTCGCGCCCGACGGCGAGCTCACCTTCGGCGAGCTGGAATCCCGCTCGAACCAGCTGGCCAGGTTCCTCACGAGCCACGGTGCGGCCCCCGGGCAGACCGTCGCCGTCCGGCTGGAGCGCAGCGTCCTGCTCCCCGTCGCAATCCTGGCGACCCTCAAATCCGGGGCCGCGTACCTGCCGCTGGACCCGGACTACCCGGCGGGCAGGGTCGAGGGAATGCTCGAGGACGCCGCCCCGGTCCGACTGCTGAGCTCCGCCGCGTTCACCGCGGACGACTCCGGCCATGCCAAACTCGCCACGGACGTCCCCGTCACCGTGCTGGACGCGGCCCTGATGGTGTCCTGCCTGGCCGGCAAGGACGGAGCACCGCCGGAGTCCACCGCAGGACAGCAGGATCTCGCCTACGTCATCTTCACCTCCGGCTCCACCGGACGGCCCAAGGGCGTCGGCGTCGAACACCTCGCCCTGCTGAACCTCTACACCTCGCACCGGGACAGCATCTTCCGGCCGGCCGAAGAACGGCTCGGGCGGAAACTGCGGGTCGCGCACACCGCCGGGCTGTCCTTCGACGCCTCCTGGGACCCCATCCTCTGGCTCATCGCCGGCCATGAACTCCATCTCGTGGACAACCAGACCCGCCGGGACCCGGAAGCTCTCAGCAGCTACCTGGCCGGCACGGGGATCGACTCGATCGAAACCACCCCGTCCTTCGCCAAGGTCCTGCTCGCCGGCGGCCTGTTCGACCGGGACACCCACCCCTCGGTGGTGGCCCTGGGCGGCGAGGCCGTGGACCCGCCGCTGTGGAGCGCGCTCGCGGAGAAGGACGGGCTGGTGGCCTACAACTTCTACGGGCCCACCGAGACGACGGTCGATTCCCTCACCGCCGTGATGGAGCCTGGCACCGAGCCGACGCTCGGCGACTCCGTGGCCAACAGCCGGCACTACATCCTGGACTCCGGCCTGAACCCGGTGCCCGTCAACGCCGTCGGCGAGCTCTACGTCGCCGGCATCAACCTGGCCCGCGGCTACCTCGACCAGCCCGGGCTCAGCGCCGAACGGTTCGTCGCCGACCCGTTCGTCCCCGACGGCTCCCGGATGTACCGCACGGGCGACGTCGTCCGCCGCCTTCCGGACGGGACGCTGGAATTCCGCGGGCGCATGGACGCCCAGGTCAAGATCCGTGGCTTCCGGATCGAACCGGCCGAAATCGAGGAAGCCCTCCGGAACCTCGACGGCGTAGAGCACGCCGCCGTCGCCGTCACCAAGAACCGGGCGGGCTACGACCAGCTGCTCGGCTATGTCACCGCCTCCCCCGGACCGGACGGCGCCGGCCGCGACGCTGCCGGCCTGGACGCTGCCGGCCTGGATACCGCAGAGCTCCGCCAACTGCTCCGCCGGCAACTGCCGGACTACATGGTGCCGGCCGCCGTCCAGCAGATCCCCGCCATCCCGCTGACCGCCAACGGCAAGCTGGACATCCGGGCGCTTCCCGCCCCGGACCAGGCCACCGCCGTCTCCGAGCCCCGCAACGAGCGGGAACGGATCGTGGCCGAGGCCTTCAAGGAGGTCCTGGGGCTCGACTCCGTCGGGCTGGACGACGACTTCTTCGACCTCGGCGGGCACTCCCTGCTGGCAACCCGGCTCGTGGCCCTGCTGCGGGACCGGACCGGCGTCGCCCCGGCGCTGCGCACCGTGTTTGAACAGGCCACCGTGGCTGCCCTCGCCGAGATCCTGGAACTGGGAGCCGGCAACGCGCACCCACTCATACCGGTGGAACGCCCCGCGGTCATTCCGCTCTCCTTCGCCCAGCGCCGGCTCTGGTTCCTGAACCGCTTCGAGCCCGGCTCCGGCGCCTACAACATTCCCGTGGTCCTGGAGCTCCAGGGCACCCTGGACGTGCCGGCGCTGCATGGCGCGATCAACCAGGTCACGGGCCGGCACGAAAGCCTGCGGACCGTGTTCCCGCTGGTCGACGGCGAACCCGTCCAGCGGATCCTGGCCGACGGCGAGCGCCCGGTGGAGCTGCTGGCCGTCCAGTGCACCGCAGCCGGGCTGGCCGGCGCCCTCGCCGCGGAAACCCGGCGGGGCTTCGACGTCACCTGGGAGCTGCCGCTGCGCGCCGTCCTGTTCCAGCTGGCCCCGGATCACCATGTACTGGCCATTACGCTGCACCACATTGCTGCTGACGGCTGGTCGCTGGCGCCGCTGGCACGGGATCTCTCGCTCGCGTACAACGCCCTGGCCGCCGGTGCGGACACCCCGCTGGTTCCGCTTCCGGTCCAGTACGCCGACTACACGCTGTGGCAGCGCGGCGAACTGGGCAGCGAGGACGATCCGGCGAGCGCCATCTCCCGCCAGCTCGAATTCTGGGGCCGCGAACTGCGCGGCGCCCCCGAGGAACTGCGGCTGCCGTTCGACTTCCTCCGGGGCGCGGAAAACCCCACCGGGCCGGCGTCCTCCGTTCCCCTCACCATCAGCCCGGAAACCGGCGCCCGGCTCAACAAGCTGGCGCGGGACCACAACGCCAGCCTCTTTATGGTGCTGCAGGCCGCCCTCGCGGCCCTGCTCACCAAGTCCGGCGCGGGCGAGGACATCCCGCTGGGCACTCCGGTGGCCGGCCGCACGGACACGCAGCTCAACGACCTTGTGGGCTTCTTCGTCAACACCCTGGTGCTGCGCACCAACACCTCCGGGAACCCCACCGCCGCGGAGCTCGTGGAGAGCGTGCGGTACACCAACCTGCACGCCTACGCCAACCAGGACGCGCCCTTTGAGCGTGTGGTCGAGGAACTCAATCCGGCCCGGTCCCAGCACCGCCACCCGCTCTTCCAGGTCATGCTCACGCTGCAGAACATGTCTACGCCCGGGCTGTCCATGGACGGGCTGGAAGCGACCGCAGACCTCAGCCAGGAAGCCGGCGGCGCCAAGTTCGACCTCCTGCTGGACCTTGTGGAAGGAGCCGCCGGCATCCGCGGTTCGCTCGCCTACAACCCCGCTTTGTTCTCCCGCGCCACCGTCGAGCAGCTCGTCGCCGGTTACCTGGCCGTGGTCGAGCAGTTTGCTGCGGATCCCGGGATCACGCTGGACCGGCTCCGGATTCAGTCCCGCGAGCAGCACCGGCTCGCCCTGGACCAAAGCCTTCACGCCGACGTGCCCCAGGCGGACGGGGCCGGGCCGGAGACCGTCGTCGAGGCCTTCGAGGCCACAGCGGCCCGAACCCCGGCTGCCCCGGCCCTCATCGACGTCGCCGGCACGGCGGCCGGCGCCAGCTTCGGCCAGCTTCATCGCCGGGTCCAGGCCCTCGCGAAGGGACTGCTGGCTTCCGGTGTGGAACCCGGCGGCCGCGTCGCCGTGGCCCTGCCGCGCACGGCCGACGTCGTCGCGGCCGCCCTGGCGGTGCTCGCCGCCGGCGCTGTCTACATTCCGGTGGACCTCTCCTACCCGGAGGAGCGGATCCGGATCATCCTCGAGGACGGCGCTCCCGCCGTCGTCATCTCCGCCGCACCGGTCCCGGGGGGTCCCGGCGCGGAGGGCCCGCTGACCCTCGATGTCGACACGCTGCTCGCCGCCGGTGCCGGTATTTCCGACGCCGCCCTGGCACAGCGCCGCCCGGCCGCCGACGACCTGGCCTATGTGCTCTACACCTCCGGTTCCACCGGGCGCCCCAAGGGCGTCGCCGTGCCGCACAGCGCCCTGGCCAACCTGTACCGCCACCACCACCGCACGCTCTACGCCCCGCGCTTCCAGGCCGCCGGACCGGATGGCAGCGTGTCCGTGGCCCACATCGCGGGCCTCGGCTTCGACGCCGCCTGGGATCCGATGCTCTGGCTGATCGCCGGCGCGGAACTCCACCTCGTGGCCGACGAGGTCCGCAGCGACGCCGAGTCGCTCACCGGCTACTGCCGCAGCAACGGCATCGACGTGCTCGAAACAACGCCGTCCTACGCCGGCCAGCTGCTGCAGAGCGGCCTGCTCGACCCGTCACGGGAACAGCCCCTCATCCTGGCGCTCGGCGGCGAGGCCGTGACCACAGAGCTCTGGACGCAGCTGGCCCGGACGCCGGAAGTCTCGGCCCACAACTTCTACGGCCCCACCGAGTTCACCGTGGACTCGGTGACCGCGGAGATCGGCGCCGGTTCACCGGTGATCGGCCGGGGCATCGCCAGCACGGACACCTTCGTCCTGGACCAGTACCTGGCGCTTGCTCCGGCGGGCGTCCCGGGCGAGCTGTACCTTGCCGGTCCCGGCATGGCGCGCGGCTACGACCGGCGCGCCGCCGAGACGGCCGCACGCTTTGTGGCCAACCCCTTCGCCGCCGACGGCAGCCGGATGTACCGCACCGGCGACCTGGTCCGGCGGGCGACGGACGGATCGCTGGAGTTCCTCTCCCGCACGGACGAGCAGGTCAAGGTCCGGGGTTTCCGGATCGAACTCGGCGAGATCGAGGCTGTGCTGTCGTCCCATCCGCAGGTGGACCGGGCCGTGGCCGTGGCCGACGGCGAACCTGCCCACCGCGTGATGGCCTACTACACCGGCACCGCCGGTCCCGAGGAACTGCGCGCCCTGGCTGCAACCAGGCTGCCCGATTACATGGTGCCGGCCGTCTTCACGCACCTGCCTGCCATCCCCCTGACGCCTCACGGCAAGCTGGACCGCAGGGCCCTCCCGGCTCCGGCAGCCGAAACCGGCCGTGGTGCCGCCCCCGAGACCCGGGACGAACGCACCATGTGCGGCATCTTCGCCGGGGTCCTGGGCGTGGCTGAGGTCTCGATGGGCGACGACTTCTTTGTCCTGGGCGGGCATTCCCTGCTCGCAGTCTCGATGATGGGCGGTATCCGCGAAGCCTTCGGCACCGAACTGCCGCTGCGCACACTCTTCAACGAGCCCACACCTGCCGGGCTGCTGGCAGCGGTGCACCGGCAGACGGGCAACGCCGGTTCCGCAGGCGCCGCCGCAGGCACCGGCGCGGGCGCGGACCTGGACGCCTGGCAGTCGGAGCCGGCCTCCCTGACGGACTGGCTGGCCAGCGACGGCTCCGTCCGGCCCGCACGGCTTGACCTCTCCTACGCCCAGTCCCGGATGTGGTTCTTGAACCAGCTGGACCCGGGCTCGGCCGACTACAACATCTCCCTGGCCGTGCGCCTCACCGGCGGGCTCGACGAGCAGGCGCTGGCCGCCGCCGTCGACGCGCTCTTCCGCCGCCACGAGGTCCTCCGGACCATCTACCCGGAGACCGGCGGAGTGCCGGAACAGCTGGTACTGGACCCGTCCGACGCCGCCCACAGCGCGGGCATGCGCCTGGCCGTGAGCACCGCCGCGACCCAGTCCGAGGTGCCGGGCCTGCTGCGGGACGACGCGGAACGCGGCTTTGACGTCCGCACCGAGCTGCCGCTGCGCGCGCGGCTGGTCCGGATCCCGTCCGCCGCCGCACCGGAGTGGGTCCTGCACCTGGTCATGCACCACATCGCGAGCGACGGCGCCTCCCTTGCGCCGCTGGCACGGGACCTGTCCGTTGCCTACGGGGCCGCCCGGGGCACGGACCCGGCTGCCGCTCCGGCTCCCCCGCCCCTGCAGTACGCCGAATACGCCAATTGGCAGCGGCAGCAGCTCGACGGGACGGCCCTCACCGCGAAACTGGAGCACTGGCGCAGCGCCCTGTCCGGCATCCCGGCCGAACTGATGCTGCCGGCAGACCACCGCCGGCCCCGCGAATCCCGCCAGCCCGGACGGCAGCTGGCCTTCCGGCTCGATCCCGGCAGCGTCGCGGCACTCAACGGCCTTGCCTCGGCGTCGAACGCGAGCCTGTTCATGGCGCTGCACGCGGCGCTGGCCGCCTTCCTGCACCGCAGCGGCGCCGGCGACGACGTCGTGATCGGTTCCCCGACCGCCGGACGGACGGATCCTGCGCTGCGCGAGCTGGTCGGCTTCTTCGTCAACACCCTCCCGCTGCGGGTGGACGCCGCCGGCGACCCCAGCCTGCGGACCATGCTGGGCCGCTCACGGGAAAGCATCCTCGCCGCCTTCGACCATGACGATGTGCCTTTCGAGCGGCTCGTCGAAACAGTGAACCCGGACCGGGAGCTGGGCCGGCACCCGCTGTTCCAGACCATGCTCACCGTGGACAACGAGGTGCCCGCTGTTCCGCAGCTGCCCGGCGTCCGCGTGGCGCCCGTGCCGGAAACGGCGTCAGGAGAAGCGAAGTTCGATCTCTCCTTCACCTTCCGGCCCGGCGGCGAAGCCGAAGCCGACGGCGGCAGCGTCAGCGGCGGCGGCGGCGGGCTGGCCGGCACGGTCGACTACAACGCGGCGATGTTCGAGGAGGCAACGGCCCGGCGGCTCGCCGACAGCTTCAGCCGGTTCCTGGAGCTCGCCTCTGCTTCCCCGGACACCCCCGTGTCCCTGCTCCCGATGATCGGGGACGAGGAAACCCGCCCGCTGATGGCGGCCACCGCCGGACCCCGTTCGGCCCCGGCCGACGGCGCTGCAGCGGCCCGCGAGGAGCCCGGCATCCTGGCAGCCCTCGCCGCCACCGTCCGTGCGACGCCGGAAGCCGCCGCGCTGGTCGCGGAGGACGGATCCCGCAGCTTTGCCGGCCTCGCCGCCTCGGCGTCCCGGATCGCCGCCGCCCTCGCCAGGGCGGGAGTCAGCCGCGGCGACGTGGTTTCCGTCATGCTCCCCCGCTCACGCGGAACGGTCGAGGCCATGTTCGGCATCCTGGCCGCAGGGGGCGTCTACAACCCGATCGACACCGAATACCCCGACGAGCGCGCATCGGCCATCATCGAGGACGCCGCCCCGCCCGTGATCCTTACCAGCCGCTCCGTGGCCGCCCGGGTCGGGCTGCTGCTCGCGGAGCTGGCTGTCCGGCCCCGCGTGCTGGTGCTGGAAGACGTCGCGCCGGCGGACAGAGAGGCGAACAGAGACGGCGAGGCCGCAGCGCAGAATGACGGCCCGGACGCCGGAGTGGAGGCGGCGGCCGCACTGGCGGCCCTCCCCCAGCCGGACCCGCGCGAGCTTGCCTACGTCATGTTCACCTCGGGATCCACCGGCCGGCCGAAGGGCGTCGAGGTCAGCCACGGCGCCCTGGCGGCGCTGCTCGGCTCGCACCGGGAGACCCTGCTCTCCGGCGCCGGACGCCGCCGGGTCGCCCACACGACGGGCGTCGGCTTCGATGCTTCCTGGGACCCGATCCTCTGGATGGTGGCAGGCCACGAGCTGCACCTGATCGGCGACGAGACCCGCCGCGACTCCCAGCGGCTCGCCGCCTACTTCGCGGACCACGGCATCAATGCCTGGGAAACCACCCCCGGGTACCTGCGCCAGCTCCTGGCCGAACCGGAGTTCACCCGGCTGCTCGACACCCACGCCACCGGAAGCGGCGCGGCCGGACGCTTCAGCCTGGCCCTCGGCGGCGAGGCGTTCGACGCCAGGCTCTGGGGAAGGATCGCAGCGCACCCCGGCGTCCAGGCCTGGAACCTCTACGGACCCACCGAGGCCACCGTGGACACCGTGCTGGCCCGGGTCGGCGACACGGAGGAGCCCGTACTGGGCCAACCCACCGCCGGCACGCGGCTCTACGTTCTGGACGGCCGTCTGCAGCACACCCTGCCTGGCGCCGCCGGCGAACTCTACGTCGCGGGCCGCCAGCTGGCGCGCGGCTACCGCGGCCGTCCGGAGCTGACGGCCGAGCGGTTCATCGCGGATCCCTTCGCCGGTGCCGGGGAACGGATGTACCGGACCGGCGACGTGGTTTACCGGCATGCCGACGGGCGGCTGGTGTTTGCCGGACGCAACGATGACCAGCTGAAGATCCGCGGCTTCCGCGTGGAACCCGGCGAGGTGGAGCAGGCGCTGCGCAGCGCTCCCGGCGTCCGCGCCGCCGTCGTGCGCACTGTCGTGGGCGCCTCCGGGAACGACAGTGCGCAGGGCGGCGCCACCGGTGTCCGCCTGATCGGGTACGTCGTGCCGGCGGACTCCGCTGCAGGGTCCGGCCCCGACGCCGGCACCCTGTCCAGCGCCGTCCGCAGCCACGTGCGGGGGCTGCTGCCGGACTACATGGTGCCGGCCGCCGTCGTCGTGATCGATGAGGTGCCGCTGACCCCGCACGGCAAGGTGGACGCCGGTGCGCTGCCCGATCCCGGCAACACGGCCCGCAGTGCCGGACGCGGCCCGCGGTCCCCCCGGGAAAAGACCGTCGCGGCGATCTTCGCCGAGGTGCTGTCCCTGGAGCGGGCGGGCGTGGACGAATCGTTCTTCGAGCTCGGCGGGCACTCGTTCCTGGCCCAGCCGCTGATCGCCAACATCAACACGGCGCTGGGCACCGAGCTGACGGTCCAGTCGCTGTTCCGTGCCCCCACCGTGGAAGGCCTGCTGCGCGAGGCTTCCAAGGGTGCGGAGGAGAGCGCCGCCGACAGCCTGCGCCAGCTGCTGCCGCTGCGCACCAACGGAACCAAGCTGCCGCTGTTTGCCGTGCACCCGGCGTCCGGCATCAGCTGGGGCTTCGCATCCATGCTCGGGAAGCTGGATCCGGAACGGCCGTTGATCGGGTTGCAGATGCCCGGGATGGAACCCGGCCGCACCCACCCGCTCCGGGCCGCAACCCTGACCGAACTGGCCGACGAATACATCGCCCAGCTCCGTTCCGTGCAGCCCGAGGGCCCCTACCACCTGATGGGCTGGTCCTTCGGCGGGCACCTGGTCCACCGCCTGGCCACCCGGCTGCAGGAACTCGGCGAGGAGGTGGCGTTCCTGGCCATCCTCGACGCCTTTCCCGGCAACCAGGAGGACAACGCCAGGGTGGGGACCGGCCCCGGGCTCTGGGCCAGCTACCTCGAAGCGCAGGGCTATGACCTGGCGGACGAGGACACGGCCGGGCTGGACGGGCAGCGCGCCCAGGAGATCCTGCGCGAACAGCACAACCCGCTGGGAACTGTGCCGCTGGACTCGGTGAACGCCATGGTGGGCAACTTCCCCGAGCTGGCGCGGCTCATCCGCGGGGAGCAGCCGCAGGTGTTCGACGGCGGGCTGCTGTTCTTCCGGGCCACCCGGGAGGTGCCTGACGGCACTCCCGGCAGCGATGCCTGGCAGCCGTTCATCACCGGGACACTCACCGACATTCCCGTGGACGAGCGTCACTCCCAGCTGCTCAGTGACCGGGCTCTCAGCGCAATTATGCCCGCGCTGGCCATCCAGCTGGGCGGCGGAGCCGAATAACCAGTGATGCTCCTGTTCCACAAGAGGGGCTTTCCGAACGCCAGAACCGACAGGAAAGGTCAACGTGACGAATCCATTCGATGACAAGTCCGCAACGTTCTCCGTACTCGTGAATGAGTATCAGCAGCACTCCCTCTGGCCGGCCTTCGCGGCCGTCCCGCAGGGCTGGGTGACAATGTTTGGCCCGGACAGCCGTGAGGCCTGCCTCGACTACGTCTCCCGCACCTGGACCGACATGGCTCCTCGCAAGGTCGCCGAACTCGCCACTGCGCAGTGATCCGGGTCGAGAACGTCAGCAAGAGTTTCGGCAGCTTCAAGGCACTGGACGGGCTCTCCCTGCGGGCCGGCGTTGGGACCGTCCTGGGCCTGCTGGGACCGAACGGTTCCGGCAAGACCACCACCGTCAAGGTGCTCACCACCCTCCTGTCCCCGGACAGCGGTGACGCCCGGGTGGCCGGCCACTCCGTACTGAGCCACCCCGAGCTGGTGCGGCGGAACCTGGGCCTGTCCGGCCAGTACGCCGCCGTGGACGAAAAGCTTACGGCCTTCGAAAACCTGCACATGGTGGGCCGGCTGTATGGCATGAACCGGCGGACCGCCGCGGCCCGGGCGAATGAACTGCTCGAAAGCTTCCGGCTCACCGACGTCGCAGGCAAACGCTCCGGTACCTTTTCCGGCGGAATGCGGCGGCGGCTGGACCTCGCCGGGGCCATCGTGGCCCGGCCCAAGGTCGTAGTCCTGGACGAGCCCACCACCGGGCTGGACCCGCGCGGCCGGCTCGACACCTGGGACGTCGTGTCCGGCCTCGTGGCCGACGGCACCACCGTTCTGCTGACCACCCAATACCTCGAGGAAGCCGATAGGCTCGCGGACCACATCGCCGTCATCAATCACGGCCGTGTCATTGCCGAGGGGACCGCAACGGAACTGAAGCAAAGCGCCGGTTCGGAACGGATCGACGTCGTGATGCGCAACGCCGCGGACCTCGCCGCGGCCGCCGGTGTCCTGGAACGTGCCGCCGGCCCGGACTCCCGGCCCGAACAGGACCCGCAGAACCTGCGCGTCTCCATCGCTGCCCCTGAAGGCCACCGGCTGCTGGTCCGGGTGCTGTCAGAATTGGATGCCCGCGCCCTGCCCGTGGAGGAGGCCTCGCTGCGGCGCCCCACCCTGGACGACGTGTTCCTGCAGCTCACCGGCCACGCCGCGGCAGCTGCCCCGGACGAGCAGACTCCGGAACAGACCGTTTCGGGGAAAGCCAAGGTGCCCGCATGAGCGCCATCACCGCCGCCGCCCGGGACAGCTCCGTCGTTGCCCGCCGCAACCTGATCAACGTTCTGCGGACACCCGGCGCGCTGGTCACCGGACTCGTGCAGCCGGTGATGTTCGTGCTGCTGCTGGGCTTCGTCTTCGGCGGAACGCTCGGCGGAGACCAGTACCGCAGTTACCTTATTGGCGGCATCCTGGCGCAGACCCTGACGTTCAATGCCTCCTTCACGGCCGTCTACCTGGCCAAGGACCTCCAGCTCGGGCTGATCGACCGCTTCCGCTCCCTGCCGATGTCCCGCGTGGCCGTGATCCTGGGCCGCACGTCCTCCGATCTGTCCACGAGCGTGCTGTCCGTCGTCGCGACGCTGCTATGCGGCCTCGCCATTGGCTGGCGGATCACCACCGGCCCGGCCTCGGCCCTGGCGGCGCTGGCCCTGCTGCTGCTGTTCGCCTTTGCGGTTTCCTGGATCGGGGCCGTCATAGCCCTGACGGCCCGGAGCGTGGAAGTAGCGCAGAGCCTGGGCCTCGTGTGGCTTTTCCCGGTCACCTTCGTGTCCGGCGCCTTTGTGTCCGTCACCTCCCTTCCCGGACCGCTCCGCGTGATTGCGGAATGGAATCCGGTGACCGCCGTCGCCACCGCAGCCCGCGAGCTCTTCGGCAACGCGGCGCCGGCCGGCTTCGTTGCACCCGGCGGCTGGCCCGCGGAGAACGCCATCCTCTATTCGGTGCTGTGCAGCGTCGGTATCATCGCCGTTTTTGCCCCGCTGGCGATCGCGCAGTACCGCCGGATCAGCAAGCGGTGACGGCCGCCGGCCACGGTCCTGGTCCTGGTCCTGGTCCTGGTCCTGGTCCTGGTCCTGGTCCTGGTCCTGGTCCTGCCGGGATTGTGTACCTGGCGGTGGCGTCCTCCGCGGTCCGGGATGCAGCGGGCCGTGCGGCCCCGGCCCGGTCCGGTGCGCTCCACGGGGGCCTGGACGCTTTTCTGTCGCCGGAGGAACGCGACGCCCCGCTCCGGTTCAGGCGTGCGGAGGACCGGCTGGACTACGCCGCGTCCCACGCCCTGTTCAGGCTGCTGGCAGCGTGGCGGCTGGGGCTGGCGCCCGGCGACGCTGCCCGGCTTGACGTCCGGCGGACGTGCGCCGGGTGCGGGAGCACAGAGCACGGCAAACCGTCGGTCGACGGAGTCGCACTGAGCATGTCCCGCAGCCACGGAACCGTCATGGCAGCCGCAGGCCCGGCAGGGGCCAGCCTCGGCGCGGACATCGAACGGGTTCCTGCCAAGGTATTCGCGGGTTTCGACGACTTCGCCCTCGCCCCGGAGGAACGGCCCGGGCCGCACGGGCCTGAACTGACCGACGCCGGACGGATCCGGCTGTGGGTAGCGAAGGAAGCCGTCCTGAAGGCAGCCGGGGTCGGCCTGGCCGTGGATCCCTCCAGCGTGCTACTGGTCCCTGCGGACACCGCGGGCACCGCGGACGGGAGTGACACCGCAGGCATCCTGCGCGCGGAGGGCGCCGGCCATCCCGCAGTCCACGGCCTCCTGGTCTGTCCGGTTCCGGCGCCCAGCGGGTACGCAGCCGCCGTCGCCGCCCCGGCCGGCCTGCCGGCACCCGCCGTGTCACTTGCCGAGATATTCGCCACTAAAAGCTAGACATCAAACATCAAACGTCTAACCTTTAGGAATGGCTATCAGCACGGCGACGTCCGCCCCTCCCCAGACAGCACCTCCCGCCGTCGAGCGCGCACCCCGCGGCGTGGTCATCGCCGGAGTCGTGGCGATTGTGCTGATCGGACTCAACCTGCGTGCCGGCATCACCGGCGCCGCCGCGCTCCTGCACGACCTGCAGGAAGTCCTGGGCTACGGGCCGCTGGTCGCCGCCATCATTCCCTCGATCCCCACGCTGTGCTTCGCCGTGGCCGGAGCCGCGACGTCATGGCTCACCCGGCGGCTGGGCCTCGAGAAGGCCATCCTGCTCTCCCTCGTGCTGCTGGCGGCCGGGCTGCTGGTCCGCGGCATCCCGTCGACCGGCATGCTGCTGGCGGGCACCGTCGTCGGAATGTCCGGGCTGGCGATCTGCAACGTGGCGATGCCGTCCTTCATCAGGGTCCACTTCGCGCACCGGACCTCGCTGATGACGGCGCTCTACACCGTGACCATGACGACCGGCGCCACCGTGGTGGCAGTGCTGATCGTCCCGGTGGCGCAGCAGCTCGGCTCGCCCTCCGCCGGGGTCGGCGCGATCGGCTTCCTCGCACTCGGCGCCTGCCTCGGCTTCCTGCCGATCGCCCTGCACGCCCACCGCAACGCGCCTGCCGCCAAAGCCGGCCGGGTCTCCCCCTGGCCGCTGTTGCGGACCCGCACCGGCGCACTGATTACACTCGGCTTCACGGTCCAGGCCCTGCTGGCCTACGCCGTACTCAGCTGGTTCCCCTACATGCTGGTCACGCTGGGCCTCTCGGCCTCCGAGGGCGGGCTGATGTTCGGCCTGATGCAGCTCGTCTCCGTCCCGGCCGGCATGGTGCTGGTCGCGATCGGCTCACGGCCCCGGATGCAGCGCACCGCCTTCTACCTGGCCACGGTCACGATGGCCGCGGGGGTCCTGTCCATGCTCGTCCTGCCGGTTTCCTGGGCTCCGCTGACGGCGGTGCTGCTCGGCTTCGGGCTCGGCATCTTCCCGCTCGTGATGGTGATGATCAGCCGCAGCGGCCGCACCACCGCCGAAACCACCGCACTGTCCACGGTCGCGCAGTCCGCGGGCTACCTGCTGGCGACTCTCGGCCCGTTCGGCATGGGGCTGCTGCACAGCGCCACCGGCGCCTGGACCCTGCCACTGGTCCTGCTGCTCGCCGTGGCCCTGGGCCAGATCGCCGTCGGGCATCTGCTGACCGCCCGGCCACAGGTTCCCCGGCGCATGGACCCGCCGAAGCCGGACCCGCAGCTTGTCGCCACGCCCGGCGCGCCGGCAGCCGCCTCCGCCGCCACGCCCGCCGCCACACCCGCCGGAAAGGAACAGTCATGACACTCACCACGTCCCACCGGCCGCCGCTGGTGGAGGAGATCACCGGCAAACTGCGGGAGCTGATCCATTCGGGCGAATGGCCGCTGCAGCAGCGGATCCCGGCCGAACCCGAACTCATGGCAGTCCTCGGAGTCTCCCGCGGCACCCTGCGCGAGGCGGTCAAGGCGCTGGCGCACAGCGGCATGCTGGAAGTCCGCCGCGGGGACGGCACC
The DNA here is from genome assembly GCF_020532825.1 of Arthrobacter sp. SO3. GTDB lineage: Bacteria > Actinomycetota > Actinomycetes > Actinomycetales > Micrococcaceae > Arthrobacter. Next base: position 15,200 of record NZ_MQTS01000071.1, read on the forward strand.
TACGTCCGCGCCACCAGCGAAATTTCCGGCGCCGCCCAGCGCATGTACCGTGACCACTCGCAGGTCCACATCCTGGAGGTCCGGGTCGGCCTGGACACCCAGGCGGCCCGGCTCGCCGCCCGCCACGCGACCGCCGACGACGTCGATGCGCTGCGCCTGCTGCTGGAGGCGCGCCGCACCGCCTGGCACGCCGGGGACTACACCGGCTGGGCCCGCGCGGACTGGGACTTCCATGTCCTTGTGGCGCAGGCGTCGGGCAATCCGCTGCTCCACGAGCTGTACAACAGCTTCGGCGCCGTCTTCCACGCCGACCTGCTCCGGCAGCAGCGCCGCGGCGGCTTCAACGGACTACCGCACGAAGGCCACGACGAACTCGTGGACGCCATCGCCGCACACGACGAAACCGCCGCCGTCGAGAGCGTGCACCGGAACCTGAACTCCTGCGCGGAGTGGATCCAGCAGTAGGTCCTCCCGGCTCATCAACAAAGGCCTCCGCCCCGGAATCTCGTTCCGGCGCGGAGGCCTTCGTTGTTGGGGCCGACGGCCCGGGCGCGGGCCAGCGGAAGCCCGCGGCGGGCGCGGGAACCGCTGCTAGCGGGCGAGGCCCGCGAACACGTTCTTGGGACGCTGCATTTCACCGTGCTTGGCGCCGAGGACAATCACTGTGCCGGCAAAAACGGGGATGGCCCACTGCATGACCTTCAGCTGCTGCTGTGCGGAGCGGAGTTCCTCGGATGCGCCGGGCTTGGGCTCGGTGGCACCCTTGGCGCCCTCGCCGGCCAGCTTGTCCACCTTGGCGCCCTGAAGCCCGGCGTACAGGCTCACACCCGCACCGGCAAGGGTCACGATGGACTTGATGACGCTGAGGCGCATGACGCCGTCCTGCTTGGCCATCCGCCCCTTGTTTTCCCACATAATCGCGATGCCGGAGAGGAAGTGCGCGCCGAAGGCCGCCGTCTGGACCGGGGCCCACTTCTTCCAGCCCAGGCTGGACAGCCGGGTGCGTTCGGCCGGGTCCCTGGCCTCCGCCGTCGCGCCGTTCAGCCCAATGGCGCCCATCAGCGAGCCGCCGAACCAGGCGCCCGCCGTCAGGTCGTGGATGGATCGGGCAACAAGATTACCTGCCATGGAGAGCTTCCTATCGTCTGTGTTCGAATCCGGAACTGCCGCCACCCCCGAAGGACCGCGACTCGGCTATGGTAAGCACACTTATGAAAAACTTGATAGTCCGGCAGCGCACTCCCCTGCGTAGACTCGGCGGCATGGAATCATCCGGGGCAGACGGCCGGCCGCCCACTGCTGGAGGGACCAGCGGCGGGACCCTCAGCGAGGTTGCCGGCGACGCAGCCGACGCGGCCGAGGCGGCATCGAACAGCGCGGCGCTCGACGTCGTCGCCCGGTCCGGTTTTGCGGTGATGGCGCTGCTGCACATCGTGATCGGCGCGATCGCGGTGGCCCTGGCGCTGGGCGCCCCCGGCCAGGCCGAGCCCACCGGGGCGATCGAACAGCTCGCCGCCAACCCGTGGGGCCCGGCGGTCATGTGGGCCGGTTTCATCGGGTGCGCCGGGCTCTCGCTGTGGCAGCTGAGCGAGGCCACCCTGCGGGCCAGGCACGTCCCGCGCCGGCAGCGGCTCGGGAAGCTCGTGTCCTCCGGCTTCCTCAGCATCGCCTACGGCAGTGTGGGACTGAGCTTCGCCGGTTTCGCCCTCGGGAACCCGGGCGATTCCGGCGACTCCACACGGGACTTCAGCACCGCCGTCGTGCGCAGCCCGTTCGGGGTGCCGGCGCTGGTCGGACTGGGCCTGACCATCATCGGGATCGGCGTGTACTTCATCGTCAAGGGCGCGGGGAAGAGGTTCAAGGAGGAGCTGGCCCGTTTTGAGGGGACGCACCGGGGCCGGCTGGTCAGCGGCCTGGGCGTCGCCGGCCACTTCGCCAAGGGTGCGGCGCTGATCCTGACCGGGCTGCTGTTTGTCATCGCCGCAGCCACCAACGACCCCGGTTCGTCCACAGGACTTGACGGCAGCCTCAAGGCCCTGCAGGACCATCCGTTCGGACCGGCCCTGCTCGTAGCGATCGGTGCAGGTTTCATCGCCTACGGGGCGTTCGCACTGCTCCGGGCACGCTTCGGCCGAATGTAGCGCCGGCTGCAGCTCCCGGCTGTAGCGGACCGCGATCGTCATCGGGTTCATCAACGCCGGGTTCTGAGCCGGGGCGCTCAGCGCAGCGGGACCACGTCGCCTTCCTGGTACAGCAGGGACCGGACCTCGGACTCGGCCGAGTCCGGCCGCTTCGGGTCGATGGTCTCCCCCGCGGCGAAGTGGTCCAGGACCCGGGGATCCACATAGCTCTTCCGGGCGATCGACGGCGTGTTCCCCAGGACCGCGGACGCGTCCACCATGGCGCGGCTCACCGCGCGTTTGCGGGCTGAAACCTTGGGCTGCGGGCCGCTCCGCGCCAGGCTCGCGGCGGCGGCCACCGTCCCGCGCAGCGTGCGGAAGTCCTTGGCCGTGAAGTCCTGGCCGGTGCGCTCCTTGACGTACTGGTTGATGTCCTGGCTGGACACCGGGTGCCGACTCCGGCCCTCCTGGTACGCCAGCAGGCGGGCGTTGCCGCCCCGGCGCTTGAGCTGGCGCACGACGGCGGCGAGGTCGGCGTCGTCGATCCTTGACTCCCAGGTCTTGCCGCTCTTGGCCGGGAAGCTCAGCCTGATCTCGTCCTTGCGGACCCGCACGTGGGCGCAGAGCAGGGTGGCGAGGCCGTGGCTGCCGTTTTCGTTGGTGTAGCGCTCGGAGCCGACCCGCAGCGAGCCGCTGTCCAGCATCCTGAAGGCGGCAGCCAGCACCCGTTCGCGGGTGAGGCCCTCGGAGCGCAGATCCATGGTGACGAGCCGGCGCGCGGCCGGCAGGGTTTCCGCCAGCTGGAGCGAGCGGTCGAACTTCAGCCGGTCCTTCCGCTCCCGCCAGCTCGGGTGGTAGATGTACTGGCGGCGGCCGACCGCGTCGAGACCCGTGGCCTGGATGTGCCCGTTGTCGTACGGCGCAATCCAGACGTCCGTCCACGCCGGCGGGATGCCGATGCTTTCCAGGCGCTCGCGCACCGGCCCGGGCGCCAGGGTGGTGCCGTCCAGGTCCTTGTAGCTGAAGCCGCTCCCGGCGCCGACCCGGCGGTAGCCCCGGCCGGACGCGTTGCTGCGACGGAGCCTCATCGGCGGGTCCCTGGCATCTGCTGCTCATCCATGACGGTAAGCCTACTGACTAAAGCCCCGGTTTGCCCCTCCCCCCGCCAAACAACGCGGGGTCACTTACGGCCCATAATCCCCTCCGGGATGGGCCGTATGTGACCCCGCGTTGGTGCTGGGTGGGTGGTGCGGGGGTCAGACCTCCGCGGCCACCCCGTCGCGGGAAATCTGGACCATGGCCTCGCGCGGGACCACCTTGACGCGCTCGCGCCGGATGCCGTCCGCACCGGCGCCGGCGTTCGCCTTCTCGCCGAGGGACCGCTCGTGCGCGTCCAGCGCCAGCCAGCCTTCCCAGCTCGTGTACTGCACGCCGCGGCTTTCCAGCAGTTCCACGATCGTCTCCGGGGCGGGTGCCGCGGCGAGCGGCAGGTTTTCGCGGTCCTCCAGCAGGTAGGTCACGGTTTCCAGGGCGTCGCCCTTGGTGTGGCCGATCAGGCCGACGGGTCCGCGCTTGATCCAGCCGGTGGCGTAGATGCCCGGCACGTGGGTGCCGGCGGCGTCCAGGACACGTCCGCCGTCGTTCGGCACGACACCCTTGCTGTGGTCGAACTCGACCTCGGGCAGCGAGGAACCGAAGTAGCCGATGGCGCGGTACACGGCCTGGACCGGGTAGTCGACGAACTCGCCGGTGCCGCGGGCGTTGCCCGTTCCGTCCAGCTCGGTGCGCTCGAACTTGATGCCGGCGACGCGGCCGGGGGTCGCGGCGTCGTCGTAGACCTCCACCGGGCTGTGCAGGAAGTGCAGGTGCAGCCGGCGGGAGGCCGTGAGCTCGGAGAGGTCCTCGGGCTGCTCGGCGATCCAGTTGGTGAGCGTGCCGACCATGGTTTTGGTCTGGTTGTTGCTCTGGATCTGGCGGTCCGATTCGGCGTCGAACTCGAAGTCCTCGGCGTAGAGGATGATGTCGACGTCCTTGGAGTGGGACAGTTCGCGCAGCTCCAGCGGGGTGAACTTGACCTGGGCGGGGCCGCGGCGGCCGAAGACGTGCACGTCGGTGACCGGCGAGGACTTCAGGCCGGCGTAGACGTTGTCCGGGATTTCGGAGACGAGGAGGTCATCGGCGTGCTTGGAGAGCATCCGGGCGACGTCCAGGGCGACGTTGCCGTTGCCGATCACGGCGACTTCCCGGGCGTCCAGGGGCCAGTCGCGGGAGACGTCCGGGTGGCCGTCGTACCAGGAGACGAAATCGGCGCCGCCGAAGGAGCCCCCGAGTTCGATGCCGGGGATGTTCAAGTCCGCGTCCTTGATGGCGCCGGTGGCGAAGATGACGGCGTCGTAGTGGGTGCGGAGGTCCTCGAGGGAGAGGTCGGTGCCGTAGTCGACGTTGCCGAAGAAGCGGATGTCGCCCCGGTCCAGGACCTTGTGCAGGGCGTTGACGATGCCCTTGATCCGCGGGTGGTCCGGGGCGACGCCGTAGCGGATCAGTCCGTAGGGCGCCGGGTAGCGGTCGAAGAGGTCGATGCTCACCGTGAGCTCGCCGCTCTTGACGGCCTCGCTCTTGGTCAGGATGTCCGCGGCGTACACCCCGGCGGGTCCGGAGCCGACGACGGCGATGCGCAGCGGGCGGGCGGCAGTTCCTACAGGGGTGTTTGTTGACACGGCTGTGTTCCTTTATTCTTCTGCATCCATTGCTCCACAACGGCCCTTATGAGGCTTAATAACGGCAGTTAGGGAGCAATCGACGGGTTTAGGGGGTCAGTACTCGGGTCTGGGTGGTGCGGGCGGTGCGCGGGGCGTTCGGGGAAGTGGTGCTGTAGTCCGCGGTCTTGAAGTGCGACGGCGCGAACGGGCTGACGCGGACCACGTCACCGATCACGATCACGGCGGGGTTCGCGACGCCTGCGGCCTCCGCCTGGTCCGCGATGGTCCCGAGCGTTCCGATGGTCACCCGCTGGTTCGGCAAATAACCATTCTCTACGATGCCAACCGGCGTCCCCGCTGGCAAACCGGCGCGTCCCAGGGCAGCCGTGGAATCGCGCAACTGGCCCACCCCCATGAGCAGGATCACGGTGTGGTCGGCCCGGGCCGGGACTTCGGAGAGCTCCTCATGGCCGGTGACCACGCTGAAGCCCTTGGCCAGCCCGCGGTGCGTGACCGGGATGCCGGCGGCGGCCGGGACCGAGATGGCCGAGGTGACGCCGGAAACCACTTCAACCTCGACGCCGTGCTGGCGGCAGAACTCGGCTTCCTCGCCGCCGCGGCCCAGGACGTACGGGTCGCCGCCTTTGAGCCGGACCACCCGGTGTCCCTGCAGGGCCTCGTCGACGAGGATGCGGTTGATCTCGGCCTGCGGGACGGGGTGGTGGCCGGGGGTCTTGCCAACCTCGATCACGCGCACGTCGGGGGCCAGTTCGCGGAGGAGTTCGCGCGGGCCGAGGCGGTCGGCGACGACGACGTCGGCCTGGCCCAGGAGCCGCCGGCCGCGGACGGTGATGAGGCCGGTGTCGCCGGGTCCGCCGCCGACGAGCGCCACTGAACCGGCGGTTGTGGTTGTGCGGCGCCGGCGCAGCGGCAGGTCCCCGGTTTCCAGGGCGGTCGCGACGGCGTCGCGCACGGCCATGGCGCGGCGCGGGTCTCCCCCGGCGTTCACGGCAATCTTGACGTCATCGACGACGGCGACGGCGGGCGTCCACGCGGCCGAGGCCTCATGGTCGGAGGCGTTGACGCACCAGATGCGCTGCGCCTCGGCGTCGGCGCCCACCTGCGCGTCCACGGCGGGGTTGCCGGTGGCGGTCTGGACGAACCAGACGCCGTCGACGTCGGCAGGGCGGTAGGTGCGCGGCTCCCAGGTGAGGAGGCCGGCGTCGGCAAGGCCGTTCAGGGCCGGGCAGGCGAGGGGCGCGACGACGGTGACCCGGGCTCCGGCGTCGAGCAGTCCCTTGGCGCGGCGTGCGGCGACCGGGCCGCCGCCGACGACCAGCACGGGGCGGCCAAGGAGGCGCAGCGCCGTGGGGTAAATGTCCTGAATTGCCATGCATCGACGATAGGGCGGCGTCATCCGGTGAAACAACGGTGCGGAAACACCCGTTCACGCAGGGTAACGCCGCGTCACATAGTTGTGGCGGGCTGCCGGGTGGTTTGGG
>NZ_MQTS01000072.1:0-3917 GCF_020532825.1 Arthrobacter sp. SO3
CTCCTGGGGGCATGCCCCCCGCCGGCACGGTGGACCCCGGTGAGCCGACCGAGGCTGAAGTCACCGGCCGCCGCCGGATTCCCGGACCCGCGGACGCCATCCGCAGCACCCCCGGCTCCGAGCGGTCATCGCAGGTCCGCGCCCGGGACCGCGCCACCCTGCGCACCATCAAGGAACTCGCCGAAAAAGAGGGCAATCTCGCCGGCGGCGGGCCCCCCACCCGGCGCCAGCTCCGGCTGCTGCAGCTGGCCGCGGAAACGGCCCCGGCAACCTCCGCCAACCTGATCGTTCCCGCCTCGCCGCGGACCCGAGCCACCCCGGTCGTTCCCCGGCCAGGCAAGGGCCCGGCTGCGCAGCCGGGAGTTGCGCCCTCTCCGGCTTCTGCTGCCAGCGCCAAGGCCCCCGGGCAGACGGCCGACGGCGCCCCCGCCGGACCGTCCGGCCAGGGTCCCGAGGGCATGACCGTGGAACAGGCACTGGCCGCCCGGGAACTCCTGGCCCAGCAGGCCAAGAACCAGCTGGCCAAGATGGACCACATCAACGCAACCGATCCCGACGCCGTCGATCCGGGCGTGCTCGCGGAGCAGATCGCCCTGGCCGAGCGGGCCGCCGTGCTGAACCGCCGGGCCGCCGCCAAGCAGAAGCTGGCCGAGCAGAACAGCAAGCCGGAACCAGCGCGGAATGATCCGACCACCGCCAACAACCTGGCCATGGTCACCCCCCTGGAATTCGTCCAGGTCCCCGGCGTGGAGCGGCCCGTCATGAAGCGCCCTGCCACGTCCTACGTTCCGGTGGTGACCAATTCGGGTCCCCGGGTTGAGTCGCCCCGGAAGTCCGGCAAGCGCCCTCCGGCGTCTTCGCGCCAGCGGGGTGCAGGCTCCACGGCCGGCCGCGCCGAAGTGTTGGCCCGCGCCGAGGCCGTAGCCCTGGCGGCCGCCGGACCTGAGGCATCAGCGCCGCCCGCAGCGGCGAACCCGGCCCCGGCCCGGTCCGAAGATGACTTCGCCGGCAGGGCACCCGTCGCGGCGAATGCCGCGTACGGCCTTGAACCTCTGGACGCGGCCACCGCCGGCCTCGGCAGGGCACGCCGTCTCCGCATGGTTCAGTTGGCGGTACTGGCCCTTGGCCTGATTGCACTGATCGCCGGCATCACGCTGATCATCTCCGGCCTTTCCGGCTAGCTGGCCCCGTATGGTCCGCTGCCCTGGCGAACGGCCTCTCCACGCATTTCCACACACAAGCTTTTTCACCCCAACAAGGAGTCCCGTGACTGCAACAGAATCATCCATCGCCACAGCCCGCCACGCCGCCCGAGCCGCCGCGGAGAAACTTGCCGAGGACATCATTGCGATGGACGTCAGCGAGCGTCTGGCCCTGGCCGACATCTTCCTGATCGCGTCGGCACCGTCCGAGCGCCAGGTCAACGCCATCGTCGACGGCATCGAGGAGGAACTCTCCAAGTTCGACCTCAAGCCGATCCGCCGCGAAGGCCGCTCCGGCGGCCGCTGGGTCCTGCTGGACTATGGCGACATCGTCATCCACGTCCAGCACGAGGAAGACCGGGTCTTCTACGCGCTGGAGCGTCTCTGGAAGGACTGCCCCGTCGTGGACCTGCAGCTCGGGGACGACACCTCGGCGAAGGCAGCGGCCGCAGCCGATTCGGAGTAACAGCCGGCAGGCAAAAGCGGAATATGCCCGATTTGGAATTTTCCGAAAGGCTGTTCTAAGATATTTGAGTTGCTTCGGAGAGATCCGGACAAAGAGCCGGAGCCGAAAGCGTTAGCTGGAGGGTTCGGAGCAACGAAAATTCGGGGCTGTGGCGCAGCTGGTAGCGCACCTGCATGGCATGCAGGGGGTCAGGGGTTCGAGTCCCCTCAGCTCCACCGGATAATCCGCCGGAATCGAAAGATTCCGGCGGATTTTTTTCGATCCGGTGCCGGAGGCCGGAAGAAACCGGTGTCCCGGGGCTTTTGTCCCGGACCGGCGCGCCGATTCGCGTGAACCGGAATTGTGGTTTAAGATAAACAGGTTGCTTCAGGGAATACCGTCCTTCGCAGGACGGTTTCCGCTGGCAAATTCGGGGCTGTGGCGCAGCTGGTAGCGCACCTGCATGGCATGCAGGGGGTCAGGGGTTCGAGTCCCCTCAGCTCCACCGAAGAGGCCCTGCTCATTGAGCAGGGCCTCCTTTTTCGTTGCATGAGTTTTGCGGAGCCCCGCCGGCCGGGCAGCGGGTCACGTACGGGCCCGCAGCGGATCACTTGCCGGTTCGCCGGCTTTCGCGCCAGGCCTGCCACGCGCCTGTGGACCACAGGGCCCACAGCACCAGCACCGGCTGGAAGAGCAGACGGATTCCACGGCTCAGGTCCGAATTGAGGCCAAACGAATTGGTGCCCGTGGCGAACTGCGAGATGTTGCCCGGGAAGACCGCCACGAAGAAGGCGGCAACAATCCAGCCGAGGGCCACCCGGCGCCGCCTGAGCAGCAGCAGGCCCACGCCGAGGGCGATCTCCACCAGCCCGGACGCGACCACGACGAAGTCCCTGTCCAGCGGCAGCCAGGGCGGCACCTGCGCGTAGAAGGCCTCCCGGTTCCAGCTGAGGTGGCTGACGCCGGCCAGGACCAGGAAGCCGCCCAGCAGCAGCCTGCCCGCGGTCCGCCGGCCACGGCGCAGCCTGGAACCGGCGTGGTGGGACTGAACCGGGGTGTCGGCCATGAGGCGCCGCCTTCGCTGGGGGAGAGGCCAGTTTAGCAATGCAGCCGCGCGGGCCCGGGCCCCGCCCGCTCGACTAATATTGGGGGCGTGAATGAGACCCTGCCCCCGTGCCCCGAGTGCTCCAGCGAATACACCTACGAGATGGGGGCGCTCCTGGTCTGCCCGGAGTGCGCGCATGAGTGGTCACCGGTGCTGGAGGCAGAGTCCGGCGACCAGGAACCCAAGCCGATCAAGGACGCCGTCGGCAACATCCTCGCCGACGGGGACACCGTCACGGTCATCAAAGACCTCAAAATCAAAGGCAGCTCCACCGTGATCAAGGTCGGCACCAAGGTCCGGGGCATCCGGCTGGTCAACGGCGTCGGAGACCACGACATCGACTGCAAGGTCGACGGCGTCGGTCCCATGCAGCTGAAATCCAGCGTGGTCAAGAAGATCTGACCGGCATGTCCGCAGGGATCGAGGGCGGGGTCCGGTCCGCCGACGTCGTGGTCATCGGCGCCGGCCAGGCCGGGCTCTCCGCCGCCTACCACCTGCAGCGCCGGGGCTTGGCCCCGGCCGGGACCGGACCCGAAGACCGGGACCCGGCCGGCGGCCCGGCCCACAGCTACATTGTCCTCGACGCCGAGGACGGCCCCGGCGGGGCCTGGCGCCACCGCTGGAAGAGCCTCCTGATGGCCACCGTGAACGGCATCAGCGACCTGCCCGGCATCCCGCAACCCGCCGTCGACCCGAAGGAAGCCAGCTCAAGCTTCCTGACCCGCTACTTCGCGGGTTACGAAGACCAACTCGCGCTGGCCATCGAACGACCCGTCAGGGTCCGGGCCGTCTCCCGGGAGGACAACGACCCGGGCGGCCGGCTGCGGATCACCACCTCCCGCGGCGCCTGGTCCGCACGGGCCATCATCAACGCCACCGGCACCTGGACCCGGCCGTTCTGGCCAAGCTACCCGGGCCAGGCCGGCTTCCGCGGGCGGCAACTGCACGTCGCGGATTACGTCTCCGCCGAGGAGTTCCGCGGCCGGCACGTGAGCGTGGTCGGTGGCGGCATCTCCGCCGTCGGCCTGCTCGATGAAATCTCCCGCGTCACCAGCACCAGCTGGTTTACCCGCCGGGAACCGGTCTGGCGGGACGCCGCCTTTGATCGGAAGGCCGGGCACGACGCCGTCGCCCTCGTCGAGGAGCGCGTGCGGCAGGGGCTCCC
>NZ_MQTS01000072.1:3959-27889 GCF_020532825.1 Arthrobacter sp. SO3
GTGCTGGAGCGCCAGCCCATGTTCAGCGCCATCGAGCCCGGGGGAGTGCGGCTGGCCGACGGCAGCTTCCTCGCGGCCGACGTGATCCTCTGGGCCACGGGCTTCCGGGCCGAGCTCGAACACCTCGCCCCGCTGCACCTGCGTGGCCCAGGCGGCGGAATCGCCATGCACGGCACCCGGGTGGCCGCGGAACCGCGGGTCCATCTGGTGGGCTACGGGCCGTCCTCGTCCACGATCGGCGCCAACCGGGCCGGCCGGTCCGCTGTCGCGGGCATCCTGCAATTTTTGCTGGAGCAGGATAAATTGGCAGGGGCCCGCAACCTCCAGGCCCGAACACCCTGACTCATTAAAGGCGGCAGCTCGCGCGTGGCGGACAACGATCTTGAATCCCTCTTCTCCCGGCTGGGCCGGTTCCCGGATGTGGAGGCGGCCAACCTGCAGGCCTGGGACGCCACGGACAAGCTCCTCCTGGACACCGCTGTGGAGCTGCCCGCCACCGGATTCCTCCACCCCGGCAGCCGGCTCGCCATTGTCGGGGATCGTTACGGTGCGCTGACCCTCGGGGCCCTTGCCCTCCGCGCCGCCAGCACCGCCGGCACCGCCGGTCCTGCCGGGGCCACCCCCGACCCCGCCAACACTTTGACCGGCCCGGTCCGTGTGCACCAGGACGTCATCACCGGCGAGCGTGCCCTCCGCCACAACGCCGGCAGGCTGGGAGTCACCGGCGGCTTCGAACAGTTTCCGTTTGGCGCCGGGCTCCTGTCCGGGGCCACCCTGGTGCTCCTCCAGCTGCCCAAGTCGCTTGCGGAGCTGGAGGAGACCGCAGACGCCATCGCCCGGCACTCCCACCCCGACGTCGTGGTGCTGGCCGGCGGCCGGGTCAAACACATGAGCCTGGGCATGAATGCCGTGCTCGAGCGGCACTTTGGCGAGGTCCAGCCGCAGCGGGCCCGGCAGAAATCCCGGATCCTGCTGGCCCGCCGCCCCCGGCCGGCCACCGGCGCCGCACCGTTCCCCATCGCCGTCGACAACACCGAACTGGGGCTGACCGTGTGCGCCCGCGGCGCTGTCTTTGCCGGCACCGGGCTGGACATCGGCACCCGGTTCCTGCTGGAGTTCCTGCCCCGGATGCCGCCGGCGCGGCACGCCGTCGACCTGGGCTGCGGCACCGGGATCATCGCGGCCATGTACGCCCGCCGCAATCCGGGATCCCGGGTCACTGCCACCGACCAGTCCGCGGCCGCCGTCGACTCCGCCAGGGCGACGGCGGAAGCCAACGGCCTGGACGCGCAGATCACTGTCCTCCAGGACGATGCCATGGGCCTGCTGCCGGCCGGTGACGCCGACCTGATCCTGCTTAACCCGCCTTTCCACGTCGGCGCGGCGGTGCATGCCGGGGCCGGGCTCAAACTCATTGAGGCGGCCGGACGGGTCCTCGCGCCCGGCGGGGAGCTCTGGACGGTGTTCAACAGCCACCTGCATTACCAGCCCGCGCTGCAGCGCCTGATCGGCCCGACCCGTGAGGTTGGCAGGAACCCTAAATTCACGGTGACGGCAAGCACCCGAAAATCCGCTGAACTATGAAGCGGGCGTGTGTGCGGTCACAGGGGCGTAACGTACGATTCTGACATAAGCATTGCGCAGCCAAAGACGTTTAGGGGTATCAGTGACTGAGATCCGCCAGCCCTCGCCGAGGCGCGGAACCAATTTGCCCCGAATGGGGGACTTCAACCTCACGGTGATCCTCGACGCCATCAGGCGTTCCCCCGCCGGCCTGAGCCGGGTCGAGCTGGCCCAGATCGTCGGGCTGTCCCCCCAGACAATTTCCAACATCTCCCGCCGCCTGCTGGACCAGGACCTCATCTACGAGGCCGGCAAGGAAGGCACCGGGCCGGGCAAGCCACGGACCATGCTCCGGCTCAATTCCTCCGGAATGTACGCCGTGGGCGTTCATCTGGATCCGGCCGTGACCACGTTCGTCGTGCTGGACCTGGTCGGGGCGGTGGTCAAGCATTCGCGGATCAAGACCCCCGCCGGCACCGATGCCGGGGCCGTCATTGAGACCATCGCCGCCGAAATCAAGCAGATCATCTCGGATTCCGGCGTCGACCCGGCCAGGATCGCCGGCCTGGGGATCGCCTCGCCCGGACCGATCGACCTTGAGGAGGGTACTGTCATCGACCCTCCGCTCCTGCTCGGCTGGGACCGGGTGCCGCTCCGGGATGCCCTGGCCGCGGCCACCGGCCTGTCCACGATCGTGGACAAGGACGTGACCAGTGCCGCCGTGGCGGAGACCTGGGCGGGCGGCCCCAGCGGCGCGGGCAGCTTCATCTTTATGTACATGGGCACCGGAATCGGCTGCGGAATCGTGCTCAACGACGAGGTGGTGCGCGGCACGTCGGGAAACGCCGGTGAAATCGGGCATATCATCGTTGATCCTGAGGGTGCGCCCTGCGACTGCGGACTGCGCGGCTGCATCAAGTCCACCTGCATCCCCCAGGCGCTGGTGGCCCAGGCCGTCGAAGCCGGGGTGCTGGACGGGTCCCTCGCGGAAGTGACCGGCCCCGCCCTCCAGGAGAGCTTCCTCGCACTGTGTGCCGCCGCCGGCGCCGGAGACGCCAGGGCAATGCAGATCATTGACCACTCCGCCGTGCTGGTAGCCCGCGCCGTCTCGACCGTCACCAACGCCCTGGACGTGGACCGCGTGGTCTTTGGCGGCCCGTTCTGGACCTGCCTCTCGGAGCGCTACCTCGAACGCATCCCGGAGCTGGTCCGGGAAGGCAGTGCCACCCGGAAAATCCATGAGATCGAGGTGGTCGGCACCGGCGTCGGCGAGGATGTTGGCGCGGTCGGAGCCGCTTGCCTGGTGCTGGAGCACACGCTGGCACCCCGCTCCCAGCGCCTCCTGCTGGGAGACTAGGTCCGGCTGGCCGCGGCCAGGGTTACCGGCGTCAGTCGATGTCCTCGACGACGGTGCCGAAGGGGATTGACTGATCCACGTGGGCCTGGTGGCCGGTGGGGCCGTGGTTGTAGGAGACCCGGACGCCGTGCGCCTTGTCCGCCGCCGACTGCATCAGAATGGGCCGGACCGTGTTGATGAAACTCTCGCTCTTGCCGGCGAGGTACTCCTGGTAGCTGGCTGGAAGCTGGATCATGGCAACAGGATAGTCCTGCGCGGGCACGATGGGGAGGGCCGGATGGCACCGGCACAGACCGGCCACAGACTGGCCGCAGGCCCGCGCACGGACTGCCCACGAACCGCCTCCGGACCGCCCGTAGCGGCGTCCGGGGCGAAGAATGTTCTATCCCGGGCCGAAATATGCCGTAAAGGTGCGTCTTAATTCGGGGGCGGACTTGTCCGCCCCTCGGGTGGCCCGTAGAGTTCTATCCAAGTTACCTCAGTAACGTGTCAGCGATCCTCCGCTGAAGGCCAGCCCCACGGCGGCCCAGGAGGGTGTGGGTGCCCCCATGTGGGCCTGACATTTGCTCACGGAAAACTTCGTTTCAGGCGTAACAGTCGCGACTGCGTCCTGCTGGAGTTCCCTCCGTGTTCCCCAAACTCAATTCACCGACGGCACCCGATTTTGGGTAGAGCTGTCGGTGTTCACAGCCAAGGACGCAAATGTCTCCACCTAGCCTTATTGACACCCACCCAAATCTTGCTGGCACGGCCCCCGTTGCGCTGTCCTATGAACTGTTCCCGCCACGGTCGCCCGCAGCCGCGGAATCGCTCTGGAGGACCATCGGCGAGCTGGAAGCCACGGACCCGGATTACGTGTCCGTGACGTACGGCGCCAGCGGCTCCAACCGGAACACCGCCGTCGAACTCATCAACCGCCTCGTCCAGGAAACCACGCTGCGGCCGCTGGCCCACCTGACCTGCGTGGGCAACTCCCCGGAGGAGCTCGCCGAGATCATTGGCGAACTGCTCGACGTCGGCGTGCGGGGCATCCTGGCCCTGCGCGGCGACCAGCCCAAGGACGGCGGCGTCCCTCCCGAGGGATCGCTGCGCTACGCCCAGGACCTGATCGAGCTCATCCGCCGCGTCGAACAACGCCGCTCCGCGCTGCTATGCGCCGGCAAGGTGGCCGTCGGCGTCGCCGCCTATCCCACCCGGCACCCGGAATCCCCGAGTGTTGCGCACGACGTCGAGGTGCTGCTCGCCAAGCAACGCTCCGGCGCCGACTTCGCGATCACCCAGGTCTTCTTCCACACCGAGCAGTACGCGGACCTGCTCACCCGTGCCCGCCGGGCCGGCGTCACCATCCCGATCATCCCGGGCGTCATGCCGCTCACCAGCATCCGCCGGGTCACCCGCCTCGGCGAGCTGACCGGCGTCGAACCGGACCCGGCACTGATGGAACGGCTCGCCGCCGCGGACAGCGACACCGAACGTACCCGCATCGGGGTCAGCGCCACCGTGGACCTGGCCAACGCGGCCCTGGACGCCGGCGCCCCCGGACTGCACCTCTACACCTTCAACGAACACACCGCTGCCCTCGACGTGCTGGACAAGCTGGCGCTGCCCCGGCCGCGCCGCAACCACCAGCGCTCGGCCGGCCGCCGCCAGCTCGCCAGCTGACGGCGCCTGCAGCGCCTCACAACTTCCCTCCGCTCCACACCACCAACGCTTAGGACTTCCCATGACTGCAAACAACACGCTCAACCCCACTCCGTTCCCGGCTGCCTCGATCCTGGGCTACCCCCGCATCGGCCGCCGCCGCGAGCTCAAGAAGGCCGTGGAAGCCTACTGGGCCGGCACGATCAACGCCGCCGCCCTCGACGCCGCCGCCAAGGACATCCAGCTCGGCACCGCCCGGCGCCTCCAGGACCTGGGCCTCACCGAAGCCGCCGCCGTCCCCGGCACCTTCTCCTACTACGACCAGGTGCTCGACGCCGCCGCCCACCTCGGCGCCGTGCCCGCCCGCTTCGGCAACCTCCTGAACGCCGAAGGCCAGCTCGACATCGACGGCTACTTCACCCTGGCCCGCGGCACCAAGGACCAGCAGCCGCTGGAAATGACCAAGTGGTTCGACACCAACTACCACTACCTCGTCCCGGAAATCGGCCCGGAGACCAGCTTCTCGCTGACCTCCAACCGCATCGTCGAGGAATTCGAGCACGCCCTCGCCAACGGCGTGGAAACCCGCCCATACATCGTCGGCCCGGTCACCTTCCTGCTGCTGAGCAAGGCCGCCGACGACGCCCCGGCCGGCTTCAGCCCGCTGTCCCGCCTCGAGGACGTCCTGCCGGTCTACACCGCACTACTGGAGAAGCTGGCCGCCGCCGGCGCAAGCTGGATCCAGCTCGACGAGCCCGCCCTCGTGGTGGACCAGGACATCCCGGCCGGGGAAATCCAGGCCGCCGTCGGCCGCTCCTACGAGGTCCTCTCCGCCGCCGCCAGCCGCCCGCAGCTGTTCGTCTCCACCCCCTACGGCGCGCTCAACGGCCAGCTGGGCACCCTCGCCGCGACCGGCATCGACGCCCTGCACCTGGACGTCTTCAAGGGCGAAGTTCCCTCCGCCGCGGCCCTCGCCGCCCTGGGCGACAAGACCCTCGTCGCCGGCCTCGTGGACGGCCACAACATCTGGCGCAACGACCTCGCCGCCTCCGCGGAGAAGATCGCCGAGCTGAAGAAGTCCGTCGCCAAGCTCGCAGTCAGCACCTCCACCACCACCGCGCACGTCCCGCACGACGTCGACGAGGAAGTCCAGCTCTCCGCGCAGCTGCGCAGCTGGCTCGCCTTCGCCGACCAGAAGGCCACCGAGGTGGTCACCCTCGCCGGCCTGCTGGCGGACCCGGCAGCTGTCCAGCCGGCTATCGACGAGGCCACCCGCATCATCGCCGACCGCGCCACCGCCGAAGGTGTCCGCCGCGCCGACGTCCGGGCACGCACCGCCGCCCTGACCGACGCCGACTTCAACCGCCCGGACTACGCGGTCCGCGAAGCCGCGCAGACCAAGGCCCTGCAGCTGCCGCCGCTGCCCACCACCACCATCGGCTCCTTCCCGCAGACCGGCGAAATCCGCACCGCCCGGGCCCGCGCCAACCGCGGCGACCTCACCACCGGACAGTACGAACAGCTGATGAAGGACGAGATCAAGCGCGTCGTGGAGCTCCAGGAGGAGCTTGGCTTTGACGTCCTGGTCCACGGCGAGCCCGAGCGCAACGACATGGTCCAGTACTTCGCCGAGAACCTCGCAGGCTTCGACGTCACGGTGCACGGCTGGGTCCAGTCCTACGGCTCGCGCTGCACCCGTCCCTCGATCCTGTGGGGTGACGTCACCCGCAGCGCCCCCATCACGGTGGAATGGGCCAAGTACGCGCAGTCCCTGACCAGCAAGCCGATGAAGGGCATGCTCACCGGCCCGGTCACCATCCTGGCGTGGTCCTTCGTCCGCGACGACCAGCCCCTCGGCGAGACCGCCAACCAGGTGGCCCTCGCGCTCCGCGACGAAATCGCCGACCTCGAAGCCGCCGGCATCAAGGTCATCCAAGTCGACGAGCCCGCCCTGCGCGAACTCCTGCCCTTGCGCAAGGCCGACCAGGCCGCATACCTGGACTGGTCGGTGAAGTCCTTCCGCCTCGCCACCGCCGGCGCCGGGGACGCCACCCAGGTCCACACCCACCTGTGCTACTCGGAGTTCGGCGCCATCATCGACGCGATCGACGGCCTCGACGCCGACGTCACCTCGATCGAGGCCGCACGCTCCCGCATGGAGGTCGTCCACGACCTCGAGTCCCACGGCTTCGGCCGCGGCGTGGGCCCGGGCGTCTACGACATCCACTCGCCGCGCGTCCCGGGCGAGCAGGAAGTCACCGAACTGCTCAGCACCGCCGTCAAGCACGTCCCGTCCCGCCAGCTCTGGGTCAACCCGGACTGCGGCCTGAAGACCCGCGGCTACGCCGAGACCGAGGAGTCGCTGCGCAACCTGGTCACCGCCACCAGGACCGTCCGCGCCGAGCTGCTGGAAGCCGCCAAGTAGCAGGCAACTGAACCAACGACGGCGGCCGGTCACCCTTCACAGGTGGCCGGCCGCCGTCGTACGTTCTTTCTCATCGACTGCTCCACAACGGCCCTTTTGAGCGCTCAAAAGGGCCGTTGTGGAGCCGTCGATTCAGGATTCCCAGAGGATCTCGTCGTCCACGACGCCGTCCTCATCCGCGGAGGCCACCAGGACCTCGTCGGTGAAGTGCTTGCCGAGCGTGAAGTCCAGCACGAAGTAGCGTTCCGGCTGGCCGGGGAAGATGCCCACATGGCCCAGCTTCAGCGCCTTGAGGAAGACCGCGTCGGTGAGCTGGTCCTTGTCCTCGACACCGAAGACCGCCTTGAGGTGCTCGTCCTTGATCGCGCTGCAGTGGAAGTGCCGGTACTCCTGCGGGCTGGTGCCGTCCTGCTCGAGCTCCTCCGCGATCATTTCGCGGACCTGGTCCACAAGTTCAGGCAGGAAGCGCAACCGGTAGTCAACTTTGTGCAGGGCCGCTTCGTCGAAGTGGTCATGCGCGTTGACATTCAGGTCAAGCTCCACGGTCTGGCCCGCCAGTTCATGCTTGGCGGTGAAGTTGTGGTCCCTTCCGTGGTTGAGCTCGACCTCTCCAAAGTGCTTGCTCGCTACCTTGTTCATACCTTCAACATAGTCCTCAAAACCGCTCCATTCCAGCATTCCCAAGGTTTTATCCGGTACCGCTCCCCTCCGGACGCGCGGTGCCGGTACATTGAGCGGATGCAAAACGTTGCCCCCGCTGTCGCCCGCGCCCGTGAACTTTTCGAGACCGGGGCCACCCGTCCGCTGGCCTGGCGGCTGCAGCAACTGGCAAGCCTGCGCCGGATGCTGGCCGAGCGCCGCACAGAGTTTGCCGAAGCACTGGGCAGCGATCTGGGCAAGCACGGCACCGAGGCCCTGCTGACGGAAATCGGATTTGTCACAGCCGAAACCGGGCACCTGGAAAAGCACCTGGAGGCATGGCTGCGGCCGCGCCGCGTGCCCGTGCCGCTGGCGGTCCAACCGGCCAGGGCCTGGACCGAGCTGACCCCGCTGGGCGTCGTGCTGGTGATCGGCCCGTGGAACTATCCGCTGCAGCTGCTGCTGGCCCCGCTTTCCGGCGCCCTCGCCGCCGGCAACACCGTGGTGCTCAAGCCGAGCGAACACGCCCCTGCCACCTCGGCGGCCCTGGCCCGCTGGATCCCGGAGTATCTGCCCGGCGCGGCGGAGGTGGTCGAGGGCGGTATCCCGGAAACCGCCGCCCTGCTGGCGATGCCCTTTGACCACATCTTCTTCACCGGAGGGGAAGCCGCCGCCAAGGTGGTGCTGCGCGCCGCGGCGGAGAACCTGACGCCGGTGACCCTGGAACTGGGCGGCAAGTCCCCGGCCTACGTGGACTCCTCCACGGACCTGGCGAAGGCGGCCAAGCGGCTCGCGTGGGGCCGGTTCCTGAACGCCGGGCAGACCTGCGTGGCGCCCGACTATATTCTGGCCACCGAGGAGGTTCTGGTTCCGCTGGAGCGCGAACTGGTCAAGGCGATTGGAGCACTTTTCGGCCCGGACTCCTCCCGCAGTGAGTCCTACGGCCGGATCGTCGACGACCGGCACTTCGCCCGGATCGCCGCTCTCGCCGACGGCAGCACCGTGGTCCACGGCGGCGAACGGAACGCCGCCAGCCGCCACTTCGCTCCGACCCTGCTCCGGCCCGCCCCCGGGGACGCCGTCATGGGGGAGGAGATCTTCGGGCCGCTGCTTCCGCTGGTCCCGGTCGCCGGGCGGGAGGAGGCCATCCGGTTCATCAACGGCCGCGCCAAGCCGCTCGCGCTGTATGTGTTCAGCGACGACGCTGAAACCCGCCGGGAGTTCGCGGAGCGGACCTCCTCGGGGGCGCTGTGCTTCGACGTCCCGGCGGCGCATCTCTCGGTCCCTGGCCTGCCGTTCGGCGGGGTCGGCGGCAGCGGGATGGGCGCGTATCACGGGGAGCACTCGCTGCGGACCTTCTCGCACGAGCGGGCCATGCTGGCCAAGCCGTTGCGGCCGGACACCCTTGAACTGATCTACCCGCCGTACACCAGGACCAAGCACCGCATCATCAGCGCACTCGCCGGGGCAGGGACTGGCCTCGGGAAGCGCATTGGGAAGCTCCTCCGGCAGCGCTGACTCAGCTCTTCCGCGGGGCCGACGGGTTCGGCGCGGGCTTCAAGGCCGGGGAGTTGAAGGTGTCGGCCAGCAGCTCGACGAAGAGCTGGACCTGCGCGGTCTGTTTCTCATTGATCAGCAGGGCGAAGACGTTACGGGCCAGCCGGATCTCGGGAACGTCCAGCACCACCACCCCGGCCGGGCGGTGCAGCAGGGCCAGTTCGGGAACCAGCGCCGCACCCAGCCCGGCCGCGGCCATCTCCAGGCTCGCGTGGAAGTCATCGCTGTAGGCCACCACCCGGGGGTGCAGGTTGCAGCTGGCAAAGAGCCGCTCGATCACGGTTGCGTCGGACGTGCCCGGGTGGTGCACAATCCACGGCATGTCGGAGAGGTGGTCCGCGGCGACCTTGGAATCCGTGCCGATGCCCCAGGCTGCGGGCAGCACCACCCGGAAATCGTCGTCGCCGATCCACTGCCGGTTCACGGTATGCGGCCAGGCGAGGCCGGACTGCCCCACCTGGTACACCAGGGCGACGTCGAGCTCGCCGCCGGTGCGCAGGCCCTGGATGGTCTGGGCGGGCTCTGCCACGGACACCCGCAGGTCGATGCCGAGCTTCTTCCAGGCCGGGTTCGCCAGGATCCGCGGCAGCACATAGGTGGCCAGGCTGGGGAAGATGCCCAGCCGGAGTTCCTGCCGGGTGGTGTCCGCGGTGCGGGAGGCCGCCGCCATCAGTGCCTCGATGTCCGTGAGGACTTTGGCCGCATGCCGGGTCATGACCAGGGCGGCTTCGGTGGGCTGGATACTGCGGGCGGAGCGCTGGAACAGCTCGACGCCGGTGTCCCGTTCCAGCGCGGACATCTGCTGGGACACCGCCGACGCCGTGTAGCCGAGCCGGGTAGCGGCCGCCGCGAAGGAGCCAAGCCGGGTGACTTCGACAAGGGTCCGCAGATGGACGGGATTAATCATGGGGGTGCCCTTCGCCTGGTTCCGGTGAGGCGGGACCGCAATCCCGCTTCATTCTGGCACATTGGCAGGGACAGAAAAGTTTGGAAGTCGTACACATCCGGCAGCCCCTCGGCGACGAATTGCCCGTAAGAAGATTTACCATGACGATCAGGCGAAGCCAACAGGAGCAGATCAGTGCCAGATGCAGCAGGGATCCCACAGGGCCGGCGGGTAGCCGTGATCGGCAGCGGGGTGGCGGGGCTGACCGCCGCGTATGTCCTGAACCGGCAGGACACCGTGACCCTGTTCGAAGCCGACTCGCGGCTCGGCGGCCACGCCCACACCCACGACGTGCCGCAGGCTGGCGGTCCGGTGCTCGGGATCGACACCGGTTTCATTGTGCACAATGAACGGACCTATCCCACGCTGCTGCGGCTCTTCGCGGAGCTGGGCGTCGAGACCCAGGACTCGGAGATGAGCATGTCCGTCCGCTGCGACGGCTGCGGCCTGGAATACGCCGGCGCCCGGGCCAAGGGCCGCGGGATCCTGCCCGGACCTTCCACCCTGCTGCACGGCAGGTACCTGCTGATGCTGCTCGAGGTGATGCGCTTCTACCGCAAGGCCCGGGCCCTGCTCGCCGAGACGCCCCCCTCAAACGAACCGGAGCTGACCCTCGGCGAGTTCCTGGCCCGGGAAAAGTTCAGCGGCTACTTCATCTCGCACTTCATGACCCCCATCGTCAGCGCCGTCTGGTCCTGCGACCCCACCACGGCGCTCGCCTACCCGGCCCGCTACCTCTTCACCTTCCTGGGCCACCACGGCCTGCTCGGCGTCTCCGGCTCACCGCAGTGGCGCACCGTCACCGGCGGCTCGCGCAGCTACGTGGAGAAGATTGCCGCCACCCTGCCGGAAATCCGGCTCGCCAGCCCGGTCACCGGATTGCACCGCCACGCGGAGGGGGTGGAGCTGACTGTTATGACCGGTACCGGAACGCTGACCACCGAATCGTTCGACGCCGTCGTGATTGCCACCCACCCGGCCCAGGCGCTGGGAATGCTCACCGACGCCTCGCCCGCCGAGCAGTCCGCGCTCGGCGGGATGCCGTACTCGGTCAACCACACCGTCTTCCACCGCGATGATGCCGTGCTGCCGTCCAGTGACAACGCCAAGGCGTCCTGGAACTACCGGCTGCCCTCCTGCGGCGCCCGGCCGGACAAGGTCCTGGTCAGCTACGACATGACCCGGCTGCAGCGGCTCGACCCCGCCGACGGCGGGCGCTACATCGTCAGCCTGGGCGAATCCGAGCTGATCGCGGACCACACAGTGCTGGAGCGCATGGTCTACGAGCACCCGCAGTACACCCCCGAATCCCTCCTTGCGCAGCAGCGGATCCTTGAGCTCGGCGATGACCGGCTGGCTTTCGCCGGCGCCTACCACGGCTGGGGTTTCCACGAGGACGGCGCCCTCTCCGGGGTGAAGGCCGCGGAACGGCTCGGACGCAGCTGGGACGATCCCGCCGTCGCCCTGAACGAGGAGTACCGCGCCGTCGCCGTCGACCCGGACCTGCAGACAGTCTCCGCGGAGGGCTCATGAGCGCAACCGCTGCCATCTACCGCACCTCCATCGGGCATGTGCGGCGCACCCCGCTGAAGAATGCCTTCACCTACCGCAGCTACAGCTGGTATGTCGACGTCGACCGGCTCCCCGTGCTGCCCCGTCTGCTCCGTCCGCTCGCCGGCTTCCGCGTGGCCGACCACCTGGGCGACCCCGACGGGACCCTCCGCGGCAACGTGGAGGCGTTCCTGGCCACCCGGGGGATGGACCTCGACGGCGGCCGGATCACCATGCTGGCCAGCGCCCGGGTCTTCGGGCACGTCTTTAACCCGCTCAGCTTGTTCTGGTGCCACGACGCCGCCGGGGAACTGCGCTGCGTCCTCGCCGAGGTGCACAACACCTACGGGGAACGGCACTGCTACCTCCTCGAAACCGACGACGCCGGCCGGGCCAGCGTGCCGAAAGCGTTCTACGTCTCCCCGTTCAACGACGTCGAGGGCCAGTACCGGATGAAACTGCCGGAACCGGCCGACCGGCTCGCCGTCTCGATCGTCCTGGAACGCGAGGGGCAGCAGCCCTTCATCGCCAGCATGGACGGCGAACGCCACGAGGCAAGCGTGCGGAACATCCTCGCCACGGCGCTCGCGGTCCCGCTGGCACCGCTGCGCGTCTCCGCGCAGATCCGCTGGCAGGGAATCAAGCTGTGGGCCCGCCGGCTGCCCATCATCAAACGACCACACCACTCTTCACAGGAGGCAGTTCAGTGACCATGACCGAAGCGACCGGATCAGGCGCCGCCGCGCGCCGGACCAATGAGGCCGCAGCCCCCTACACCGTCCCGCAGCCGCCCGCAGTGGTCGACGCCGCCATCTGGCCCAGCATCGCCACCGTCCCGTCGAGCCTCAAAGCCCGTGTGGCCGGCCGGGCCGCGGATGCAATCTTCAAAGCCGCGGTCCGCCGGCTGCCGCTCGAGGTCCGCTACCCGGACGGCACTGTCCTCGGCAAGGCCGCCACGCCCGGAGAAACCTATCCTGTCATGACCATGAACCGTCCCGAGGCCTTCGCGGCCCGGCTCGGCGACGGCGGACTGATCGGCCTGGGCGAGTCCTTTATGGCCGGAGACTGGGACGCCGACAACCTCACCGCCGTCATGGAGGTCTTTGCCGCCCGCGTCGGAACGCTCGTGCCCGAGCCGCTGCAGAAACTCCGGGCGTTCTACCTGCCGCGCCAGCCTCGGAAGGAACGCAACACCGAGCAGAACACCCGCTCGAACATCTCCCGGCACTATGACCTCTCCAATGAGCTCTTTGGCACGTTCCTGGACGAGACCATGACCTACTCCAGTGCGCTCTTCCCGGAATCGGGCGAGGCTCTGAAGAGCGTTGCCTGGGACGGTTTCCCGGCGGCGCAGCAGGCCAAGATCGACCGGCTGCTGGACAAGGCCGGCGTCACCCAGGGCACCCGGGTACTGGAAATCGGTACGGGCTGGGGCGAGCTCGCCCTCCGGGCCGCCCAGCGCGGCGCCACCGTCTACTCCGTCACCCTCTCCAGCGAGCAGCAGGAGCTGGCCCGCAAGCGCGTCGCCGACGCCGGCTACACCGACGCCGTCACGATCGAGCTCAAGGACTACCGGGCTGTCGAAGGCGAGTACGACGCAGTCGTCTCCGTCGAGATGATCGAGGCTGTGGGCTTCGAATACTGGGCCACGTACTTCCAGACCATCGAACGCGTCCTCGCCCCCGGCGGGAAGGTCGCCATCCAGGCCATCACGATCGCCCACGACCGGCTCATGGCCACCCGCACCAGCTATACCTGGGTGCACAAGTACATCTTCCCCGGCGGCGTCATTCCCTCCGTCCGCGCCATCGAGGACATCACCGAGAAGCAGACCGGGCTGCGCGTGCGCGAACGCCTCGCCATGGGGGAGCACTACGCCCAGACGCTGCGGCTCTGGGAAGAGCGCTTCATGGCCCGCTCCGCCGACGTCCGGGCCCTGGGCTTCGACGAGATCTTCCAGCGCATGTGGCTGTTCTACCTCTGCTACTCCCGGGCGGGCTTCGAGACCGGCTACCTCGACGTGCAGCAGATCGTCCTGGACCGCCGGGCAGCAGGCGAGGGCCGCTAGTCACCACGCGAAAGGCGGGCACCCCCGGGTGCCCGCCTTTTTCGTGTTCCCGGACACCACAGCCAGTGTTTGTCGCCACTGCCGGGCACTGTTCCCCGCTGCCGCGACACGCCGTCCGGCACGCGACACGCAGGGGAGTTAATTGTGCATAGCCAGTCCACAAGCTGTGGACATCGTCTGCCAAAAGCGCGGAAACGCGGACATTTCTGAGCCCTTCCCCTGTGGACGGACGGTGCATAAAATGACATACTTGTAATACATCATCTAGGGGTTCGCCCCGACGTCGCGCACTACATGTAGTGCTGCATGTAGTATCGGACTACAGTTCCAGACCAGCGGCAAAGTCCGCCGGCTGGGGTCAGCAACGGATAAGGATTCCTGTCCCGCACCGGCCCGGCGAACGAAAAATACAGACTTCAACAAAGGGGACAGGGACCATGACCGTAACGGTTTACACGAAGCCGGCCTGTGTTCAGTGCAACGCGACATACCGCGCGCTGGATAAGAAGGGCATCACCTACCAGAGCGTCGACATCTCGCAGGATGCGGATGCCCTCGAGCGCCTGAAGGCCCTCGGCTACATGCAGGCCCCGGTTGTCGTCACCGACCAGGACCACTGGTCCGGTTTCCGCCCCGACAAGATCGAGGAACTGGCGCAGGCCTACGCCGTCGCCTGAACCGCTTCGCAGGAATACACGTCAGATGAGGTGAGTTACTCCCATGGCACTGGCAACAGCCAACACGCCGCTGGCAGCAGAGACGCCGGTGGCGGCAGATGCCGCCCGAACAACCACCAGCCACCTCATCTACTTCTCTTCCACTTCTGAGAACACCGCACGCTTCGTCAGGAAGCTGGGCATCGACGCGGCACGGATCCCCCTCCATCCGAGGGAACCCGCGCTCGTGGCCACCGAACCCTACGTGCTGGTGCTTCCCACCTATGGAGGCACCGGGGGAGAGGGATCCGTTCCGAAGCAGGTCATCCGCTTCCTGAACGATCCGCGCAACCGGCAACAGCTCCGGGGTGTCATCGGGGCGGGCAACACGAACTTTGGGGACAATTACTGCATGGCCGGCGACATCATCGCCGCGAAATGCCAGGTCCCGCACCTATATCGTTTCGAACTCATGGGGACGCCGGAAGACGTCAGCCGAGTACAACAAGGATTGGAAGAATTTTGGACACGACTGTCGCAGACACGGAAGTAACGGGCGCACACGCCGCCGGCAAAACCGCCGTCGAGAAGCACACCGTCCCCGGCGAGAAGCCGGTTATGCCGGCTGCCTTCCAGGGCCTGGGCTACCACGAGCTCAACGCCATGCTGAACCTCTACGGCCCGAACGGCGAGATCCAGTTCGAGGCCGACCGCGAGGCGGCGCACCAGTACTTCCTGCAGCACGTGAACAACAACACCGTGTTCTTCCATGACCTTGAGGAAAAGCTCGACTACCTCGTCAAGAACGAGTACTACGAGCGCGAAACCCTCGACCAATACACGATGAACTTCATCCGTGATCTCTACAACCGCGCGTACAAGAAGAAGTTCCGCTTCGAGACCTTCCTCGGCGCCTTCAAGTTCTACACCTCCTACACGCTGAAGACGTTCGACGGAAAGCGCTTCCTGGAGCGCTACGAGGACCGCGTCTGCATGGTGGCCCTGCACCTGGCCCGCGGCGACGAGCAGCTCGCCACCCAGATGGTCGACGAGATCATCGAGGGCCGCTTCCAGCCGGCCACCCCCACGTTCCTGAACGCCGGCAAGAAGCAGCGCGGCGAGCTGGTCTCCTGCTTCCTGCTCCGCATCGAAGACAACATGGAGTCGATCGGCCGGTCCATCAACTCCGCCCTGCAGCTGTCCAAGCGCGGCGGCGGCGTGGCCTTTGCGCTGACCAACATCCGCGAGGTCGGCGCGCCGATCAAGCAGATCGAGAACCAGTCCTCCGGCGTCATCCCCGTGATGAAGCTCCTCGAGGACAGCTTCTCCTACGCCAACCAGCTCGGTGCCCGCCAGGGTGCCGGCGCGGTGTACCTGCACGCGCACCACCCGGACATCTACCGCTTCCTGGACACCAAGCGCGAGAACGCGGACGAGAAGATCCGCATCAAGACCCTCTCGCTCGGCGTCGTCATCCCGGACATCACCTTCGAGCTGGCCAAGAAGGACGAGGACATGTACCTGTTCTCGCCGTACGACGTCGAACGCGTCTACGGCATGCCGTTCTCCGACGTTTCGGTCACCGAGAAGTACTACGAGATGGTGGACGATTCCCGGATCAAGAAGACCAAGATCAAGGCGCGCGAGTTCTTCCAGACCCTCGCGGAGATCCAGTTCGAGTCCGGCTACCCGTACATCATGTTCGAGGACACCGTGAACCGGGAAAACCCGATCGACGGCAAGATCATCATGTCCAACCTGTGCTCCGAGATCCTCCAGGTCTCCCAGCCCACCACATACCACGATGACCTGTCCTACGATGCGACCGGCAAGGACATCTCCTGCAACCTGGGGTCGCTGAACATCGCCAAGGCCATGGACTCGCCGGACTTCGGCCTGACCATCGAGACCGCCATCCGCGCGCTCTCGGCCGTCTCGGACATGTCCAACATCACCTCGGTGCCCTCGATCGCCCGCGGCAACGACCAGAGCCACGCCATCGGCCTGGGCCAGATGAACCTGCACGGCTACCTGGCCCGGGAGCGGGTGCACTATGGCTCCGAAGAAGGCATCGACTTCACCAACATCTACTTCTACTCGGTGGTGTTCCACGCTGTCCGTGCCTCCAACCGGCTGTCCATCCAGACCGGACAGACGTTCGGCGGCTTCGAGAGGTCCAAGTACGCCACCGGCGAGTTCTTCGACAAGTACACGAACCAGGAATGGGTCCCGCAGACCGCCAAGGTTGCGGAGCTGTTCCAGAACATCCACATCCCCACGCAGGATGACTGGCGCGAGCTGAAGGCTTCCGTCATGGAGCACGGCATCTACAACCAGAACCTGCAGGCTGTCCCGCCGACGGGCTCGATCTCCTACATCAACAACTCCACCTCCTCGATCCACCCGGTGGCTTCCAAGATCGAGATCCGCAAGGAAGGCAAGCTGGGCCGCGTGTACTACCCGGCGCCGTACCTGACGAACGACAACCTGGAGTACTACCAGGACGCGTACGAGATCGGCTACGAGAAGGTCATCGACACCTACGCCGCTGCCACGCAGCACGTGGACCAGGGCCTGTCCCTGACGCTGTTCTTCAAGGACACCGCCACCACGCGCGACATCAACAAGGCCCAGATCTATGCCTGGAAGAAGGGCATCAAGACGATCTACTACATCCGTCTCCGCCAGCTTGCGCTGGAAGGGACGGAGGTTGACGGCTGCGTCAGCTGCATGCTGTAACCGATGTCGGTTGATTTTGCTTGAGTACGACGGCGGGCGCCCGCCCGCCGTCGTACGCTTTAACTAGAGAACTAACCCAACTTTTAGGGGATGACATGACCGAGAAGGTCAAGCTGCTTAGCCACGTTGAGGCCATTAACTGGAACCGCATCCAGGATGACAAGGACGTGGACGTCTGGAACCGCCTGGTCAACAACTTCTGGCTGCCGGAGAAGATCCCGCTGTCCAACGACGTGCAGTCGTGGGCGACGCTGACCCCGGACGAGCAGCAGCTCACTATGCGCGTGTTCACCGGTCTGACCCTGCTGGACACCATCCAGGGCACCGTCGGGGCTGTCTCGCTGATTCCGGACGCGATCACCCCGCATGAAGAGGCTGTCTACACGAACATCGCCTTCATGGAGTCGGTGCATGCGAAAAGCTACTCTTCCATCTTCTCCACGCTGGCCTCCACCAAGGAGATCGACGAGGCATTCCGCTGGTCCACCGAGAACGTGAACCTGCAGAAAAAGGCCCAGATCGTCATGGACTACTACCAGGGCGACGATCCCCTGAAGCGCAAGGTGGCCTCCACGCTGCTGGAGAGCTTCCTGTTCTACTCGGGCTTCTACCTGCCGATGTACTGGTCCTCACGGGCCAAGCTGACGAACACGGCGGACCTGATCCGCCTGATCATCCGCGACGAGGCCGTGCACGGCTACTACATCGGCTACAAGTTCCAGAAGGGCCTGGAAGGCCTCTCCGAGGAGCGCAAGCAGGAGATCAAGGACTACACGTTCGAGCTGCTCTTCGAGCTGTACGAAAACGAGGTCCAGTACACGCACGATCTCTACGACTCCGTCGGCCTGGCCGAGGACGTCAAAAAGTTCCTGCACTACAACGCCAACAAAGCGCTGATGAACCTCGGCTACGAGGCCATGTTCCCGGCCTCAGTCACCGACGTGAACCCAGCAATCCTGTCGGCCCTGTCGCCGAACGCTGACGAGAACCACGACTTCTTCTCCGGATCGGGTTCCTCCTACGTGATCGGCAAGGCTGTTAATACTGAGGATGACGACTGGGACTTCTAGTCCTCCCCTCCTCTGTGTGATGAGCCCTTCGAAGCTCGGAACGACCCTGCACGCGGGCGGACGCGTGCGGGGTCGTTCCTTTCGGCGAACACTATGGATGACGGCTGGACCGACGGCGCCGCCTATCTAACTTCGCTGTGAGGGTTTGGATCAAAACCGACTGGCTCATCACGGCCTAGACGCACGCGTTGTAAAGGAAGATGACTTGGATTCCGAGCGAGCCGAACCCGCCGGTCAGCATGGACTTGGTGTTCTCGGCAGCCCGCTTCCGTAACTCCGACCCCTCCGCGGAAGAGGCCAAGTTCGCATCTGCGAGTTTGTGGATCGGCGCCCGCTGAACCGCAGCAATGCCGGAGCCTTCTCATGCCAGGAGGGCGGCGCAGCACCGGATCGCGGCCGCTCTCCGGCCCTACCGGGATGACGCCTGAAGGCCTATCGTGGTCCTGTCACAGCCCGAGGGAAAGGAACGACGATGTTCACCCTGCAGATTAGCTATCCGGTCCGGGACTACGAGGCATGGAAGAAGGTCTTCGACACTGATCCCGCAGGCCGCGCCGCCTCGGGCGCCAGGTCTGTCCGGGTGTTCCGGGATACGGAGGACCAAAACAGCGTGGCCGTGTTCCTTGACTTCGACACCAAGGACGTCGCGACCCTCTTTCTGGAACGGCTGCGCAGTCAGGTGTGGGACAAACCGGAGGTGATAGGGCAGCTGATGTCGGCAGCGCCGACAGCCAGGATTCTGGAGGAAGTGGCCCGCGAGGGCCAGGGCGCCGGCTGACCGCTGAGAATCCTGTGTTCCTCGCCGGATGAGAAACCGGGAGAGGCTTCCTGGCTCCGGTTGTCGTCTTTGACGACGTCGCGAAGATGGTGCCAAAGCGTGAGGCCCTGCGGGTGATACAAGAGCAGGACTAATCCACAAAGCAGAAAACCCCGGCAGTCGTGATGGCTGAACCGCCCTACAGATCAGACCGCCGGCGCACCATCTCATTAATCCAGGCGGGCGCGAACGGAGACGTGCAACCTGGGGGAGTCGGGTAGTCCTTGAGCACTTCCAGGCGCTCACCGATGTCGATTGCACGGGCGCGGTGCTCGGGGTGCTCGATCCCGATTTGAGCCAGGCAGTGGTTCATCGCCCACTGCAGGCGGTCCGGGGCGTCCTTCATCTCCGTTTCGATGATGTCCAGCAGTCCTGCCAGGTCGAGACCCTCGGGCTTCTTGGCCACGCGTTCGGTGGTCAGCGCCCACCCTGCACTCGCGACCATCGGATCCGGATCGGCGAACCAGGCCAAACGCAGTTCTTCGGCGTTCGCGTTCGTTTTTACCACATAGTTCACGAGCCAGTCGTGCACCTTCGGGGTCCGCGCCTCGCGCAACATAACGTCCAGCTCGGCACGCTCGAATGCCTTTGGCCGGCAGATCAGGATCGCCAGCAGTCTCGCCGCTGTGTCATCCGTCTCCCACAGCCGACGGGCGAGTTCGTGTTGCGTCTTCAGCCGCTTCGCGAGCGCGCGCAGCTTTCCGAGGTTCACCCCGTGATCGTCACCGTGCTTCTCGTTCACCTCTCGTGCCCTCGGGTCCTCGAGCTCGGCCAGCTCGGCCATCACCTCGGCCACCATCGTCCCGGTCAGAGTCTCGGCCATTGCACCCTCCTGTCAGTCACGTGTGGGATTGAGCCTACTTGGCAGCACGGTGACGGACCTGGTGTGCAAGCGTTTCGCACGAGGGCCGTCGCTGGCATGATTGTGGTGTGGCCTCGATCTCGAGGCAACCGCCCCGAACCGCGCTCACGTGGAAGCGGCGATGCTGGAGGGGGGACAGTGCGGATGACGACGGGTGAGACTGGCCGCCCGGCAGCGCTTTTCAGGGGTGGACGGGAATCCGGACGGCCGTGCCGCTGACCACTATCCCGCCGGCAGCGGGAATGTCCACGGTGAGTAGGCCCGGCCGGCCGACGTGCCGCCCCTGGTGGATTAGGACTCTCGACGGGGGCTTGACCAAGCCCAGGATGCGCAGGTAGGCGCCGACAGCAGCCGCCGCGGCCCCTGTCGCAGGGTCCTCCGTAATGGCGCCCACTGGGAACAGATTCCGCGCTTCGAATTCGCCATCTCCAATACGGTGCAGGACCGTCACCGTTGCGGCCCAGCCTTGAGCGTCCATGAGGCTGCGCACCGCCCCCGGATCGAAGCCAAAGGAATCGAAAAGGGTACGGTTGGCGAAGACCAGCACCGGATGCCAGTTTCCCGAATACGCGATCCTGGGCGGATAGGCCGGATCGAGATCGACCTCCCCGACGCCGAGCAGTCCGAGGAGTTCAGCCAGGACGGCGTCGTCGAATTCGGCCAGCTGTGGTTCAACGGCTGTGAACGATGCAGTGATGTCGGCCTCAGCGCCTGCTGTCTCGATGACGACGGGACCGACAGGGGTGTCAAAGGTGAAGGATCCTGCCCCGTCGCGAACGCTCAGCGCAACGGCGAGCGCAATCGTCGCATGGCCACAGAACGGCACCTCGGCGATCGGCGAGAAGTACCGAACCCGGCTCCTACGCGGGTCCCCTCCGACACCCTGCTCCGTCACAAAGGCCGTTTCGGCGTACCCGACGGCGGCCGCCACCGCCAGCATCCTGGCTTCATCCAGATGGCCGGCATCCAGGACCAGCCCGGCGGGATTGCCGCCATGTGGTGTGGTGGAAAAGGCCGCATATCGGAGGACCTCGGGGGTGTTTTCCATACCCCGATCCTCCCATGCCTCGCCTTCGCATCAGAGGCCTGCCGCTCATAGGGCCGGTCTACAAAGGAAGGAGCCGGCGCACCGCCGGCTCCTTCGCGTTTAATGCCCACGGCCCGGCACATCGCAAAGACGGTGACCCATTACAGCGTTCAACCCAGGCATAACGAAATGGCTGCCAGCCGGCAAGCGCGTGGTCAGGTCAACGCCAAACCAGCACCAGCGACCCCCAGCGCGGAAATGACGACGGCCAGAACCAGCAGCAACCTCCGGGGAAGCACTGCGGCGCTGGCCTGCGGTCGTCCGGCCCCAGGAGCCGGATCCACTTCACTCATTTCCCTAACCCAGTCACGAGGAACTTGACCCAGGAATCCCGTCAGGCGCAGAAAGAACTCACGCCCCGACGATGGCCAGGATAAAGACAACGGGTGCCAGCGCGGGAGCCGGAGGTTCGCACCGAAGAATCAGGCGTCGGGAACATCCTCTGGGAACTCTTCGCGGTACACGAGGTAGTGCCGGTCTGTCAGGGCCAGCGTGCCCCGGATCATACGGTATGGCCGGTACAGATGTTCGTAGGGGTCCTGCACGATGGTGTCCGGCAGGTCAGTCGCTTTGCGCAGCAGTTCGTTGACATCATCCAGTGAATCGAGATGATGTGTCCGGCCGGGCTGTCGCACCTTCCAGGTCCAGCCTTCGACCACCCCCGTGGTTGTTTCTTCCAGCATTTCGAAGAGGGATGCCAGAAATTCGATATCAGCGTCCGGCATCACCCGTTCCAGGGGGTACCTTTGGGGATCCTCCTGCTGTGCGGAGTCCCATGCCTCCCGCAGCCAATCAAAATCTGCTTTTCCGGAGGATTGCCCAAGCTCGAGGTGTCCGTTCTCATCATCGCGCAGCGGATAGCGGTTGCCTGACCTGTCGATGATGATTTCGTTCCGGTCCGCGTATTCGACGCTGCGGACCACAGCCTCTGCTGAGGCTGCGTAGTTGAACAATTCGCCGTCCACAGTAATGAAATCCCTATCCCCGGGCGCAGGTCCGGCACTGACACGGTCGGGGAACCACGATGCCGCCAAAATCCATAAGCTGACTCCTCGCCATATCCCCATCTGATCCTCCATTCGTTCCAGGCCGGGGGTGAAGAACCCCGCAGCGCATGGTTGTCCTAAGCAGTTCGGGATCGCCACGACGAGGCCCCCCGGGATGCCAAAACGCCTTCTTCCCGGGAAGTACGAGCGGCTGGACACCTTCGGGCTCGTGCCGTCCGCGGCACCTTTGGAAGGGTTTCGAGTCCTCTGGTCCTTGCGCTCGTCCCCGCCACTGCGGACAAGATCGGTTAACTCTCAGGGCAGCTGTCTCTGTTTAGGATCGCTGCCCGCGGCCGGGTTGGTCAGGGACAAAGGTCCTGACGATGGAGATTCCGGCCGGGGGCTGCCTTTCCTGATGGTGAAACCTCTGGGTCGAACCTGCGGGCGGCGGTGCCGGTGGCTGGTGACCACCACAGAGTCCCCAACCTTGTTGGACTGTTGGGCATGCCAGCTGGGCTCGCAACGGGTGGCCACCGCTATTCAGCGTGGTACTGCTGGCCTGCTGCGCGCGTGGCCAGAATGGCTTGGACGCTAGGACGACTCCGGCAAGAAGAACGACGGCGGACACGATCAGGCACCAAACTCCGTCTTAAGCTGGCCGTGGTGAGACCGATTTCATGGGCTTCTGGCGCAGGTCGGCGTTGCTTGGTGGTGGCCGAGGCCCGATAAGATTCCAGCAGTCGAATATAAGGGAACCCAGTGCGAATCGTCTCGTGGAACTGCTCCATGGCGTATTACAAGAAACGTCACCTGATCGAGGCGCTGCAACCCGACGTCCTCATTCTTCAAGAAGTCGCAAAGAAAGACATCTCCTCAGCTGGGCACCCCTTTGCGGCTTGGACAGGCAGTAACCCAAACAAAGGTCTCGGAGTGTTGGGTATCGCCAGCGCTCGTTACAAAGTTACGGAGTTCGCGGACCCCAACCTGCCCTGGCATCTGCCATTTTCGGTGGACGGACTCAACATCGTCGCCTTATGGGCACATCAGCTGAATCGCGAACTGAGGTATGTCCGCGTCACCCACCAAATTGTCGATCGGCACTCTGGCTTCCTTTCGGGCGAAACGGCGCTGCTGATGGGGGACTTTAATAGCAACTCGGTCTGGGACAAGCATCATCCTGGAAGGAACCACAGCATGCTGGTCGAAAAGCTAGGCGGCCTTGGACTGAGCAGCGTCTACCACCGCACCGGCGTGACGGGCGAAGGGGCGGAGCCGACCAAAACGTACTTTCACACCCGGAACCAGAGATTCGGGCATCACATTGACTATGCGTTCCTGAGCAATGGTGTGCCAGCTGACCTCATGGTGGGGGACTCCGGAGACTGGTTGGCACATAGCGACCATATGCCGCTGATCCTGGATATCGGGTAAGAAGGTGCGCTAGAAGGTGCCGGAGCCTTCTCGCCGCCCTCTTTTGCCTGGTCGACCACGCAAACACATGACGGAGGCATCCCGTGCCTGGACGCGATCCGACACCGGCCGAAGGCGCACCTGGCTGAACTGGTGGCCTGCGCCCGGCAGCACTCGGCTTTCATCGACATGGATATCGGGGGCTGCCCGAGCTTATCGAGGACGTCACTTTATGGCCGGTGAAAACAAGAGCGAGCTGATGGCCCACGACGACGAGGGCTGAGGACGGCAGTCAGTCTTTCGTGCCCGATGCGGAAATTGCGTCGGAGTTAGTCCCGCAGCAACGGGAACTCAGTGAGGCGCCACCTTGCGGAAGCGCCACACGAGCCTGCGGCCTGGCTTGACCGCCTCCACGACTGCGTGCAGAGGCAACCGGTGCCGGCCGACGAACTCTTCCATCAGAATTTGGGGGATTTTGGCCCTAGTCCTCCTCATGGGTACGGCGTTGACTTGTGGGCTGGGGGCGGGCACCGTATCCCCTCGCATGGGCTGGGGG
>NZ_MQTS01000073.1:0-20041 GCF_020532825.1 Arthrobacter sp. SO3
ACACCCCTATTTTCCCTTGTCAGAGCACCTTTTCGTCTCTTAAACACACCCCTCAGCCCAACATTGATGAAAACCCCGGGCTAAAGGTCTGATGAACGCAGGTGAGTCTGACGTACGCAAGCGCCCTTGTCCAATACCGCGACACGGCAGGTGCGAACGGCGCAGCAGGCGGCTACGCCCCGTAGCTTGGTTCGCGCTTCTTCACCCAGCCGATGGCGAGCGAGGTCAGCGGCACGAAGGCGAACTCCACGAGCGTCTTGTAGACGAAGCCCACAAGGACGTAGTTGACGAACGCCCCGGCGTCGGTAATCCCGATCACGGAGGCAGCGATGCTGCAGAAGATCAGGGTGTCCACGAATTCGCCCACGCCTGAGGATCCCATCAGCCGGGCCCACAGTGACTTCTCACCGGTGCGGGCCTTCATCTTCACGAGGATCCAGGAGTTGATCGTCTGGCCCGCGAAGAAGGCCAGCAGCGAGGCGAGCACGATCTGCGGAACCGGGCCCAGCGCGCCTTCCAGGGCAGCCTGTTTGGCAATCCCAAAGTCATCGCCGAAGCCCGGCAACGCGATGATGACCCAGTAGCAAAGGGACGCGAAGACCGAGAGCGCAAAGCTGGTGACGATAGCCTTGCGCGCCACCTTGAAGCCGTACACCTCACTGATGACGTCGCCCAGGATGTACGCCAGCGGGAAGAGGAAGAAGCCGCCGTCGGTGATGACCGGGCCTATCGCCACGCCTTTGGACGCCCCAATGTTGGAGAGGATCAGCACCACGGCCATGACGGCCAGCATCATGCCGAAGTACGGCGAACCGATTGAGGCGAACTTCGGCGGGGCCGCGGCCGGGAATGTCTTGGCGGAAGTCATGGGTGTTCCATTCGTAGTGGTTCGCCTGGTGCCCGGGCTCTCACGTGAGGTCCTGGGCAACCGGCTGTATTAGCACTGGATGGCTCCTGGCGGCCTGGCCGCCGGAACCGCCCTCCATTCTCTCACCTGCGGCGGCGGGGAAGACGGGTGCCGCTGGCGCCCGAACTATTCATCCCCGCACTGTCAACGGTTCGGGCCTGGTGGCAGGATGGGGCCATGGAGCATGAAAGTGCCTGACACCGCCATTTCCACGCGTGCCCTCGTCAAGCGGTACCGCGGCATCACCGCCGTCGACGCGCTGGACTTCGACGTCCGCCGGGGAGAGATCTACGGGTTCCTCGGCAGGAACGGTGCGGGCAAAACGACGACCATCCGCATGCTGCTCGGGCTCATCCGTCCCAGCGGCGGGGAGATCACCGTCCTGGGCCGGCGCATCCGGTCCGGGGAGGCGACCGTGTTTTCGCGCATCGGCTTCCTCGTCGAGACCGCCACCTCCTACCCCAACCTCACCGTGCGCGAGAACCTCGATATCCAGCGCCGCCTCACCGGTTCAGCACCGCGATCAGTCGCCGACTCGATCGGGCTGCTGCGCCTGGGTCCGTACGCGAACCGCCGCGCCGGCCAGCTTTCGCTTGGCAACAAGCAGCGCCTCGCGCTCGCCCGCGCACTGCTGCACTCCCCCGAGCTCCTCCTGCTTGACGAGCCCGCCAATGGGCTCGATCCGGCCGGGATTGTCGAGATCCGGGAGCTGCTCCGCTCGCTCGCCGACGAGCGCGGTGTCACCGTCTTCATGTCGAGCCATATCCTCGCCGAGGTCGCCCACCTGGCCGACCGCATCGGCATCGTGCATGACGGCCGCCTCATTGAGGAGTCGTCGCGCGACGAACTCGCCGCGAAAGCACGGGCCTTCGCGGCCGGCGCCTACACCCCGGAAGAGCGCGAGTTGGCGCTGCTCACGCTGGATCTGGAACGCTATTTCCTCGCGCGCACGGGCGAGGGCCCGAAGAGCGGCGATGCCTGATGTTCGGTCAGGTTCTCGCCACCGAGTTCATGAAGCTCCACCGTTCGAAGGCGCCGTGGGCCACCCTGGCGGTGCTCGCCATGATGCCGCTCGGCATCGCGCTTTTCATGTGGATCGTGCGCGAACCGGGGCGGGCGGCTCAGCTGGGGCTTTTGGGCACCAAAGCGAACCTCGCCGGACTTGAGGCGGCGTGGCCCGAATACTTCTACATGCTCACGCTGATCTTTGGCATCGGCGGGATGTTGCTGCTGGCGTTCATAGTCGCTTACCTGTTTGGCAGGGAGTACAGCGACGCCACGGCCAAGAACATGCTCGCGCTGCCGGTGGGCCGTCACTGGTTTGCCGTCGCCAAGCTGCTTGTCGCCGCGGCCTGGTGGATGACTCTCGTCGTTATCGTCATCGTCGAGGCCATGGCAATCGGGCTGGCTATGGAGCTGCCGGGGTTCTCCATGGGGCTGGCCGCGACCGGAATCGTGCATGTGCTGCTTGCCGCGGGGATCTCGTTCCTGCTCGCACCCGTCGTCGCCTGGATCGCCGTGTGGAGCCGGGGCGAGGTGGCCCCCATTGCGTTCTCGCTTGTGATGCTGGCCCTCGGCAACCTGTTCGGCAAGACCGGCTGGGCCGAGTGGTTCCCCTACTCGATCGTCCCGCTGCTGGTCGGCATGGTGGCCGACCCGGTCGATACGCTCCCGGCGGGCAGCTACGCGGTGCTCGCGGGCACCTTCGCTGTGGGTGTCGCCGCCACGATCCTGCAGTTGCGTTTCGCGGACAATGCCCAGTAGCCCCGGGCCGATCGGGCTCCGCTCAGCGTGAGGGTGCGCCGTGGTTCTTAGCAGCGCGGTGTTCCTAGCGGCGCGAGGCGTCGATGAGGTCCTTGTCGTCGTCCCTGGGGCCGTCGCCGGGCACAGCCGGGGCGGCAGCGGGCTCCCAGGCGTGGCCCTGTTCGTGGTCCAGGTGCGTGGACTTCTTGTTCTTCAGCGCGAAGATGTAGACCAGCAGGGAGATGCCGATCGCCACGGTGACGTACGTGAAGAACAGTTCCACCTGGTCGGACTTCTGCAGCGCCGCGCCGATCAGCGGAACGGTGCCGCCAAAGAGCGAGTTGGCGGTCGCGTAACCCAGGCCGACCCCCAGGGCACGGATCGAGGCCGGGAACAGTTCGGCCTTCACCAGGGCGTTGATGGAGGTGTAGCCGCCGACGATCAGCAGGCCGCCCATCATCAGCAGGAATGCAGTGAAGGGATCCTTGGTGCCGGCCAGGGTGGAGAGCAGCGGCCAGGTGAAAAGGACGCCCGTGATGCCGAACCAGAGCAGCAGCGGCTTGCGGCCGACCTTGTCCGAGATGATCCCGTAGACCGGCTGCATCAGCATGAAGATGAAGAGCGCCCAGAAGTTGATCACCGAGGTGTCGGTCTTGGGGATGCCGGAGGTATCGTTCATGAACTTCAGGAGGAAGTTGGTGTACGTGTAGAAAGCAACGGTGCCGCCGAGGGTGACGCCGATGCAGATGAGCAGCGGCTTCCAGTACTGGGTGAACAGCAGCTTCATGGTGCCCGGCTGGGCAACGCCTGCCGCGGCGGGAGCCTTTGCGGCCTCGACCTGTTCGGCCGAGACGGTCTCTTCCATGGAGCGCCGCAGCCACAGGACCACGAGCGCGGCGGCGCCGCCGATCGCGAACGGGATGCGCCAGCCCCACTCGGTCAGCTCTCCCTTGGGCATGGCGTTCTGCAGGATGACCAGGACCAGCAAGGCCAGCATCTGGCCACCGATCAGCGTGACGTACTGGAAGCTCGAGAAGAAGCCGCGGCGCTTGGAGGTGGCCGCCTCGGACATGTAGGTGGCGCTGGTGCCGTATTCGCCGCCTACGGAGAAGCCCTGGATCAGCCGCACGAGGACCAGCAGGATCATGGCCCAGATACCGATCTGCTGCTGCGTGGGCAGGATGGCGATCGCGAAGGAACCCGCGGACATCATTGTCACGCTGAGCGTCAGCGCTGCCTTGCGTCCCTTGCGGTCGGCGTAGCGGCCGAAGAACCAGGCGCCCACCGGCCGCATCAGGAACGACGTCGAAAAGACGGCCATCGCCTCAAGGCCGGCCTGAAGATCGTCAGTGGCGTTGAAGAAGTGCGACTGGAAATAGGCCGCAAAAGCGGTATAGACGTAGACGTCGTACCACTCCACGAGGTTGCCGGCAGATCCTTTGAGGATGTTGCTTACGGCTTTTCTCGTCTGTGCCGATTCGGACAGTTGGGTGCTCATCAATGAACCTTCCTGGATCCGGCGCCGCAAGAAAGCAACACCGTCCGCCACCGTAGTCCTGGTGATCCGGAACACGCGGGTTTTGTTCATATTGGTCATACGCACAATGCGGGCGGTTTCCGGCGGGTGGCAGGATGGGACCATGACTTCCACCGCCTTTGACCCCGCCGCCCTGGCGGCTTCCGACGCCGCCACTCCCGCCCTCGCCCTGACCATCGCCGGATCCGAAGCGACCGGCGGCGCCGGTGCACAGGCTGACCTGAAGACCTTCCAGGAACTGGGCGTCTTCGGCATCGCCAACCTGACGTGCATCGTGTCCTTCGACCCGCAGGACAACTGGAACCACCGCTTCGTCCCGATCGACCAGCAGGTCATCGCCGACCAGCTTGAGGCGACGACGGCGGCCTACGGCGCCGCGTCCGGCGCACCGTCCGTGCTGGACACCGTGAAGATCGGGATGCTGGGCAGCCCGGCCACGATTTCGACGGTCGCCACGGCTCTGGCGGCCGCGGCTTTCACCAACGTGGTGCTGGATCCGGTGCTGATCTGCAAGGGCCAGGAATCGGGACACGCCTTGGACACGGATCAGGCCCTCAAGGCGCAGATCCTGCCGCTGGCCACGTTTGTCACGCCGAACCATTTCGAGGCCGAGTCCCTCTCCGGCCTGGAAATCACCGACCTCGCCTCGCTCAAAGCCGCGGCCGTCCGCATCCACGAACTCAGCGGTGCCGCGGTGCTCGCAAAGGGCGGAGTGCGACTGGCCGGCCCCGCCGCCGTCGACGTCTACTACGACGGCGAGACCCTGGAAGTCCTGTCCGCCCCGAAGGTGGGCGAAGTGGCTGTTTCCGGTGCCGGCTGCTCGCTGGCCGCCGCCATCACGGCCGAACTGGCCAAGGGCGCAACGCCACTGGAGGCCGCACGCACCGCCAAGTCGTTTGTGACCGCGGGAATCCGGAACCGCGTGGCCTCGGGAGCGCCCTTCGATGCGCTCTGGCAGGGCGGTCCGCGCTAACCCGCCTTTCACCCGGTCCGCCGAGATCGCCGGAAGCCGCCGAGATCGCCGGAAAGTTTCCGGCGAACCCGGGCGTTTCCGGCGACGTCGAAGCTCCTCAGCGCCGCGGGATGTTGCGGAGGTTGCTGCGCGCCATACTGACGGCCTCGCCGGCTCCCCGGTTGAGGACCACCTTGGACATCGCCGTGGCGAACCCCAGGACCTGGGCGCCCTTGATCTTCGGCGGGAGGGAGAGTGCCTTGGGGTCGGTGATCAGTTCCACCAGGGACGGTCCCGGGTGGGCAAACGCCTCCCGGTACGCGGCCTCGATGCGGGACGGGTCGGTGACGCGGACAGCGTGGAATCCCAAGGCCCGGGCCACCGCGGCATAGTTGGCGTCGGGCACGTCGACGCCGAAGTCTGGGAGCCCGTCCACCAGCATTTCCAGCTTGACCATGCCCAGGGTGGAGTTGTTGAACACCACCACGTTGACCGGGAGCCGGTGCGCGGCCACGGTGATCAGCTCCCCCAGCAGCATGGACAGGCCGCCGTCGCCCGAGACGGACACCACCTGGCGCCCGGGGAAGGCCAACTGGGCGCCGATCGCATGCGGAAGCGCGTTCGCCATCGAGCCGTGCAGATAGGAGCCGATCAGGCGGCGGGTGCCGAGCGGGTTGATGTACCGGGCGGTCCAGACGTTGCACATGCCCGTATCGGCGGTGAAGATCGCATCCTTCGCCGCAACCTGGTCCAGCACCGATGCCGCGTACTCGGGGTGGATCGGCTCCTTGGTTTCCACTTTCCGCGTGTAGGCGCCGACCGCTTTGTTCATCAGCCGGTCATGCTTCTTGAGCATCGCATCGAGGAAGCGGCGGCTCTTCTTCGGCTGAATCAGGGGCATCAGCGCGGCCAGGGTCGGCAGCACGTCGCCATGGACCGCGACGTCGACGTCGGTCCGCCGGCCCAGTTTCTGGGCGGCCCGGTCCACCTGCGCCGTGCGCGTTCCGGGAAGGAACTGGTCGTAGGGGAAATCGGTGCCGAGCAGGATCAGCAGATCCGCGTCCTCGATCCCCTCGGCGGCGGCGCCGTAGCCCAGCAGCCCGGTCATGCCGATGTCGTACGGGTTGTCGTACTGCATGAAGTCCTTGCCGCGGAGCGAGTGCCCGATCGGCGCCTTGACGGCTTCCGCCAGGGCAATCACCTCGTCGTGGGCGCCCTGGACACCGGCGCCGGCGAAGATCGCCACTTTGTCCGCTGCGTTGATCGCCTCGGCCAGGGCCCGGACACTTTCCGCCGCCGGCGTGAGGGTGGCGGGTAGGAACGTTGCCGGCAAGGGAGCCTCCGCGGTTGCTTCCAGCCCGGCAATGTCACCGGGAAGGGTGACGACGGCGACGCCCCGGAGGGCGACGGCGTGCTGGATGGCGCTGTGCATGACCCGGGGCGCCTGTTCGGCTGTGCTGATCAGCTCGGAATATACCGAGCACTCGTTGAACAGCCGGTCCGGGTGGGTTTCCTGGAAGAAGCTGCTGCCAATCTGTTTGCTCGGGATGTGCGAGGCGATGGCCAGCACCGGGGCTCCGGAGCGGTTGGCGTCATAGAGTCCGTTGATCAGGTGCAGGTTTCCTGGCCCGCAGGAGCCTGCGCAGACCGCCAGGCGGCCGGTCAGCTGGGCCTCTGCGGCCGCCGCGAACGCGGCGGCCTCTTCATGCCGGACGTGGATCCAATCTATGCCGCCCTTTGCGGCGCCGCCCGACTTCCGGACGGCGTCGACAATCGGGTTGAGGCTGTCGCCGACAATCCCGTAGATGCGCTGCACGCCGGCAGCCTGGAGTTGTTCAACGAGCTGGGTGGCGAGTTCCTTGGCCATGAGTGCACACTCCCGCGATCAGGTTGATGGGCTGACAGGGCCAATATAGTCCGGATACCTTGGAGCGCTTCCCTTGGGGCCGGCCCTCCCGGTCCGCCGGCCCGCGCAGTCCGCCCGGCCGGACTGGCCGGCCTCACCGGCTGTGCGCGCCCGGATCAGCTCCCCGAGTGCGCCTGCAGGAAGCTGTA
The DNA here is from genome assembly GCF_020532825.1 of Arthrobacter sp. SO3. Taxonomy (GTDB): domain Bacteria; phylum Actinomycetota; class Actinomycetes; order Actinomycetales; family Micrococcaceae; genus Arthrobacter. The sequence goes on from NZ_MQTS01000073.1 coordinate 7,195, forward strand.
GACCTCGGTCTCGTCCACGCCGGGGAAGGCGCCCGGCGGCATCGCGGCGAGCAGGTGCGAGTGCGCCCGCGCCGAGGGCCAGGCGTTGCCGGCCCACTCCGAGGTCAAGGCCGCCGGCGGGCGCCGGCAGCAGCTTTCATCCGGGCACGTCGACTTGGACCGCTCCGTGGTGTCGCGGCCGCGGAACCATTTCACCTGCGCATAGGGAACCCCCACGGAAAGCGAGAACTCGCCGTTCGCGGAGCGCTCGGTCCGCGCCGTGCACCAGAAGGTCCCGGCCGGGGTATCCGTGTACTGGTTGTACGCACTGAACTTGTCGGGCACGTCGAACACCACCCGGGAGGTCCAGTTCTTGCAGGACGGCTGGCCCTCGATGGCGCCGGTGTGGTCCTGCGGGAACGTCACGCCGTCGTTCTCGTAGGCCTTGTAGATGATGCCGCTCTTGTGGGTCTTCTGGAAGTGGGTCCGCAGGTCCAGGTGCTGGGTGGCGAGGTTGGTGAAGCGGTGCGCGGCGGTCTCATACGACACCGCGAAGGCGTCCCGGATGTCCTCCACGGCGATCTCCCTGGCCTGTTTGGCCTTCTGCAGGAACTCCACGGTGACCTGTTCCGGCAGCAGGAGCGCGGCGGCAAAGTAGTTCGTGGCCACCCGCTGCATCAGGAAATCACCGTAGTTGGTGGGGGTCTGGTGGCCCAGCACGTAGTGGCCCAGCGCCTGCAGCAGCACTGAACGCGGGTCGTGGTCACTGCGCGCGTTCTGGGTGAGGTAAATCCGGCGGTTCTTAAGGTCGGTCACCGAGCGGGTGGAATGCGGCAGGTCGCCCACGTGGTGGAGGCTGAACCCGAGGTGCCCGGCGATGTCCGCGATCACGTGATGGGACAGCGGGCCGCTGGTGTGCCCCACCGAGGCGAGGACCTTCTGCGCCTCGGCCTCGTACTCCGGAAAGTAGTTGTTGCGTTCGCGCATCATGGCGCGCAGCTCCCCGTTCGCGCGGCGGGCCTCTTCCGGCGTCGCGACCTGCTCGTTGAGCCGGCGTTCCAGCTCGTGCTGCAGACCCACCATGGACTCCAGCACGTCCATCGGGAGCCGCGAACTGATGCGGATCTTGGGCAGTTTCAAGGACTCGTAGATTGGGCTGCGCTGATAGCGTTCCAGCTCGATCTCCAGGGCGGCGCGGCGGTTGGGCGGTTCCGCACCGAGCAGCTCGTCGATACTGACGCCGAGGGCCGCGGCGAGCTGCTGGAGCAGGCCGAGTTTGGGTTCGCGCTTGCCGTTCTCGATCAGGCTCAGCTGGCTGGGGGCCGTTCCCACCGTGGCGCTCAGGTCATCGAGCGTGAGTCCGGCGGCCTTGCGGAGGTGGCGGACACGGCGGCCCATGCTGATGACGTCCACCTCCGGGACGGCGGGCGAGGCGACGGAGGCGGGGCGATTCCAACTGGCGGGGTGCATTTCTTGAGAATACGCGAAGAAGTGCATTTCTTTCCACTCAATTGGTCTAGAAAGCTCCTTGAAAGTACAGAAAAGTAGGTCTTACGGAAAAGTTACACCGCACCGGATCCGCCAGTCGCACTGCGAGGAAGCAGTACAGCCGGCCCGGGGCCCCACTAAGGAGACAAAGATGACTGCAGCATTTGAGCCCACCCAGACGCCCGAAGAGCAGGCCGCCGCACTGGAGCTCGAGTGGGCTGCCAACCCGCGCTGGGAAGGTGTCACTCGGGACTACAAGGCCTCCGACGTCGTCCGCCTCCGCGGCCGCGTCTCCGAGGAGCACACCCTGGCCCGCCGCGGCTCGGAGAAGCTGTGGAAGCAGCTCACCGGGGAGCACAAGGAAGGCAAGTACACCAACGCCCTGGGCGCCCTGACCGGCAACCAGGCCGTGCAGCAGGTCAAGGCCGGCCTCCGCGCCATCTACCTCTCCGGCTGGCAGGTCGCCGCGGACGCCAACAACTCCGGCCACACCTACCCGGACCAGTCCCTCTACCCGGCCAACTCGGTCCCCACCGTGGTCCGCCGCATCAACAACGCCCTGCTCCGCGCCGACCAGATCGAGTTCTCCGAAGGCATCCAGACCGTCGAGGACTGGATGGTCCCGATCGTCGCCGACGCCGAGGCCGGCTTCGGTGGCCCGCTGAACGCCTACGAGCTGATGAAGTCCATGATCCAGGCCGGCGCCTCGGGCGTGCACTGGGAAGACCAGCTCGCCTCGGAGAAGAAATGCGGCCACCTCGGCGGCAAGGTCCTGATCCCCAGCCAGCAGCACGTCCGCACCCTGAACGCCGCCCGTCTGGCCGCCGACGTCGCAGGCACCCCGTCCGTCATCATCGCCCGCACCGATGCCGAGGCAGCCACCCTGATCACCTCCGACGTCGACGACCGCGACAAGGAATTCGTCACCGGCGAGCGCACCGCTGAGGGCTTCTACAAGGTCCGCAACGGGATCGAACCCTGCATCGCACGGGCCAAGGCCTACGCCCCCTACTCCGACCTCATCTGGATGGAAACGGGTACCCCGGACCTGGAGCTGGCCCGCAAGTTCGCCGAATCCGTCAAGGCCGACTTCCCGGACCAGATGCTCTCCTACAACTGCTCCCCGTCGTTCAACTGGAAGAAGCACCTCGACGACGCCACGATCGCCAAGTTCCAGCGCGAACTCGGCGCCATGGGCTTCACCTTCCAGTTCATCACCCTGGCCGGCTTCCACGCCCTGAACTACTCGATGTTCGATCTCGCCCACGGCTACGCCCGTGAAGGCATGAGCGCCTACGTCGAGCTGCAGGAGAAGGAATTCGCCTCCGAATCCCGCGGCTACACCGCGACCAAGCACCAGCGCGAAGTCGGCACCGGCTACTTCGACGACATCGCAACCGCGCTCAACCCGAACGCATCCACCCTGGCTCTGGTGGGATCCACCGAAGAAGGCCAGTTCCACTAATCCCCAGCTTTTCCCGCCCGTTGCCCTATCACTTTTGGTCCCCATCGGCCTTCTTTGGAGACCAAAAGTGATAGGGCAACGGCGGACATTCAAGGAGCAACTCCCATGAACAGCTTCACAGACAACTTCACCATCAACGGGGTTACGTTGACCGCACAGCCGATTTGCCGGCAGAGCGAGGTCCTGACTCCTGACGCCTTGGCATTTGTCGCCAAGCTGCACAAGGCGACCAAGGGACGGCGGATGGAGCTGTTGCAGGCCCGCCGGGACCGCCGCCAGCAGATCGGCAAGGGCCAGGACCCGCGGTTCCTCCGCGAGACCGAGTCGGTCCGGAACGACACCGAATGGCGCGTTGCTCCCCCGGCTCCGGGCCTGGAGGACCGCCGGGTCGAGATCACCGGCCCGGTGGACAAGAAGATGACCATCAATGCGCTGAACTCCGGCGCCAAGGTGTGGCTGGCGGACATGGAGGACTCCTCCACCCCGTCGTGGCGCAACGTCATCCAGGGCCAGCTCAACCTCACCGACGCGCTGGAGCGCCGGATCGACTTCACCTCTCCCGAGGGCAAGGAGTACAAGCTCCGCCCCGCCGGCGAGCTGCCCACGATCGTGGTCCGGCCCCGCGGCTGGCACCTGCCGGAAAAGCACATGCTCATTGACGGCACCCCGATTGCCGGCGGCATCGTGGACTTCGGCCTGTACTTCTTCCACAACGCGCGCCGCCTGATCGCCCAGGGCAAGGGCCCGTACTTCTACCTGCCGAAGATCGAGAACCACCTCGAAGCCCGCCTGTGGAACGACATCTTCATCCTCGCCCAGGACCTCCTCGGCATCCCGCAGGGCACCATCCGCGCCACTGTGCTGATCGAAACCATCACGGCCGCCTTCGAAATGGAGGAGATCCTCTACGAACTGCGCGACCACGCCGCGGGCCTGAACGCCGGCCGCTGGGACTACATCTTCTCGCTGATCAAGAACTTCCGCACCCGCGGCCCGCGCTTCGTCCTGCCGGACCGCAGCCAGGTCACCATGACCCAGCCGTTCATGCGCGCCTACACCGAACAGCTGGTCCGGGCCTGCCACAAGCGCGGCGCCATGGCAATCGGCGGGATGGCCGCAGCCGTCCCCAACCGCAAGGACGCGGCAGCCAACGCGATCGCCATCGAGAAGGTCCGCGCGGACAAGACCCGCGAGGCCGGCGACGGCTTCGACGGTTCCTGGGTGGCCCACCCGGACCTGGTTCCGGTCTGCCGCGAGGTGTTCGACGGCGTCCTCGGCGACCGCCCTAACCAGCTGGACCGGCTGCGCGAGGATGTCATCCCGGACGACCGCGCACTGCTCGACATCGCCTCCACCACCGGCACCATCACCGAGCAGGGCATCCGGAACAACATCGAGGTCGGCATCCGCTACATCGAGTCCTGGCTCCGCGGCAATGGCGCCGTCGCCATCCACAACCTGATGGAGGACGCCGCCACCGCGGAGATCTCCCGCTCGCAGCTGTGGCAGTGGATCTTCTCCCGCGCCATCACGGACCACGGCGACGTCATCACCCGCGAATGGGTCGAGGACATGCTGGACGAGGAGTTCGCCCGGCTGGAACGCTTCGAGGGCGACCGCTTCGCCGATGCGCGGGACATTTTCGAGGAAGTCACGCTCACCCCGTCGTTCCCTGCCTTCCTGACGCTTCCGGCGTACGACCGGTTCCTGCATGAAGCGCGCGACGGCGGCGACATCCCCAGCGACGACCCCACCCTCGTCCCCGCCTAAGGTCGGTACGGGAGCACCAAGGAAGGTATAGATTTCCGTCTGCTGGGCTGCCATGCCCTTCGCAACAGGCACCCCCGAGATCCGGGGCGGTGGCCCAGCGACGGAAGACCCCCTCAGTAAACTCGACAACGGCGTCGAGGTGACAGTTAAGGCCCATGTTCCTCGTGAACATGGGCCTTAACTGTCACCTCGGCGCGCTGGCGTGGCAAAGGCGGCGGGGCTCAGTGCAGCTTGAGGGGCAGCGGCGGGGCTCAGTGCGGCTTGGGGACGTGCCGGAGGGAAAGCGCGGTCCCGAGGATGAACATCGACACGGAGCCGAGCACCATCAACAGCGGCCCGGTCCACGATCCCGAGACGCCGTTCACGTAACCCAGCAGGGTGGGGGCCGCTGCACCGAAGGCGTAGCCCGCGCCCTGCACGACGGCGGACATCCTGCCGGCCGAGGCCTGGTCCCGGGCCAGCCGGATGATGGCGATGAAGATCAGCGTGATGCCGCCGCCCTGGGCGACGCCGCCAAGCGAAGACCACAGCCACCACAGCTCCGGCGCCAGCAGGAGGCCCACCGGAACCGTCAACCACAGCACCCCCAGAGTGAGTCCGACCGTCGTCGTACTGGCAAGACGGGCCGCGAGCGGAACGCCCAGCCCACCCACGATGGCGAAAATCTGGAACAGCGAGGACCCGGCGCCCGCCTGCGCGGCCGTCATGCCGAGTTCGTCCGCGAGGATGCTAGGTAGCCAGGCAGTCACGCCGTAGTAGGAAAATGCCTGCCCGGCGAAGCCTGCGGTCAGCCCGACTGTGATCCAGCGCGACGCGGGCTTGATCCCGGCGCGTGCGGGAGCCGGGGCGGGAACCGGTTCGGGCCGGAACGCCTGCCGGCCAAAGGCGAGCACCCAGGCCACGAACGCGGCGACGGCGAAGAGCCCGCTGGCGGCCAGGGCCAGCCGCCACCCCAGCAGCTCGGCCAGCGGCGCCATCACCATGGCGGTGATAAAGGAGCCGATGTTCAGGGCAGCGGTGTAGATGCCCATGGCCGTGGCCTGCCGGGCGGGAGCGAAGTCGCGCCGGATAATCAGCGGGACGGCAATGTTGCCGATCGTGATGGCGATGCCCAGAATCACCGTGCCGAGCATGACCATGGCACCGTTGCCCGCCGAACGCACCATCACGCCCAGCAGGACACCCACGAGGGTGAGGGTGATGGCGACTTCCGCGCCGAGCTTGCGCCCGGCGAACGAAGCGAGGGGCGCGGCAAGGGCGAAGCACAACACCGGGATGCCGGTCAGCAGGCCGAGTTCCACGGGGGAAAAGCCGAGTTCCGCCTGCATCAGGCCGACCACAGGCGCCACGGCCACGAACGGACCGCGCATGTTCAAGGCGATGAGCCCAATGGCGGCCATCAGGATCCAGCTGCGCGGGACCTTCGCCAAGACGTTCTCGCTCATGGGTGCCGCGGCTCAGCCGGCGGGCAGAAATATGCTTTCATCAGTCCCATTGCTATCACGTGCCCGGACCGGACCCGGCGAATGTGACACCTACGCAGATGGCAGCCGTCAGCCCGCGGCCTGCAGGGTTGCCTCGATCACCGCGGGCGAGAGCACGTACTGCGTGACCATCTGGCTGGCGCCCAGGATGGCGGCCTGGTCCCCCGCCATGGACAGGCCGATCCGCAGGTGGGTGGTGGCCAGCGGCAGCGAGCGCCGGTAGACCACCTCCCTGACCCCAGCCATGAGGTGTTCGCCGGCCTGCCCCAGGCTTCCGCCGATCACGATGACGGAGGGATTGAGCAGGTTCACGACGGTGGCCAGGACGTCGCCCAGGTCCCGGCCGGCCTGGCGCAGGGCCTGGATCGCCTGCAGGTTTCCCTCGGCCACGAGCCGCAGCACGTCGCCACCGTTGTCTGCCTGCAGGCCCTGAAGAGTGAGGGCATGCGCGACGGCGGGGCCGGAGGCGAGCGCCTCCAGGCAGCCGTAGTTGCCGCAGCGGCAAAGCACGTTGTCGCCACGCGGCACCCGGACGTGGCCGAGGTCGCCCGCGGTGCCGTTGGCGCCCCGCTGGAGCTGTCCGCTGCTGATGATCCCGGCGCCGATGCCGGTGGCGACCTTGATGAAGAGGAAGTTGTCGTGTTCCGGCCAGTAGGCACTCTGCTCGCCCAGGGCCATGATGTTGACGTCGTTGTCCACCAGCACGGGGACCGGCAGCGAGCGCTGGACGTGCCGGACGACGTCGAAGCCGTCCCACCCGGGCATGATCGGAGGCTTCACCGGCATGCCGGTGGCGTGTTCCACGGGGCCGGGCAGGCCGATGCCGATGCCGGCGAGGACGTCCTTGCCGCGGCCGGCCTGGCTGAGCAGCTGGTTCCCTTCCGCCACCACCCGGTCCAGCACCGTCACCGGGCCATCGGCGACGTCCTGGGTCAGCCGCCGCTCCGCCAGCACGGTTCCGTTCAGGTCCGTGACGGCGATGATCAGGTGAGTGGCGCCCACGTCGACCGCCAGCACAACGCGGGCGGCGGGGTTGAAGGCAAAGCGCGACGGCGGTCTGCCGCCGCTGGAGCTGGCCTCGCCCGCCGGTCCGACCAGACCGGAGTGCATCAGCGCATCGATGCGGGAGGCGACGGTGGAACGGGCCAGGCCGGTGGTGAGGGCCAGCTCGGCGCGGGTGCGGGCCTTGCCGTCGCGCAGCAGCTGGAACAGGTCTCCGGCACGGGACAGGCTGCCGGCGGCGTCGGGGGCTGCGGATTCGATGCCGGTGGTCGTACTCATGAGTTAGTGATAGCACGAAGTTCTTATGCATGTCACGCTTCAGAAAGTTTGTAACATAGTTTGCAACTTTTGCTTGACGATCGACAAAAGTAGTTCTAGCTTGGGGTGTGAGGCAGATCACTGGACGCTGTGGCCTCACGAGGATGCAGCAGTTCAGCGAATACAAAGGGGTATCGAAGTTGTCTAGCCAACCGCAAGCAGCACCGTCGCCCCTGGGCGTCGGGATCCTGGGGTCCGGTCCCGTGACGCAGGCAATCCACTTGCCCTCCCTGGCACGGCTCCGGGACATCCTTGAAGTCCGCCACGTGATGGACGTGGACCCCAACGTCGCGGAATCCGTGGCGGCCCGGGTGGGGGCACGCTTCAGCACCACGGTGGAGGAACTGCTGGCCGACCCCGCCGTCGACATCGTCGCCATCTGCAGCCCGCACCAGTTCCACGCCGCGCAGGTGATTGCAGCCTGCCGGGCCGGCAAAAAAGCGGTCCTGTGTGAGAAACCCTTCGCGATGAACGGGGAAGAAGCCGCAGCCATCTCCGCGGTATCCGCCGAAACCGGGGTGCCCATCATTGTCGGCGCCATGCACACCTTCGACCCGGGCTGGCTGGCCGCCGAGTCCCCCTGGGCGGACCTGTCCGGCCAGGTCCACACGGTACGGTCATCGATAGTCCTGCCGCCCAACCCGCGGTTCGAGGATTTCGCCACCGAAATCGTGGGACGCGTTCCCGCCCCGTCCCGCGGCCCCATGGACGACGCGGCCCTCCGGGCCATGATCACCGGCGGCGTGATGGGCCTGGCGATCCACGATCTGCCCCTCGTCCGCAGGTTCGCGCCGGACTTCGCATCCGTTGAAGTCCTGCACGCAGAGACCGTGAACCCCTTCGGCTACCTGATTTCCCTCCGCGCCGGGGCAGTGGCCATTGAACTCCGGGCCGCTATGAACAGCACCTGGGAGCCGGCCTGGACCTTCGAAGCGATCGGCGACAACGCCAGCCTCAGCATCGACTTCACCCCGTCCTATGTACACGCCGGATCCGCCACCGCGCGGATCCGGCGGGCAGGCACGACGACGGTCCTCGGCCCGTTCGGCCACAACGGCTATGAGGGCGAATGGCGCCGGCTCGCCGACATCGCCCGCGGCACCGCGCCCGCGCCCGGCGCGGACACCCTGCTCCACGATCTGGAGTTTGCCCTCGCCATTGCCGGCGCCGCCGCCGACCGCGCCGCCAACCCGGCACCCGCACCCGCACCCGCACCCGCACCCGCACCCGCACCCGAGGAGTCCATGGCATGAGCACCTTGATCTCCGTCTATGCCACTCCCGAAGCCGAGACCGCCGGCGCTGTCGCCGCCGTCATTGCGTCCCTTCCCGCTTCCTTTACCCCGGCCACTGACCCGGCAACAGCCGCCCCGGAGGTCACCGCCGTCGCCGGCCACGAAGGCTGGACCGGCCGGGCCGCCGAGGCGATCCGCGCCGGTTCCCGCGGCGTCGTGGTCTCAGACCCGGCCGCCGAGGACCCCACGGCCCTGGCGCAAACGGCGGCCGCGAGCGGCGCCGTCGTCGTTCTGGATCAGCGCTGGGCGGGGAACCCGGCGATCGCCGCCTCCCACGACGCCGCGCGCGCGGTGATCGCGGCCGCTGTGGCGGACTGCGTCCTGCTGGACTCCGTTGCCTACGGCGCGCCGGGCGATGACCCCCTGGCGCTACTGGCCGAGCATCTGGCTGCGCTCCTGCAGACCGGCGTCGAACCTGACGGGCTCAGAGTGATCCAGCGCAGCGGCCACGGCTACACCTTGGTCGGGAAACTGGCCAATGGCGCTCCCGCAGCCCTGCAGGGGATCACCACCGCGTCCGTCCCGGCCACTGCGACCATCTCCTTCCTCACCTCCGCCGGCCGGGCTGACATCACCGTGCCCGATCCCGCCGCGGCGTGGCCAGCGGAGATCCGCTCGGTGACCGCGGAGGGGGCCACCACACTTCCCACGATCTACGAATCCGCCCACCGGCACAGCTGGCGGCGGATCCGCCAGCTGCTCCAGGCAGGCGAGTCGTCCACCGACCTGCAGCAGTTTGCCGCCCTCACGTCCCTCATCGCCCGACTCAACGACTAGCCAGCTCCACCCGCAGTACCAGCAGCAGATTCCGCATCAACTCAATGTCGAGATGGACCGGCAAGCAACAGCCGGATCCTGAAAGGAAATAATCGTGACCATTAAGTCCTCCGCAACATCCACCGCCTTCTCCCGACGGGGGTTCCTGGGCTTCGCCGCCGCCGCAGGCGCCGCTCCGCTGCTCGCTGCCTGCGGCGGCGGCTCCGCCTCCCAAAGCTCGGCGACCGGCGTGGTCAAGTTCTGGGACATGCCGTGGGCCACTCCCGCCTACAACGAGGCCGCCAAGAACATCGCGGAGGGCTACGCACCGGCCTCGGGGAACCTCAAGGCCAGCTACCAGACCATCCAGTGGAACAACTTCTACCAGACCTTCTCCTCGGCCATCGCGTCCAAGACCGGGCCCGCGGTTTCCACCGGCGGCGGGTTCCAGGCCTTCCAGTTTGAGCAGCAGGGGCAGATCGCCTACGCCGACAAGGTCATTGACAAGCTGAAGGAGAACGGCCAGTTCGCCGATTTCCTGCCCGGCGTCCTGGAGCCTTTCAAGTCCGACAAGGGCTACGTGGCGGTGCCGTGGCAGCTGGACATGCGCGTGTTCTGGTACCGCAAGTCGCTCTTTGAGCAGGCTGGCGTCGGCCTTCCCACCGACTGGCCATCCCTCCTGGAAGCCGGCAAGGCACTGAAGAAGATCGGCGCCTTCGGCTTCACCACCGGCGCGGGCGCAGGCAATAACTACGGCAACCACTCCATGATCATGATGATGGTCAACAACGGCGGCGGCGTCTTCACCAAGGAAGGCGAGCTGGACCTGATGAACGACCGCAACGTCGAAGCCATTGAATTCATTCTGGAACTGGTCTCCAACGGAATCGTCGATCCCGCTGCGGTCAGCTACACCACCGACAACATGTCGGCGCAATGGAAGGACAAGAAAGCCGGGTTTGGCCTGTTCCAGGTAAACGTTCCTCAGCGCGTCGGCGACACTTCCGGAGACTTGCTGGTCGCGGATCCCATCACCGGCCCGCACGGCGACAAGGCCACCATCGTCTTCCCGAACAACATCATGATGTACAAGAACACTCCGTCGCAGGAAGCGTCCGAGGCCTTCCTGGTGTACTACCTGGGCCAGCTCAAGGAACTGTGGCGCCAGAAGCTGATGTCTGCCCTGCCGGTCTTCAAATCGATCACGGAAATCCCCGAGTTTGCCGATGATCCCAACAACGTCAAGATCGTCAAGGACTGGCAGCCCATCGCCAAGACCTTCGCGTCCCAGGGCAACACCCTCAACGCCAACCTCGCGGCCCTTGACGGCGGCCAGGCCCTGAACCAGTTCACCCAGACCATCCTGACCGGCCAGTCTGACGCCAAGTCCGCCCTGCAGACCTTCGAGTCCAGCCTCAAATCCGTCATTAAGAAGTAAGCGGTCCTTCCCATGGCACTGACTACAGCTGAACCCGGCCTCAGCCGGGCCCGCCGGGGCGTCGCCCCCGGCGGGCCCGGAGGCACCGCAAACCGCAAGAGCAAGCTCAGCGCGCAGACCAGCCGGACATTCTTCTGGCTCCTGCTGCCCTCAGTCATCCTGCTCGTCCTCATTCACGGCTACCCCCTCATCCACGCCGGTGTGCAGGCCACACACGACGGTTCCCTGATCGAGACCGGCAACTTCGTAGGCGGGGAGAACTTCGCCACCGTCCTGTCCTCACCGGCGTTCTGGAAAGCGGCACAGTTCACCCTGCTCTTCACCATCGTCGGCGTGTTCGGGTCGTGGCTTGTCGGCCTGGGCCTGGCCCTGCTGCTCCGGACGAAGATCCCCGCGGGCGGAACCTTCAAGGTCCTGCTGCTCCTGCCCTGGGTCGTACCCATCGTGGTCTCCTCCACAGCGTGGAACTGGCTGGTCGCCACCCCGGACAGCCTGGTCCCGTCCCTGTTCCGGAACCTCGGCCTGGGAACGCCGCTGTTCCTCGCCGATCCCCACCTCGCGGCCATCACCGTGATGGTGTTCAAAGTCTGGGTCAGCTTCCCGTTCATGATGATGATGATCTCCGCCGCGCTGGCCTCGGTGGACACCACGGTCTACGAGGCGGCAAGCATGGACGGCGCCACCCCCTGGCAGCAGTTCAGCCAGATCACCCTCCCGCTGATCGCCCGCTCCACGTACATCAGCTGGATCCTCATGACCATCTTCTGTGTCAACGACTTCCCCACCATCTACCTGCTCACCGGCGGCGGCCCGGTCAGCGCCACCACGTCCCTGGTAGTCCTGGCCTACCGCACCGTCTTCCAGGATTTCGCCACCGGCCCCGGCGTGGCCATCGCTTTCCTCATGACCATGACCCTGGTGGTCATCTCCGTCCTCCTGTACCGCCAGATCCGAAAGTCGAGCGTCGAATAATGAGCGCAGCAGTCCACGCCCATCCCGAGTCCGGCCCCGTCCTCGGCGTCGCCGGCCCAGCCAAGAACCGCCGCGTCCTGTCCGAAGCCGGCCACCGCGGCCAGTGGTGGAGGTTCGCTGGGATCCTGGCCATCACGGCGCTGGTTCTCGTCCCCATCATGGTCACCGTGGCACTGGCCTTCACCCCGGGCCCCACGAGCACCGCCACGGGCCCGACCTTCGAGAACCTCGCCAAGGTGTTCTCCGGCACCCTCGCTGCCACCTGGCTGCAGAACAGCCTCATCACCACCCTCGCCACTGTCACGGTCTCCGTGGCCGTCGCCGCCCCCGCGGGGTACGTCCTCTCCCGCGGCCGCAGCAAGGCAGTCTCCGGCTACTCCCTGCTGCTGTTCGTCATGCAGTCCTTGCCCATCATCACCTCGGTGGTCCCGCTGTTCATCCTCTTCGCCGGCATGGGGCTGGTGGACAACCTGCTGGGCATTACCATCATCTACGTGGGCTCCACAATGACCGTGGCCACCTGGATGATGGCTGCCTACTTCGACTCCATCCCCATCAGCCTCGAAGAGGCCTCCTGGATCGACGGCTGCTCCGTGTTCGGATCCTTCACTAAAGTGGTCCTCCGCAACAGCCTCCCCGGCATCCTCTCCACCGCGATCTTCGCCTTCCTGCTGGCCTGGAACGACTACCTCGTGGCCATCGTCTTCCTCCGTTCCAACGAGGTCTTCACCCTCCCCATGGGCGTCCAGTCCTTCTTCCAGCAGAACCAAACCGATTGGACCTCGGTGATGGCCCTGGCCGTGATCATGATGCTCCCGCCGGTGATCGTCTTCGCCACCCTGAACAAGTACTTCAGCGTCGGCGGTATCGGCGGATCCCTC
>NZ_MQTS01000073.1:20079-25741 GCF_020532825.1 Arthrobacter sp. SO3
GGCCTTCAGCCCCCGAAGGCGGCCGGCCTGCAGCCAGGCCGCCCAAACACTTGAGAACAAACCGACTCCCGCAAAGGAACGCAATGTCTTACTCACTCCAGCTGTACACCCTCCGCAACGCCATCCAGGAAGACCTGCCGGGCACCATCAAGAAGGTGGCCGACATCGGCTTCACCCAGGTTGAGCCCTACAACTTCGTGGCCACGGCCAAGGAACTGGGCGCGGCGCTCAAGGAGAACGGCCTCACCGCACCGTCCGGCCACGCTCCCCTGCTCAGCCAGGACCAGGACGAAATCTTCGCCGCGGCCAAGGAACTCGGCATCACCACGGTGATCGACCCCTACCTCCCGGCCGAGCACTGGCGGTCCGCCGGGGATATCCAGGCCACCGCGGCCAAGCTCAATGCCGCCGCGAAAAAGGGCGCCGAGTACGGCATCCGGGTCGGTTACCACAACCACGCCTGGGAGCTCGAGTCCACCATCGAGGGCCAGACCGCGCTCGAGTACTTCGCCGGCCTGCTGGACCCTGAACTGGTCCTTGAAGTGGACACCTACTGGGTTGCCGTGGGCGGCCAGGACCCCGTCGACATCCTGACCAAACTCGGCGACCGGGTGAAGTTCATCCACATCAAGGACGGCCCGCTCAACACGGACACCAAGGCCCAGCAGCCCGCGGGCCAGGGCAAGATCGCCGTCTGGGACGTCATCGGCGCCGCCAAGTCCCTGGAAGTAGGCGTCGTGGAGTTCGACGACTACTCCGGCGACATCTTCGAGGGCATCGCGGAGAGCCTGGCGTACCTGAACGCTGAAGCCAGCGAAGGCGCACGCGCATGAGCGGCGCAGGTTCCCGCCGCGGCCCGGTGGGGGTCGCCGTCATCGGCGCCGGCAACATCAGCAAGCAGTACCTCGATAACCTGACGGTCTTCCCCGACCTTAAGGTCCACGTCATCGCCGACCTTTTTGAGGATGCCGCCGCCGCGCGCGCCAAGGAGTACGGCATCGCGGAATCAGGCGGGGTGGACGCGGCCCTGAACCATCCCGACGTGGAAATCATCGTCAACCTGACCATCCCCGCGGCCCATGTGGAGGTGGCCACGGCCGCCGTTAACGCGGGCAAACACGTCTGGACCGAAAAGCCGTTCTCCCTGGACCGCGACTCCGGGCTCGGGCTGCTCAAGGCGGCAGACGCCGCCGGAATCCGGCTGGGCTGCGCCCCCGACACGTTCCTCGGCGCGGGGCTCCAGACCGCGCGGCGGCTGATTGAACGCGGCGACATCGGCATCCCGCTGACGGCGATGACCACGTTCCAGACCCCGGGCCCGGAATCCTGGCACCCCAACCCGGCCTTCCTCTTCCAGTACGGCGCCGGACCCCTGTTCGACATGGGACCGTACTACCTCACCGCGCTGGTGCAGACCTTCGGCTCCATCCGCAAGGTGGCCGCCGTCGGCTCCAAGTCCAAGGAAGTCCGGGTTATTGGGTCCGGGCCGAAAGCCGGCGAGGAATTCACGGTCGAGGTTCCCACCCACGTCAGCGCGATGGCCCAGTTCGAGAACGGCCAGTCCTCGCACAGCGTGTTCAGCTTCGAATCCCCCCGGCAGCGGATGGGGTTTGTCGAGATCACCGGCACCGAAGCCACCATCTCCCTTCCGGATCCCAACCACTTCGACGGCGAGCTGCGCCTCTGGCGGGCCGGCGACGAAGAGTGGACGGTCATCCCTGCAACCGGCCCGAGCCAGGGCCGCGGCATGGGCGTGCTGGACATGGCACGCTCCATCCGCGCCGGGGTTCCGCACCGCGCCACCGGCAACCTCGCCTACCACGTCCTGGACACCATGGTCTCCATCTCGGAGTCGATGGAATCCGGAACCTTCATCGACGTCGAAAGCTACGCCCCCGCCTCCGCAGCCCTCCCCGAGGACTGGGACCCCACCGCTTCCACCCTCTAGGAACCGTCATGACTTCCCAAGAATCCACGGACAACCCTGCCCCGCCCGGGCCCCCAGCCGGCACCGGATCGCCGCTGGGCGTGGCCATGATCGGCTACGCGTTTATGGGCAAGGCCCACTCGAACGCCTGGCGCAATGTGGCCAGCTACTTCGACGTGCCGGACTTCGACCAGCGTGTCCTGGTCGGAAGGGACGCGGCCGGAGTCGCCGAGGCCGCCGCCAAGTACGGCTGGGCGGAGTCCTCCACGGATTGGCGCTCGGTGATCAACCGCGACGACATCCAGATCGTGGACATCTGCGCCCCGGGCTTTATGCACGCGGAGATCGCCGTCGCAGCCCTCGCCGCCGGCAAGCACGTGCTGGTGGAGAAGCCGCTGGCCAACACCCTGGCGGAAGCCGAGTCGATGACCGCTGCGGCGAAATCGGCCCGCAACCAGGGCGTCCAGTCCATGGTCGGGTTCAATTACCGGCGCATCCCTGCCCTCGCCCTGGCCCGGGAACTGATCGTCGAGGGCCGGCTGGGTGTGATCCGGCACGTCCGGGTGGCCTATCTGCAGGACTGGCTCGTGGACCCTGAGTCGCCCATGACATGGCGGCTGAACAAGGACACCGCCGGGTCCGGTGCGCTGGGGGACATTGCCTCCCACGCCATCGACCAGGTGCTGTTCCTGCTCGGGGACCAGGTTACGGAGGTCTCGGGCCGGCTGCACACCTTCACCTCGCACCGCCCCGGCCGGGACGGTCTTGAAGAGGTGACGGTCGACGACGCCGCCTGGGCCACGCTCTCTCTCGCCTCAGGGGCCGTCGCCTCGGTGGAGGTCTCCCGGGTGGCCACCGGCCGGAAGAACTCACTCAAACTGGAGATCTACGGCAACAAGGGGTCCATCCTGTTCGACCTCGAAGACCTGAACGAACTGGGCTTCCTGGACGCCACCGTCCCGGCCCGGGAACAGGGCTTCCGGCGCATCCTGGTCAATGAGCCCGAGCACCCCTACGCCGCCGCCTGGTGGCCGCAGGGGCACGTGATCGGCTGGGAGCACACCTTTACCCATGAAATCCGTGACTTCCTCGTCGCGATTGGCAGCGGAAGCCAGCCCTCGCCGTCGTTCGAGGACGGACTGACAGTCCAGCGTATTCTGGCCGCGGTGGAGGAAAGTGCGGCGGCCAAGAGCTCCATCATCCAGCTGGCCGGCGTCCCCGCCGCCGCACCTGCTTCCCCCGCACCAACCGCCTTCCCCGAAGGAGCCTGACATGGCCCGCCCGTACACCCTGTTCACCGGCCAGTGGGCCGACCTGCCCTTCGAGGAAGTCGCGAAGCTGGCGTCCGGCTGGGGCTACGACGGCCTGGAAATCGCCGTGTCCGGTGACCACCTGGACGCCTGGCGCTGGGACGAGCCCGGCTACGTCGAGGCCAAGCTCGCCGTGCTTCAGAAGTACAACCTCAAGGTCTGGGCCATCTCCAACCACCTCAAGGGCCAGGCCGTCTGCGATGACCCGATCGATTTCCGGCACGAGGCCATCGTGGGGGCCAGGGTCTGGGGCGACGGCGACCCCGAAGGCGTCCGGCAGCGCGCCGCCGAGGAAATGCAGCACACCGCCCGGCTCGCCAAAGCCCTCGGCGTGGACACAGTGGTCGGCTTCACTGGCTCCTCCATCTGGCAGTACGTCGCGATGTTCCCGCCCGTCCCGGAAAAAGTGATCGAGGCCGGCTACCAGGACTTCGCCGAGCGCTGGAACCCGATCCTGGACGTCTTCGACGAATGCGGGGTCCGCTTCGCCCACGAGGTCCACCCCTCCGAGATTGCCTACGACTACTGGACCACCGTGCGCACCCTCGAAGCGATCGGCCACCGCGAAGCGTTCGGGCTGAACTGGGACCCCTCCCACTTCATGTGGCAGGGCATCGACCCGGTCTCGTTCATCTGGGACTTCAAGGACCGGATCTACCACGTGGACTGCAAGGACACGAAGCTTCGCCCCACCGGCCGGAACACCGTGATGGGCTCGCACCTGCCCTGGGGCGACCCGCGCCGGGGCTGGGATTTCGTTTCCGCCGGCCGCGGCGACGTGCCGTGGGAGTCGTCCTTCCGCGCCCTGGCCGCGATCGGCTACACCGGGCCCATTTCGATCGAATGGGAGGACGCCGGCATGGACCGGCTCCACGGCGCACCCGAAGCCCTCGCCGCGCTGAAGAAGTACGACTTCCCGGCGTCGAACACCTCCTTCGACGCGGCGTTCATGCAGTAACGGTCCACCGTCCACAGTTGTCATCGTCAGGAGCCTGGTCATGCCGGATGGCCCGCCCACGTCCGTCAGGCGCACAACCGCCGCGAAAACCACCATCACACCGCGCCAGCTTCTGCCCGGCCAGCGCTGCGAGGTGTGGATCGCGTCCGTCACCGGTGAATGCGAACTGGTGTTCTCCACTGTGGACGTGCTCCTTGAGGCGCCGAACTGGACTCTTGACGGCGCGGCACTGATCCTGAACGGCACCGGGAAGATGTGGCGCTTCGACGTCGAGAGCCGGACTATCAGCCAAGTGCCCCTCACCGGGATCCCGGACCTGAACAACGACCACGTCCTGGCGCCCGATGGCACCGGCATCTTCCTCTCGGCGAATGATGGCCACATCTACCGCGCAGAACTCGACGGCGGTGCGGCCGGGAGGATCACCGACAACGACGGGTCCTTTCATTTCCTGCATGGAGTGAGCCCGGACGGGCAGGAACTGGCCTACGTGGGCATCGAGGCCGGCAACTTCGCCCAGCCGGGCAAGCTCATGACCCTCCCCGCCAACGGTGGGGCCGCGACCCCGCTGAACGTCGACGGGCACTGCGACGGTCCCGAGTACTCTCCGGACGGCCAATGGCTGTACTTCAACACCGAAGCCTTCACCAGCAAACCGGGGCATGCCCAGCTTGCCAGGCTGAGTGCAAACGGCGGCAGCGGGCGGCCCGCGCAACCTGAGCGCCTGCTGACGAGCGAAACCGTCGACTGGTTCCCGCACCTCGCCCCCGACGGACAGCTGGCCAGCTACATCCGTTTCCGCGGCGGCACGGTGGGCCACCCCACTGACCTGCCGGTCGACGTCGTGCTTGTCTCAGCCGGCGACTGGACCACACCGCTGCACACATGGCACACCTTCGGCGGCCAGGGAACACTCAACGTCAACAGCTGGTCCCCCGGCTCGGAGCGGTTCGCCTACGTCGCTTACCCGTTGCACTGACCCCCGGGTGCCCGACACCGCCTTGCGGCAAGTACCGCCGCCTGTTGACACGGAACTCCGCGGGGTCCGATGCTGGGCTGATCCGGTATTGGTGACCCTCGGCGTGGTCGCCGCGATAGAAACCTTCCTCGACGAGCTGCTGGAAGCCCCGGAGTTCTGGTAATCCTTGCCTCTTGTGATCGCCGCGACGGAGCCCCTGACGAGCATCTACCGCAACCTCACCGGCTACGCCCACCTCGCTCCCGAGGTCATCGAGGGAAACCCGGACGAACTGACCCCGGCCGAATTGGCCGAAGCGGCGCGTGGCGTCCTCGACCGGATCTACTCGTCGGATCTTGTCGCTCTGCACCCCGACGGGCGCTCGGAACGGGAGCCCGGGTACTCGCTGTGCGGCGATCCGATCTGCCGGACATTGTGGAGGCGGTCGGAATCCTTCGTTACGCCATCTGATATTTAGCCCGGACCGGGTCCGGATTCATACCCGGGAC
>NZ_MQTS01000074.1 GCF_020532825.1 Arthrobacter sp. SO3
GGGGAAGGTGCCGGGGCCGGGGCGGGCTGGGTGCCGGGGACTAGCTCGCCGTCCGCGGCGACGATGTCGTTGTACAGCGAGGTCTGGGTGTTCGGATTGTAGCCGGGTGCCGTTGCGGTGACTTTCGCCCGGATCCAGTGCCCGCCGTCGGCGGCCACGACAGTGTAGGTGCTTGCGGTGGCCCCGGCGATCGCCTGGCCGTCCCGCTCCCACTGGTAGAGAAGAGTTACCAGTTCGCCGCCGGCGTACCACCCCTGGCTGCGTTCCACACTGAGCGTGTTGCCAACCTTGTTCCCGCCGGCCAGCCACATTTCGTCGGTGGGCTCGATGAAGCCGGCAGTGACGGGCGGGGCTGTGTTGAACATGGACAGGCTTGGCACGCCGGCCGAACTGCCGGTCACCTTCAGGGTGACCATTTTGCCCAAGTCCGGGACCTTGATCGTGTAGGTATCGGCGGTGGCCCCCTCGATGTCCACGCCGTCAGCCTGCCACTGCAGTTTCAAGGCCATCCACCCGGGCGACCAGGTCCCCAGGTTGCTGACTTCCAGCGTGAATCCGACCCTGTTCCAGCCCCACACGGTCGGAACTTCGCCGGTGATGCCGGGCCGGGCCGTGTACTCGGCCGTGTTTGCGCCACTGACCTTCGGGGAGGGCAGGGTGGTCTCCACCCCGTCATCCATCCCTGGGGCGGAAGCGGTCACGCGCAGCGCCATGGACCGGCCGGTGTCGGACCCCGCGATCTCGTAGCTTTCCCCGACGGCTCCGGGGATGCCGACACCGTCGCGCAGCCACTGGTATTTCAGCGTATTTGTTTCGGTCCCCTGGCCGAAGAGCCACAGGCCTGGGGAGGATGTGAGGGTTTGCCCCGCCTTGAGGATGCCGGTGAAAGTCGGCTGGAGCGCCGCCCGAACCTTGGCAAGGCCTGCGGCGCTTTCGCGGTAGTCGCGGCACGTCGTCCCATCACCAATATCCCAGCACGCCGCAGTGGCTTGGGCGGGGCCGGCAAAACCGACGGTCGACAGGATGATGGCGGCACCGACGGCAGAAGCCGCGCGCGACAGAGATCTCTTCAATTTTTCCCCCAAAGAATGCCCTTGCCGTGACCGGGAAGGGACTTGGGACACATGCTACAAGAGAAACCCACTTCTTCCGTTCCGGCGGGTCGGTAAGCAGCCTCAAGCCCCAATGTCGTCAACTTTCGTTGACTTGGGAACTGGTTGTCAACTAGGGTTGACGTCGAGGAGGTGCCCGATGAGAACACTGATCGGTTCGATGGGCGGCAAGGATCCGGCGGAGGCGCTGTACGAAGTGGCCGAGCTGCGCAAGGAACTGGCCCGCACCGAGACGGAAATGGTACTTCGTGCGCGCCGGGCAGGGTTGTCGTGGGAAGCTATCGCGACGTGTCTCGGCGTGAGCAAGCAGGCCGTGCACAGAAAGTACGGAAAGCGCTGAATCGGTACGCGGGCCCCGACGGCTTAAAGCGAGCGGCCCCCACCAGGAGGTGGGGGCCGCCGTCGTGCAATCCCTTTTGGGAAAGCCTCTAGTTAGACGCCGTAGTACAGCTCGAACTCGTACGGGTTCGGGCGCAGCGAGAGCGGACGGATCTCGTTCTCGTACTTGTACTCGATCCAGGTGTCGATCAGGTCCTGGGTGAAGACGCCGCCGGCCTGGAGGAACTCATTGTCCTCGGCCAGTGCATCCAGGGCCTCTTCGAGCGTGCCCGGAGCCTTGGGGATGTCCTTGGCTTCCTCGGCGGGGAGCTCGTAGAGGTCCTTGTCGATCGGGGCCGGCGGTTCGATGCGGTTGCGGATGCCGTCAATGCCGGCCATCAGCTGGGCAGCGAAGGCCAGGTAAGGGTTGGAGGAGGGGTCCGGAGCGCGGAATTCGATGCGCTTGGCCTTCGGGTTGGAGCCCGTGATCGGGATACGGATACCGGCGGAGCGGTTGCCCTGCGAGTAGACCATGTTGACCGGAGCTTCGAAGCCCTTGACCAGGCGGCGGTAGGAGTTCACCGTCGGGTTGGTGAAGGCCAGCACGGCTGAGGAGTGCTTCAGCAGGCCGCCGATGTACCAGCGGGCCATGTCCGAGAGGCCAGCGTAGCCCTTTTCGTCGTAGAAGAGCGGCTCGCCACCGTTCCACAGCGACTGGTGGCAGTGCATGCCCGAACCGTTGTCACCGAAGACCGGCTTCGGCATGAAGGTGACCGACTTGCCCCAGGCGTCGGCAGTGTTCTTGATGACGTACTTGAACTTCTGCAGGTCATCAGCCGCGTGGGTCAGGGTGGTGAACTTGTAGTTGATCTCAGCCTGCCCGGCGGAACCGACCTCGTGGTGGCTGCGCTCGACCTCAAGGCCGGCTTCGTCCAGGGCGATGCACATGGCGTCGCGGAGGTCGGCCTGCTTGTCGGTGGGGGAGACCGGGAAGTAGCCGCCCTTGATCGGGGTCTTGTAGCCGAGGTTGCCGCCCTCTTCCTCGCGACCGGTGTTCCAGTGTGCTTCCTCGGAGTCGATCTTGTAGAAGCTGCCCTGCGGGGAGGACTGGTACTGCACGTTGTCGAAGACGAAGAACTCGGCCTCGGGTGCAAAGAATGCGGTGTCGGCGATGCCGGTGGAGGCCAGGTAGGCCTCTGCCTTCTCTGCTACGCCGCGGGGGTCGCGGTGGTAGGGGTCACCGGTGCGCGGGTTCACGATCGAGAAGTTCAACGCGAGGGTCTTCTCAATGCGGAACGTGTCGAGGAACGCGGTAGTAACGTCCGGGATGAGCTGCATGTCCGACTCGGCGATGCCCTGGAAGCCGCGGATCGAAGATCCGTCGAAGAGCTGGCCGTTGACGAAGAAGTCCGCGTCAACGCTCTTGGCGGGCACGTTGAAGTGCTGCTGAACGCCAGGGAGGTCGGTGAAGCGAATATCGACGAATTTTACGTCTTCGTCTTTGATGAACTTGAGGACTTCGTCCGCAGTCTTGAACATCTATGCTCCTTATGCATGTGAAAGATTCGGCCGTCAGGCCGTGTGGTCCAGCGCAGTCCGACAGCGGGAAAAACGCAAACGTCTACCCCGCTCCTATGCCGCTAGCAACTGTTACCACCCTAAGGACACGGGATTTCCCCATGGTGTCCGCTTTGTTTCCGGCAGGTTACAGAACGCCCTGACAGGTAAACGGTAGTCGCTGTCCACAAGGTGGCCTATCCGTGACCAGAGTGTGGCCCCCGGGCGTCCACACTCTGAACAGATCCTCGGAAGCGTCCATTGCCGATAGTCTTGGATAGTGGTTGATCGCAAAGACATAGGCTCATGGCTCAGCGGGCCGGACACATCCGGCATCTCGAAGTATCCGGGGGAGCGGCTTGGCCTGCCCGAGTCCGGGCCTGGGTCCATTGCCCGTGCCGGCCGGCGCATCGTCGCTATCTGCATCGACTGGGCAATCGCGCTGCTGATCAGCAACTTCGCGTTCGCCGGGGATTCCTGGGCCACCCTTGCCGTGTTCGCCGTCGAGCAGGCGCTGCTGGTCGGCACCCTCGGTTACAGCATCGGCCACCGCATCGTGGGGATCCACGTCATCCGGCTCGGCGGCGGCCCTGCCGGCCCGCTCCCGGCACTGGTCCGAAGCCTCCTCCTGTGCCTGGTGATCCCAGCCGTCATCTTTGATCCCGACCACCGCGGACTGCACGACAAGGCCATGAACACCGTCCTCGTCCGGATGTAGCATGCCGCATGCCGCATGCCGCATGCCGCATGCCGCATGCCGCATGCCGCTTCGAGCGGCTCGGCGGCTCCGTCTCGACTCCGCGATTTGCCTCGAATGGCCGCTAAACCGCCCCGTCTAGCGGCCATTTGCGTCAACTGGAGGTGGACGTGGTGCTCGTAGCGGCCATTTGCGTCAACTGGGTCGCGGGCGTGGTTGTGGTGCCGCCCATTTGCCAGGAATGGCCGCTAAACAACCCCTTGTAGCGGCCATTTGCGTCAACTGGGTCGCGGGCGTGGTTGTGGTGCCGCCCGTTTGCCGGGAATGGCCGCTAAACAACCCCTTGTAGCGGCCATTTGCGTCAACTGGGTCGCGGGCGTGGTTGTGGTGCCGCCCATTTGCCAGGAATGGCCGCTAAACAACCCCTCGTAGCGGCCATTTGCGGCCATTTGCGTCAACTGGAGGTGGACGCGGTTTGCGTATTCCGAAGTCCCGCGGACCGGAACCCTCGAACGGACCAGACGGACTTAGCCGATGGCCGTTTCGCTGGCTGGCTCCTGTGCCGGCTGGGAAGAATCCTGTCCGGTGTTGATAGTCAGGTAGCCGTGACGGCCGGCCCAGCGCTCGAACCCGACCGTGGCGAAGGGGAAGACTGCGGAAAGCCCTGCGAACAAGGCCACCCGGAACGGCCAGCGTTGCAGACCCCACAAGGTCAATGCTGAGATCCCGTAGCCGATGAAGAACGCCCCGTGGATCGGGCCTGCGATCTCCACCCCGAGCTCCGTGGTCCTGGTGACCCATTTGAGGAACATGCCCACCAGCAGGGCGGCCCAGCTGAATGCCTCGGCGATTGCCAGCACCTTGAAGATTCGGATCACGGCAGGCGTGGAGGGCAGTTTCATGGCGGAGTCTCCGGGTTCTGTCCCGATGGGACGTAGGGGATGCTTTGGGCAAAGGAAACGCCCCGGCTGCCGGCCTCGAAAGGCGGTTACCGGGGCGTCCCTGTGGTCTGGCGTGTGTGGCCTAGCGTCCGCGGGCCGCCTTGCGGTCCGGGCGGGCCTTGTAGGGATCGATGCCCTTGGGAATGGGCAGGCGGCTTCCCAGTGAGGAGATGCGCTTGGAGACCGTGCTGACCTCAAGCTTGGTCAGTTCGTTCTTCAGTTTCGTCATCTTCTTGGCGATCTGACTGATCGGCACCTGGCCCTCGCCGCGGCCGCTTTCAATCACGTGGATGGTGACGTTGGGAAGGATGCGGGCGAGGCGCTTGCGCTCGGCGTCGAGCAGCGGCTTGACCCGGTGGCTGGGGCCCTCGCTGACGAGGACAACGCCGGGACGGCCGATGGCACGGAACACCGCGTCCTGGGTCCGGGGGTTCACGGCGACGGGCTGCTCTTCGACGATCCAGCCGCGCTTGAGTGTCCCCAGCGCAGCCCCCGAGGCGCCGGGCTGGTTTTCAATCCGCGCAAATGCGGCGCGCTCGGCACGGCGGGACAGGATCAGGGTTGCCGCCAGGAGGCCCAGCGGGATGCCGATGATCAGGCCGGTGATCCAGTTGTCCAGCAGGAATCCGACGACGAAGCTGACAGCAACGACGCCAACGAACGCCAGCAGCATGAGCCACGTGACCATCGGGTCGTGCTGGCGGGTCATCTGGAAGACCTCGCCGATCTGCTTCAGACGGCTCGGCTTCTTGACCTTGGCCACCTTGGGCTTACGGGAAAAGAGGCCCCGCTTCGGAGCATCAGAAGCCGGAGAGGAGTTGCTGGAATCAGGGGAATTCGCCATAGTGCCTTAATTCTACGTGATGGACGGCGAAGGGCCGGACGCCGAATTCCTCCGGTGCCGGCCCTTCGCCGCGATCGTTACAACTGGGTTCAGGAGTGCGCGGCTAGAAGTGAGCTGGCTTCCTGGCGGGTGGTGCCGGAGGACTCGATGTGGGCGAGGTGGGCCGGGATGTCCCAGCCTTTCTT
>NZ_MQTS01000075.1 GCF_020532825.1 Arthrobacter sp. SO3
AAATCCGATTCAGCCCGCCGGGACGGCAAAAACCAGGCCCGGCGCCCCGACCGCCATCCGATGAAAAATCCGGGCTAACGTGACTTTCCCGAACATTGGTCCTCAACCCCCGAGATCTGCCCCAGCTGGACGTACTAACAGCTCCGCGGGAGCCCCCCGAGAAACTGTTGACAACCTCATTGAGGCACTTTAGTGCCGGCTGCTGCACCCGCGAGGCGCAGCCAGGTGTCGACCACCGTGTCAGGGTTTAGCGAGACGGAATCGATGCCTTCCGCCACCAGCCACTCGGCGAAATCCGGGTGGTCGCTGGGACCCTGGCCGCAGATGCCCACATACTTGCCCCGCGCCTTGCAGGCCTTGATGGCCATGCTCAGGAGCTTCTTGACGGCAGGATCGCGTTCGTCGAAACTGCCGGCAACGATCGCGGAGTCCCGGTCCAGGCCCAGGGTCAGCTGGGTCATATCGTTGGAACCGATGGAGAAACCGTCGAAGTAGTCCAGGAACTCCTCGGCCAGCAAGGCATTGGACGGAAGTTCGCACATCATGATGATTTCCAGGCCGTTTTCGCCGCGGCGCAGGCCATTCTCTGCGAGCAGGTCAATGACGCCGCTGGCTTCGGCCACCGTGCGCACAAAGGGGATCATCAGTTTGACGTTGGTCAGGCCCATCTCGTTCCGGACGAAGGACAAGGCCTCGCATTCCAGATCGAAGCAGTCCCGGAAAGACGGTTCCAGATACCGGGAGGCGCCCCGGAAGCCGATCATCGGGTTTTCTTCGTGCGGCTCGTAGGCCGGGCCGCCTAGGAGGTTGGCGTACTCGTTGGACTTGAAGTCGGACATCCGCACAATCACCGGTTCGGGTGCGAAGGCGGCGGCGATGCTCGCCACCCCTTCGGCGAGGCGTTTGATGTAGTACTCCCGCGGGCCGGAGTAGGCGGCGATCCGCTCCCGGATTTCCGCCAGCACCTCGGCCGGCTGATCGTCCATGTTCAGCAGTGCTTTGGGGTGGATCCCGATCTGCCGGTTGATGATGAATTCGAGCCGGGCCAGGCCCACGCCATGGTTGGGGAGCTGGGCGAAGGTAAAAGCCTGCTCGGGGGTGCCGACGTTCATCATGACCTTCACCGGCGCTTCGGGTAGTTCGGTGATTTCGGTTTCCTCGATGCTGAAATCCAGCAGCCCTTCGTAGATGACGCCGGTCTCGCCGCCCGCGCAGGAGACTGTCACCTCTTGGCCTTCGGCGAGAATGTCCGTGGCGGCGCCGGTGCCGACGACGGCGGGAATCCCCAGTTCCCGGGCGATGATGGCTGCGTGGCAGGTCCGTCCGCCGCGGTTGGTCACGATAGCGGAGGCGCGTTTCATGATCGGCTCCCAGTCCGGGTCGGTCATGTCCGCGACGAGGACATCGCCGGTCCGGAAGGCAGCCATCTGATCGATTGCAGTGAGAATCCGGACGCTGCCGGCACCGATCCGCTGGCCGATCGCACGGCCTTCAACCAAGACCTTGCCGGAGCCATTGAGCCGGAACCGGCTCAGGCTTCCCGTGGTCCGGCGGGACTGCACCGTTTCGGGCCGCGCCTGCAGAATGTACAGGCCGCCGTCGATCCCGTCCTTGCCCCATTCGATGTCCATTGGCCGGCCGTAATGCTTCTCGATGGCGACGGCATGGCGGGCGAGCTTCTCCACGTCGTCGTCGGTGAGGCTGAAACGGTTCCGCAAGGATGCCTCCACCGGAACGAAGTCAATGGTGTGCCCGATTTCGCGGTTGCTGGTGTAGGTCATCTGGAGGGCCTTCTCACCCAGGCCGCGCTTGAGGATGGCCGGGCGCCCTGCCTCCAGGGCGGGCTTGTACACGTAGAACTCGTCCGGGTTGACGGCTCCCTGGACGACAGCCTCGCCGAGGCCGTAGGAGGAGGTGACGAAGACAGCATCCTGGAACCCGGATTCGGTGTCCATCGTGAACATCACGCCGGAAGCGCCGAGGTCGGAACGGACCATCCGCTGGATACCGGCCGAGAGCGCCACTTCGGCGTGCTCGAACTTGTGGTGCACCCGGTAGGCGATGGCCCGGTCGTTGTAGAGGGACGCGAAGACATCCCTGATGGCCACTAGGATGTTCTCGATGCCCCGGACGTTCAGGAACGTCTCCTGCTGTCCGGCGAAGGAGGCATCGGGAAGATCTTCCGCCGTCGCGCTGGAGCGGACCGCCCAGGAGAGGTCGTCGGAGCCCCCGTGCTTTTCCACCAGCCTCTGGTATGCGGCGCGGATCTGGGCTTCAAAGTCCGGCAGGAAGGGCGTCTCGCGCATCAGGGTACGGATCTGTCTGCCCGCAGCTGCCAACGCCGTCACGTCATCGGTGTCCAGGCCGACGAGCCGGTCGGCGATCCTCTGGTCCAGGCCGGACCCGGCCAGGAAGGTCCGGTAGGCGTCGGCCGTTGTGGCGAACCCATCAGGAACCTGGACGCCGGCAGAGGTCAGGTTCTGCACCATTTCGCCGAGGGAAGCGTTTTTGCCGCCCACCCGGTCCAGATCCTTGAGACCGAGTTCTGAGAACCACAGGATGTCTATCGTCACGGTTGTTGCTCCTTTGTAAATGGTGCATGCGGGGGGGGCTGGCCCTGCGTGCGGCGATCATCGGTTGATGGGTGTAGGCCCTGTCCACATGGACAGGTCTAATGCTTGATCTGCATCCGCTGCAGGATGGTGGCCGCCATTTCCTCCACGGACACGCTTGCCGAATTCAGGTAGGGAATCCCATGGGACACATACAAACGCTCGGCGCTGCGCAGTTCAAAACCGCACTGCCGCAGCGACGCGTAGGGCGAGCCGCGGCGGCGCTCGGTGCGGACCTGGCTCAGGCGCAGGGGATTGGAGGTGAGGCCAAAGCACTTCCCAACGAACGGCCTTAACGGCTTGGGGAGCCCCTCCCGCTCAAAGTCCTCGTCCACCAGCGGGAAGTTCGCGGCAAAGATGCCATGCTGCAGCGCCAGATACATGGTGGTGGGTGTCTTGCCGCAGCGGGAGGGCGCCACCAGGATAATTTGCGCTTTTTCCAGCGCACGCAGGCTCTGGCCGTCGTCGTGTTCCATGGCATATTCGACGGCGGCCATCCGGGATTGATAGCGTGCAGCGTTGCCCAGGCCATGCGCCCGCCCCGGTTCCCCGCTGGCCCGGGCGCCAAGGGCCCGTTCCAGCTCTCCGACATTCGTCCCGAAAAGATCCACGATGGTTCCCTTGCACGTGGCCAGGGTCCGGCGGATCTCGCTGCCAACAGCGGTGGAAAAGACGATCGGCGCCGGGCCGTGGGCGGCCAGATCATCGATGATATTCACCACAGCCTGCGCCTGTTCGACAGTCATGATGAAGGGGATCGTGGTGCGGTCAAAATTGCTGCCAGGGAACTGCGTCAGCAAGGTGTTGCCGAGCGTTTCTGCGGTGATGCCCGTGCTGTCCGAGAGGAAGTAAACCGGGCGGGGATCATCATCGGTCATGAACGCATTCTCCACCAGCGCGAACCGCGTCTGGAATGTCCGGTCGGGGAATCAATAAATGTACCGGGTATGGCGCGGAGTCTGCGCGCACGCTGATATTGCACCCCGAAACCCAGCCGGTTACCCGCGCCACGACGGCTCCAGATCCCGGTCATGGAGGAAGAAGAGCCGTTCCAACTCAGCCCGAGAAACCGGACCCGCGAACTGCTCATACACCGATACTTGATCATCACGCAGGAACTCAACTGGCACACCATCAACCTAAAGCCAATCCCCGGCGCTTAGCGCCAGCCACTGTTCCCCTGTAGGTTAGACCCCATGATGTGATGGAGGGTCCGTTGATTTCCCGCGGAACCTGAGGAGCGTCGGGCGTCATACCGCGGCCTTGGCCTCTTCCACCAGGGCGGAGACGGCCGGGAACAGCGGGTGATCCGGGGCCAGGCCCGTGATCTTCGCCGTGGCCTCGTCGGGGGTGGAGGACGCCAGGATCTGCGCGAGTTCCACGGCTTCGGCGTCGGCCGGGTCGTTGAAGCGCAGGGCTCCGGCGATCGCACCGAGCAGCGCCTCCGGGACGATCCCCCGTTCGGCCAGCTCCGCCGCCGGGCCGATGAAGCGTTCGTGCCGGCTGAGCTTGCGCAGCGGCGCCCGACCCACCCGGTTCACGGTATCCGGCAGGTGCGGGTTGGAGAAGCGGCCCAGGATCTTCTGGACGTAGGCCTCCTGTCCGTCACGGTTAAAACCGTGCTTGGCCACCAGCAGTTCCTTGGTTTCGTCTAGCACGGCGCGCACGTCCGCGGCGACATCCTGGTCGGCCATGGCCTCGGAAATCTTCCCGAGGCCGGCCTCAAAGCCGAAGTAGGCGGCCGCGGCGTGACCGGTGTTCACCGTGAACAGTTTCCGCTCGATGTACGGCTCGAGGTTGTCCACGAAGGTCGCCCCCGGAATGAGCGGTTCCTTGCCCTCGAACGGGGTGCGGTCGATGACCCACTCGTAGAACGTCTCCACCGTGACGTCCAGGCCCTGCCCGGCCTCCTGGTTGGGCACGATCCGGTCCACCGCGGTATTCGCGAACACGGCTGGCGCGTCCAGGGATCCCGCGGCCGGATCCCACTGGGCAGCAATCTCGGACTTCAGGATGTCCGTGGCGTTGATGGCGTTTTCGCACGCCATCACCTGCAGCGGAGCCAGTCCTGGGGCCCGGGCGGCGATCCCCTTGGCGATCAGGGGGGCCACGAACTTCAGGATGTGCGCGCCTACCGCGGTGGTGATGATGTCCGCCGTCGCGATTTCCGCGATGACGTCCGCTTCCTGCGTGCTGGAGTTCAGCGCGCGGAAGTTATCCACCGTGCGGACTGTGGGGTTCTCGCCCACCTCATGGACCTGGTAGCTGTCCGCGGCCGCGAGCTGGCCGATGAGCTCCGCAGCAACGTCGGCGAACACCACCTCATACCCCGCCTCGTGCAGCAGCAACCCCACGAATCCGCGTCCGATGTTTCCGGCTCCGAAATGAACAGCCTTCACTAGGAGTTGACCTTTCCGAACAGGTCCAGGACTTCCTCGACCGTGGTGGCCGCCTCAAGCTGCGCGATCTGGGCCTTGTTCGTGAAGACCTTGGCGATCGAGGACAGGATGTGCAGGTGCTCGTTGTTGATCCCGGCGACGCCCACCACGAACTTGACCTCCTTGCCGTTCCAGTCGATCCCGTTCGGGTAGCGGATCACGGAGACAGCGGACTTCATGATGTGGTCCTTGGCGGCGTTGGTGCCGTGCGGGATGGCGAGGTAGCTGCCCATGTACGTGGACACGGATTCCTCGCGCTCGTGCATGGCATCAAGGTAGCCGGAGTCGACGGCGCCGCGGTCCAGCAGGAGCTGTCCGGCTTCGTCGATCGCCGCGTCGCGGGTGGTCGCCTTGCCGCTGAGGATGACGCTTTCGGCGACCAGGATGCCGGCCGGGCCGCCGTCAGCTGCCGGGGCGGGGGCGGCGTGCGCCCCGCCGGCTGCAGGTGCGGCGGCCTCCGCAGCCGGCGCCGCCTGGGTGTTGCTGTGCTGGACCAGTTCCACCACCTCGTCATAGCGCGGGCTGCTCATGAAGTTATCGACTGAGAAATGCACGGCGCTGGCGGTAAGGGGCTTGGCGCGTTCGGTCAAGTCCTGATGGCTGATCACAACATCGAAGGTGTCGGTCAGGTTGGCAATGGCGGAGTTGGTGACCTTCACGTCCGGGAAGCCGGCAGCCTTGATCTTGTTGCGCAATACCGATGCACCCATGGCGCTCGATCCCATGCCGGCGTCGCAGGCGAACACGATGTTGCGGATCGGGCCGGCCATAACGGCCACCCCGCCGCCGCCCACCAGGGCGGAGGATACCGAGCTCTTCTTGCCCTTGAGGGCCTCCATCCGGGAGGTCGCGGCACCGAGGCCTTCCTCTTCGGACTCGACATCAGTGGTCTTGCTGGACTTCAGGATGACCGAGGCAATCAGGAAGGACACGGTGGCGGCCAGCAGCACCGACAATGCCACGCCGACGTAGCTGTCACTGGCGGTGGCGGCGAACACGGCGATGATGCTGCCCGGCGCCGCGGGGGAGCGCAGGCCGGCGCCTGTGACGACGAGCGTGAAGATGCCCGTCATGCCGCCGCCGATGGCGGCAAGAATGATGATCGGCTTCATCAGCACGTAGGGGAAGTAGATCTCGTGGATGCCGCCGACGAACTGGATCAGGGCCGCGCCCGGGGCGGAGGCCTTGGCCAGGCCCTTGCCGAAGAACATGTAGGCGAGCAGGATGCCCACGCCCGGGCCGGGGTTGGCCTCGAGCAGGAACAGGATGGACTTGCCCTGGGCGAGCGATTGCTCCGTGCCGAGCGGCGTCAGGATGCCGTGGTTGACGGCATTGTTCAGGAACAGGACCTTGGCCGGTTCGATGAAGATGCTGGTCAGCGGCAGGAGCCCGTTGTGGACCAGGAATTCGACGACGGCGCTGGCGCCGTCGCTGAAGGCCTTCACGGCCGGGCCGATCACCAACAGGCCGAAGATGCCGAGGGCGGCGGCGACGATACCGGCGGTGAAGTTATCGATGAGCATCTCGAAGCCGGGCTTGACCCGGCCTTCCCAGATCTTGTCCAGCTTTTTCATGATCCAGGCTGTGAGCGGCCCCATCAGCATGGCGCCGATGAACATCGGGATGTCGGTGCCCACAATGACACCCATGGTGGCCGCGGCGCCCACGACGCCGCCGCGGACACCGTGAACCATCCGGCCGCCGGTGTACGCAATCAGCAGGGGCAGCAGGTAGACAATCATCGGTCCAACGAGCTTGGCCAGGTCCGCATTGGGCGTGAAGCCCGCCGGGATGAAGAGCGCCGTGACGATGCCCCAGGCGATGAACGCACCGATGTTGGGCATGATCATTCCGGACAGGAACGTCCCGAATTTCTGCACGTGCACGCGCGCGCTCGTGCGAGGCTTTGCAACTGTCTCTGTTGCCATGTGGTTTCCTAACCGTCATTCCTGCGCCAGCGCAGGATGGGTGTGTGTCTTAGCGTGGATCAGCCCTTGGTGCTGCTGGAGATCCGGTGGAGCCATTCGAGGAAAAGCTTGAGTTCGGAGCTGGACAGCTGGTCCGGGTCCGAGGACTGGAGCGCGGCGTTGAGGGCGATCGCGGCCACGACAACAGAGGACTCGCCGGAGGAATCGGGCCCGGCGGCCTTGGCCTTGTCGGTGGAAACGGCAAACACCATCGCGTCCCGGGTCATCGCGGACAGCTCGAGGTTCCGCTCGGCGGCCCGCTCCGAAATCAGCATGAGCGTCACCCCGACGGTGGCGGCCAGGATGCTCCTGGCAGCTTCCCGCGGGGGCACGTTGAGGTGGCCCATGACCGCCGCCTTGTTCAGCAGCTCCTCCATCAGCGCCTCCGCGTCAGCGATGACTGACGGTCGGTTTTCGGGACGGAGGTTGCCGAACATGACCAGGTAGAGCTCGGGATTCCCGAGCCCGAAGTGCACGTGGTTGTCCCACATGCGCCGGATATCCTCCAAGGGCTGTCCGGACGGGGCAAAGTCACGCTCGCCCGCTACATACTCCCTGAAGCCCTCGGCGATGACCGCGTCAAAGAGCCCTTCCTTGTCGCCAAAGTGATGGTAAAGCGTTGGGGCCGTGACGCCCGCAGCCTGCGTGATTTGGCGCGTGGAGATTGGTTCGCCAGCCGAAGCGGCAAGCAATTCCGCGGCAGCCTGCAGCAGCCGCGCCTTCGCCGGCAACTCGCCATTCACACTCATAAGCGCTAGCCTAGCATCTATAGCACCGCTATATGAAGTGCATCACATACACTTTTCAAGAACACATTGTTTACCGCAGCCACACCAGCGTGGAGAGTTGCTGCCCCGCCCGCAGGTGTACCGACGGGCACGAGCTACGGCAGAGAATGAGGACCTTCAATGCAGAACTTCCCAGGAGTAGGCGTCAGCCCCGGCCGTATCATCGGCACCATCCGCCAGATGCCCAAACCGGTCAGCGAACCCCCGGCCGGCGAGCAGCTGCCGGCCGGTGTCACGGCGGAGGAGGCCACGGCTGCGCTGAAGACTGCCGCGAAGGCCGTCCATAACGAACTCAGGGCCCGGGCCGCGACCGTCAGCGGCGACGGCAAGGCTGTCCTGGAAGCGACGGCACTCATGGCAACGGACACCATGCTGCTGAAGTCCGCCGCCAAGCTGATCGGCCGCGGCGCATCCAACCAGCGCGCCATCTGGGAGGCCGGCGCCTCCGTCTCGGAAATGCTCCACAACCTCGGCGGTTACATGGCCGAGCGGGCAACTGACGTCCTGGACGTCCGGTCCCGGATCGTGGCCGAACTGCGCGGAGTGCCCGCGCCGGGAATTCCCGCCTCATCCTCCCCGTTCATCCTGATCGCGGAGGATCTGGCCCCGGCCGACACTGCCACCCTGGACCCGGAGAAGGTCCTGGCCCTCCTCACCGCAGGCGGCGGCCCGCAGTCCCACACCGCCATCATCGCCCGCTCGCTCGGCCTGCCTGCCGTGGTGGCCGCGGCCGGCGTCGACCAGCTTCCGGACGGCACGGAAGTCTATGTGGACGGGGCCGCCGGCATCATCACCGTGGACCCCGACGAATCCCAGCGCGCCGCTGCCGCGGCCTGGGCCACCACAGCCTCACTGCTGGCGGCCTTTGACGGCACGGGCGCGACGGCGGACGGCCACCCCGTGCCGCTCCTCGCCAATGTCGGCGGAGCCAAGGACGCCGTCGCCGCCGCGGGCCTGAACGCGCAGGGCGTGGGGCTCTTCCGCACCGAGTTCTGCTTCCTGGAACGGGACACCGAGCCCACGGTGGAGGAACAGGCCGCCGCGTACAAGGGCGTCTTCGATGCCTTCCCGGGCAAGAAGGTGGTACTCAGGACCCTCGACGCCGGCGCGGACAAACCGCTGCCCTTCCTGACCGACGCCACCGAGCCCAATCCGGCTCTCGGCGTCCGCGGCTACCGCACGGACTTCACCACGCCGGGTGTGCTGGAACGCCAGCTGCAGGCAATCGCCCGTGCCGAGAAGGAATCCGAGGCCGACGTCTGGGTCATGGCGCCGATGATTTCCACGGCAGAGGAGGCCTCGCGCTTTGCCTCGCTGTGTGCCGAGGCCGGGATCAGGACGCCGGGCGTCATGGTGGAGGTCCCGTCAGCGGCCCTCACCGCCGAGGCCATCCTCCGGGAGGTGGCCTTCGCCAGCCTGGGCACCAACGACCTCACCCAGTACGCCATGGCCGCCGACCGGCAGCTCGGCCCGCTGGCGGCGCTGAACACGCCCTGGCAGCCCGCCGTGCTCCGGCTCGTGGGCCTGACGGTCGAGGGATCACTTGCGGAAGGCCACAGCAAGCCGGTGGGAGTCTGCGGCGAGGCCGCGGCGGATCCGGCCCTCGCCGTCGTTCTCACCGGCCTCGGCGTCACCACGCTGTCCATGACGGCACGCGCCCTCGCGGCCGTCGCCGCCGTGCTCAAGACCGTCACGCTGGCCGAGGCTCAGGAGCTGGCCAAGCTGGCCCTGTCCGCGCCCAGCGCCACCGAGGCGCGGGCCTGGGTCCGGGAGAAGCTGCCGGTACTGGAGGAACTCGGGCTGTAGTGCGCGGGGTCCGGGCGGGCCGGGGCGTCTTTCGCGGGCCCGCCGCGGCCGCGCCTGGCCTCGGTGGTCCGGGCCGCCTTACGGGCGTCGTTCCACGCGGACCGGCGTACCTCGTCGAGGGCTTCGGTGGCCCATTTGACCACGTGGAAAGGGCTATGCCGATATCGGAGTAATACCAGTAGGTTGATTGCGGGTCGGCGTGACCGAGGTAGGCACTCAAGAGCGGCAATTTTGCCTGAACGTCATCGCCGGATCGGTACCAATCGAGCAAGGTCGCAGTGGCAAAGGAATGCCGGTTATGCGGAATTCCGCATAACCGGCATTAGGCGGACGGCGGGGTTATGTTCCCTGTCATTGTGTTGTGGCTGGTGGGCGCCATGCGGGCGGTGTTTTGGGGCGCATAATCCCAGCGTCCGGCGTCACCTGGCTAGCGATTCGAGCCAGTTGAGCAAGGGGGTTGAGGACCAATGTTCGGGAAAGTCACGTTAGTGATTGGTCTTCCTTGATTTGTCGGCAATTTTGTTCTTGAGCATGTCGGTTCTGTTGTGGCCAGGGTTTTTCGTCGTTGTTGCCCAACACGGCTTCGACGTGGATTGAACCGCGTTTCGTTCATCGGGGACGGGCGTCGGCAACCCCTCGTTTCTCGACAAGATGCTTAGCGTGACTTACGCGAGCATTGGTCCTCAACCCCCGATGCCCGCCACCGCAGCGAGGGCACGCAGTTCGGAAACCAGTCGGGTTGCCACGCCCTTCCTCCGATGGTCCTGCCGCACGGCAAGATCGTAGATGAACACCTCCGACGAGCGTGATCGTGTCATCGGCAACGTGTGGGCAGTCAGGCCGGCAACGATATCCGGGCCAATGAAAGCCGCGAGGGCCCAGAACCCCTCTCGACCCAGAAGGTCCTCGAGGTAGTCCTCTCCGAGGGGCTCGCTGTCTTCTTCGAAGACCCGCGCCATCATCGTAAACATGACATGCGCCTCCGCCGCGTCGCCGCGGACCAGGCGCCTGACTTCAAGTTCACTCATTGCCAGATCATCCCACGCCATGACCGCCCGGATCGCGCGAAATTTGCGGTTTCTCAGCTGCGGAACCAATACATCAACGTGATGGGCCGCCATCCCCCTGGACCGGTCAGCCGCTGTTGTAGCGGGATCCGGGCCGTTCCAGCCAGCGGCGCCGGAGCCAGGTCAGTCCCTTCAGTGCCCGGGCCGAGGCCGGGGAGCGCAGCCGGGCCTGGACATCGGTGATGGCGGCATTCCAGAGACCGTCTGAGTAAGTGGGATAGGGGTGGGTTGTCGCGGTGATGTCCGAGGTTGTCATGTTGTTTTGGATCGCCAGGGTCAGTTCGGCCAGGGATTCCCCGGCCCGGGGGCTGACGATTGTGCCGCCGAGGATTTTTCCGCGCCGGTCGGTGATCAGCTTCGTGAAGCCGTTCGTGGCCCCGTGCGTCACGGCCCGGTCCAGATGGGTGTGCCGGACAACCCTGGTTCGGTGCCCCGACCCGGTGTTGGCGGTGGTGAGTCCGACGGCGCCGACCTCAGGAGATGTGAAGGTGACCCGCGGCATGGTGGGGCTGATACCGCGTTTGAGTCCGAGGACCGCGTTCGTAGCGGCGATAGATGCATGCACGCCGGCGAGGTGGGTGAACCGGGGGTGCGCGGTGACGTCTCCCGCTGCCCAGATGACCGGGTTGGAGGTCATCATCCGGGCGTCCGTGATGACCTGGCCATCCGCATCGAGGTCTACCCCTACCCGGGCCAGGCCAAGGTCCGCGGTCCGGGGTGTGCGTCCGGTGGCCAGCAGGACCGTGTCCGTCTCGATGGTGGTGCCGTCCCCGAGCCGGATCCGGGTTCTGCCCTCAGCGGTGTACGCGTTCTGGACGGTCGTGTTCTCAAGGATGCGGACACCGTCGGTTTTCAGGCTGTCCCGGATGATGGCGGCGGCTTCGGGGTCTTCTTTGGGGAGAATCCGGGATCGGATGATCAAGGTGACTTCTGATCCGAGGCGGGCGAACCCCTGCCCGAGCTCGCAGCCAAGCGGCCTGCCACCAATTATGGCCAACCGCTTCGGGAGTGTCTCCAAATCCCGGATCGTTTCGGAGGTAACGGTGACACCGGGGTCAAGGCCCGGGACCACGGTGCCGGTTGGTGCTGCCCCGGTGGCAATCAGTGCCTGCCGGAACCGGATCGTTTCGCCGTTGACCACGGCCATCCCGGGCGCGCGGAACACCAGGGTGCCCTTGAGGACTTCCACACCCGCGTTCTCGAGGGCTTCGGGTGAATCGACGGGTTCAATGGTGGTGATCGAGGCGAAGATCCGATCACGGACGGAATCGAAGGTCGGCGGGTGCCCGGTCAGTGCACGGGCTGTGAGGGCGTGTTCTGCTGCCCGGAGGAGGGTTTTGGAGGGCAAGCATCCTGTCCAGAGGCAGTCACCGCCCGTACGGGCCTGTTCGACCAGAACCGTGTCTGCGCCGAACCCGGCAGCTGTTTGGGCGCCGATGATTCCCGCGGTCCCTCCGCCCACCACCAGCAAATCAACGACCCGGTTCTCCGCTGCCATGATGTACTCCTTTACAGGACGTTGAATACCCACGCCGCCATGTCCGTGCCGCAGCGGCGCATAGACGCGACTTGCCTGTGAAACGGGGCTGAACGGAGAGCATCATGGGTGACAGGTACACACTGTTTGCCCCGTTCTACGACCTTTTCTCGGGCGAATACCCTGTCTATCACGCCGGACGGGTCCTGGGTATTGATGCCCTCAACCCCGGGCAGGGACAGCAGGTGCTCGACATCGGCTGTGGGACAGGACTGAACTTTCCGCTGCTGCAGAAACGCATCGGTGCTTCCGGAACCATCATCGGGATCGACCGCAGCGATGACATGCTCCGCCAGGCGCGCCGCCGCGCCCGGCGCCATGGCTGGAAGAACGTCATCCTGGTCCATGCGGACATGGCGCAACTCGAGCCCGGGGCCATCGCCGATCTTATCGAAGCCCACGGCGGATCGAGAGCATCGGACGCGGCCCTGGCGACCTACTCGCTGTCCCTGATGCAGGACTGGCAGCAGGCCTGGACGAACATGGCCCGGCTTCTGGCCCCGAACGCGCGGGTCGGGGTCGTGGACATGCAGGACCCGGAAGGTTGGGCACGATGGTTGACGCCGCTGGCACGGCTGGCCTGCGCGCTGGGAGGATCCGACCGCACAGCCGCACCCTGGCAGGCCCTGGAAGAACAATGCACCGATGTCGTGACCGCCTCAGCCCGTGGCGGTCACCTCCAAATCCGGGCCGGGACAATGAACCGCCACTGAACATCCCCAGACCGTGTGCCAGGACTGAAGCGCAGATCCGGGCGTTGATAGTGGCTGTGTAACGCACATTACTGAACAGCACCACAGGCCGGCCATACGGTGAAGAGATCAGCAAAAGAACTCTTCCATGGAGAGGTCGACGTCATGGCTTCTGCATCAGCTCTCCCACACGCTTCCGCCAGTACTGGCATCGGACGGCGCGTCATGGCCGGGGTCTCCGGCGGCATCGCCGGCGGTATCGTGTTCGGAATTCTCATGGCCATGATGGGCATGCTGCCCGTCATTGCCTCCATGGTCGGCTCCAACTCGGCCGTGGTCGGTTTCGGCGTTCACCTGATGATTTCGGTGGCTATCGGGCTCGGCCTGACGGTGCTGTTCGGCAACCGGCTCCTGACCGGGTATGGCCGCGGTGCCCTCGTCGGTCTCGGCTACGGTGCCATCTGGTGGGTTCTTGGTCCGCTGATGATCATGCCGGTCATGATGGGCATGCCCGTGTTCGCCAT
>NZ_MQTS01000076.1 GCF_020532825.1 Arthrobacter sp. SO3
GGGCGGAGGCGTTCCGGGGCCGCCGGGGGCGGCTGAAAAGTCCAACGGGAGGGTCGCGGAAGTATCCAAGGGTGAAGTATCCAAGGGGGCAGTGGCGTCCATATCGGCAGCGGGCCGATGCCCTGCCGCGGAGCCGCCTGTGGGCTCTGCGGGCTCAGTGCCGGAACTGCGGGAGGGGTCTGCGGGCTCAGCAGCCTGTTGTCCTGCGGGCTGCCCGGCAGTGCGGTCTGCCGGGTCGTGTCCTTCATCGGGGTTCGGAGTGTGCGGATTCATACTTCGATCCTCCCGTCAGCCACGGATCCGCTCTACTGGGGGAGACCCTGAACTGTCCCTGAGTCGCCCCCCGGTTCGGAGCGGAAACGGGTCCCGGAAACCCTGATCCATGCTTGGATTGACTCATGACAACCGCCGTGTCCCGCCCGCCGCTGGTGCGCGGCAGCGACCGGGTGATTGCCGGCGTCTGCTCCGGCCTCGCCCGGCATCTGGGCTGGCCGCTTCGGCTGGTCCGGATCGGCATGGCGGTCGCCGCGCTCGCGGGCGGTGCCGGAGTCGCGTTCTATGCCTGGCTCTGGATCATGGTGCCCACCGCGGACGAAAGCGCCAAACGCGATCCCCGCCGGCCGGCGTCGCCCATTGCCCCGGCGGTCAGCGCACCCTTTGCGGCCCCCAGGGCCGGGTTGTATGGCCCCGACCTCGGCCCCTTCCCCCCGATGG
>NZ_MQTS01000077.1:0-15801 GCF_020532825.1 Arthrobacter sp. SO3
TCTTCGGCGAGATCCATGCCGGCGACATTGTTGTAGTGGATGTGGACGGCGAAGGCGACGACGCCAAGTTCACTTTCGCAGGCAACACCAAGCCGCGCATCCCGGAAATCGCTCCGAGCGTCTAGGCAGCAAAGCCAAAGGCGCGGTGCCAAAAAGGCCCCGGCCGCTTCCTTCAAGGAGGCGGCCGGGGCCTTTGTCGCTGGTACGCCGGGCGGTGTCAGGCGCTGACGGTGATCCATTCGCCGTCGATGGCAGCGTTTAGTTTGGCCAGCGGCGACCGGGCAGGCCCGTTGACCACGCTGCCGTCGGATCCCTTGAAGGAGGAACCGTGGCAGGGGCATTCGAAGTCTTCTCCGGCAGGAGCCACCGGGCAGCCGGCATGCGTGCAGGTCGCGTCGTACGCCAGGACGGTCTTCTCATCCTTCCGGAAGATCACCACCGTCTTGCCTTCGATTTTTCCGGTGACCGTGCCGCCAACCTCCACATCGCCGAGCTTGCCGACCCTGACCGCGGTGCCGGCCGGAGCGGAGGGGGCGGCCGAGGCCGTGGAAGCCGGGGTTTCGGTCGTGGAAGCGGCGCAGGCGGAGAGAGCCAAGGCGCTGCCACCCACGGCGCCGGCGCCGAGCAACAGGGAGCGTCGAGGCAGGGACTTTTCAGGGTTCATGGACTCATCATGCCAACAGTCCCTGAGAGCCGCCTGCAATTTCGGGACATTTCAATGTGAAAGCAGTGTTTCACTCTGAGTGAACCGAGTGTGATGCGGGCCACGATGGGTGTTGAATCGGTTCATGGCTTCCACGTATTCAGAGACCCTGAGTGAAAAACCCGAGATACCCTTCCACCATCTGGACCATTACCTCGCCATCCCGAGGGTCAGCGGACTGGCGTTGAGCCCCGACGGACGGCGGCTGGTCACCACCGTGGCCACGCTCAACGCCAAGGGCACCGAATACGGCACCGCCCTGTGGGAGCTGGACCCGGAAGGGCAGAAGCAGGCCCGCCGGATCACCCGCAGTGCCAAGGGCGAGGCGGGGGCCGTGTTTGCCGCCGGCGGTGACCTGTACTTCAGTTCCGCGCGCCCCGACCCGGAAACCCCCGAGGCGGATCCGGTCAACGCCCTGTGGACGCTGCCCGCGGACGGCGGCGAGGCCCGTGTTGTGCTCACCCGAGCCGGCGGAATCA
The DNA here is from genome assembly GCF_020532825.1 of Arthrobacter sp. SO3. Lineage (GTDB taxonomy): Bacteria > Actinomycetota > Actinomycetes > Actinomycetales > Micrococcaceae > Arthrobacter. Next base: position 1,183 of record NZ_MQTS01000077.1, read on the forward strand.
GTGCAGTCCTGGCCGCGAAGGAGACCGGCGCCCTTTTCGTCAAGGCCTCCGTGCTGGCAGGGGCCGCGGACGAGGACGGCGACGAGGAACGCCGCAAGTCGCGCAAGGACAACAAAGTCGCTGCCATTCTGCACAGCGGCTATCCGGTCCGCTACTGGGACGCCGATCTGGGACCCGCCCAGCCGAGGCTCTTCGCCGTCGAGCCCGGCGAGGAACAGGAACCGGGCAAACCCACAACAGTTGACGCCGCGGCGCCGCTGAAGCTCCGCAACCTCACGCCCGACGCCGGCGCCGGCCTTCGCGAGGCCGAGTCGGTCGTCAGCCCGGACGGCAAGACCATCTACAGCAGTTTCGCAAAACCGCTCGCGCACGCGAATTCCCGGTCTGTTCTCGTCGCGATCGACGTGCCCAGCGGCAGGCGCACCGTCCTGCTGGACGCCGAGGGCATGAGCTACTTTCCCGGGCCGGTCAGCCCCGACAACAGGACCTTGGTGGTGCTCAGCGAAAGTGACACCACCCCCGAGCAAGCCCCGCAGCTCAGGCTGCACCTGCTCGACGTTTCCGGCGCTTCGTCCGGACCCGGGACGGCAGGCGAAGCGGCGCTGGTGCCGCTCGTGCAGGACTGGGACCGCTGGCCGCGTCCCGCCGCCTGGCTGCCGGACGGATCGGCCCTGCTCGTCACCGCCGACGAGGACGGCGCCTCACCGGTCTTCCGGATCCGCCTGTCCGGGGATGACACAGACGGCCGGGTCACCCGCCTGACCGCCGATCCTGCCGCGTACACCGACGTCGCGGTGGCACCGGACGGCCGCACCGCCTATGCGCTGCGCAGCTCCTACGAGTTCCCGGCCGAAGCCGTCCGGATCGACCTCGCCAGCGGCGATGTTGTCCGGCTCCCTGCCCCCGCCGAACGCCCGCACTACCAAGGCTCCCTGGAACGCGTGGAGACGACGGCGGAGGACGGCACCCGCGTGCCGGCGTACCTGGCCCTCCCTGAAGGTGCCTCGCCCGGCGGCCCGGCGCCCCTGCTGCTCTGGATCCACGGTGGACCGCTCGGGTCCTGGAATGCCTGGACCTGGCGCTGGAACCCCTGGCTGCTCGTCGCCCGGGGGTACGCAGTGCTCTTGCCGGACCCGGCCCTGTCCACCGGCTACGGCCGGCAGCACATCCAGCGCGGCTGGGGTGCATGGGGCAAGGCGCCGTTCACCGACCTGATGGCCATCACCGACGCCGTTGTGCAGCGCCCTGACATCGATGAGACCCGCACGGCTGCCATGGGCGGGTCCTTCGGAGGCTACATGGCCAACTGGGTGGCCGGGCATACGGACCGGTTCCGGGCGATCGTCACCCATGCCAGCCTCTGGGCGCTGGACCAGTTTGGTCCCACCACCGACGACGCGCAGTACTGGCTCAGGGAGATGACGCCTGAAATGGCGCTGGAGAATTCCCCGCACCTGCACGTCGGGAACATCAGCACCCCGATGCTCGTCATCCATGGCGACAAGGACTACCGCGTCCCGATCGGCGAGGGCCTTCGCCTTTGGTTCGAACTCCTCTCCAAGTCCCAGCTTGCGGCCGACGAGAACGGCGAAACCGACCACCGCTTCCTCTATTTCCCGGACGAAAACCACTGGATCATGCAGCCGCAGCACGCCAAGGTCTGGTACGGCGTCGTCGAGCACTTCCTCGCCAAGAACCTGCTGGACAAGGACCTGCCGGTCCCTGCCGAGCTGGGACTCTAGGCGCCTGCCGGCCGGCTCGGGGGCTGCGTTCGCCAAGCCCGCATAACGAGTCAGGGAAGCCATCCACCGTAAGATTGGGCTGTGACTGAGACAATCCGCATCCGCCCTGCCCGCACCAGCGATGTCGGGGCGATCAAGACGCTCGTGGCGCCACTGGCCGAGCAGCGGATCCTCATGGCCAAGGAAACCGTGGCGTATTACGAAAGCCTCCCGGAGTTCCGGATCGCCGAATCGGCTGACGGTGAGGTGATCGGCTGCGGTGCGCTGCACGTTATGTGGGAAGACCTCGCCGAGATACGCACGCTCGCGACTTCGGATGCCTGGCGGGGCAAGGGCGTGGGCCACCTGCTGGTGGAGCGCCTGCTGGAAGAAGCCAGGGCGCTCGGGGTCTCCCGCGTGTTCTGCCTGACCTTCGAAGTGGACTTCTTCAAGAGGCACGGCTTCGAAGTCATGGCCGACCAGACCGCCGTCGACCCCGTGGTGTACTCGGAACTGCTGCGCTCCCACGATGAGGGCGTTGCCGAGTTCCTGGACCTCGCCCGGGTGAAGCCCAACACGCTCGGCAACACCCGGATGATCAAGGCGCTGTAGCTCCGGCCCGGGAAACGGTGCCGGAAGATTGGGCAGGACGGGGTCTTCCCATCAATAAATTTGATGGATAAACTGATCCCGGTCCAGGGGGTGGGCCACCCGACTTCCGGAGGCAAGAAATTGCACGAGAGCGTCATTTTTCCAGATTTCTCCGCATTCCAGATGACCATCAGCGGCGCCGCCGGACCATACCGCAGCCCGGAGCAAAGGGCCGGGAATGGCGCAGCCGAGGACCCGGCGTCGGACCCGCACACAGCCCTCGTTACCGGCCCGGCGCCCGGGATCAATCGGGGGCGGGAGGCCGCACCGCCGTTCTCCTGGCTTGGCAGCGATGCCTGGCCGAATTTCCCGTTAGGGGCGGACAAGCGAACCTGACCTCCACACCCGCGGACCCGGGGCGGGGCCGTCCGGCCGCACCCCGATTCCGCTTCAGAGCTCGTAAAACCGGAGCCTACCGCTGGCAGGGGCCCCGGTAGTAGGGTCTAAGCAAGCAGCCAGGACACCATCCAGGGAGCACCGCCATGAAGAAGCTCATCAATGATCCCCGCGCCGTGGTTGACGAGTCAGTGGAGGGTTTCGGGCTTGCCCACGCCGACCTCGTGACCGTCTTTGCGGACCCCAAGTACATCGTGCGCAAAGATGCGCCGGTGGCAGGGAAAGTCGGGCTGGTCTCCGGCGGCGGCAGCGGGCATGAGCCCCTCCACGGCGGCTACGTTGGCATGGGAATGCTCGACGCCGCCGTGCCGGGCGCCGTTTTTACCTCGCCAACACCGGACCAGATCCTTCCCGCCACTCTCGCCGTCAATTCGGGTGCCGGCGTCGTGCACATCGTAAAGAATTACACGGGCGACGTCCTGAACTTTGAGACGGCCTCTGAGCTGGCCGAGGCGGAGGGCGTGGAGGTCCGCACGGTGCTGGTCAACGACGACGTCGCGGTGGAGGACTCGCTGTACACCGCCGGCCGGCGCGGCGTGGGCGGAACCGTCCTGGTGGAAAAGATCGCCGGTGCCGCCGCCGAACGGGGTGACAACCTGGACGCCGTCGCGGCGATCGGTGACCGCGTCAACCAAAATGTGCGCAGCATGGGCGTCGCGCTGACTGCCTGCACCGTTCCGCACGCGGGGGCACCCAGCTTTGTGCTGGAGGAAAACGAGATCGAAATCGGCATCGGCATCCACGGGGAGCCTGGCCGGCACCGGATTCCCATGGAAAACGCCGACGGCATAACCGACCGACTGCTTGAGCCGGTGGTCAGTGACCTGGGCCTGGCTTCCGGGGACAAAGTGCTCTTGTTCGTCAACGGCATGGGCGGCACGCCGCAGAGCGAGCTCTACATTGTCTACCGCCGCGCCGCGCAGCAGCTGGCCGGGAAGGGTATCACCGTCGCCCGCTCGCTGGTCGGAAATTACATCACCTCGCTGGAAATGCAGGGCTGTTCCATTACCGTTCTGCGCCTCGATGATGAGATGACAGCGCTCTGGGATGCGCCCGTCCACACCCCGGCCCTCCGCTGGGGCGTCTGACCGTGGGGCTGGACGTCAACTGGGCGCTGCGGTGGCTGACCCTCTCGGCGCAGGCCATGGCGGAGCACCGGGAGGAACTCATCGAACTGGACCGGCCCATAGGCGATTCGGACCACGGCGAGAACATGGACCGCGGGTTCAAGGCAGTCATGGTCAAGATCGCCGAGGCGCCACCGGAAACGGCAGGGGCGGCGCTGAAGCTGACCGCCATGACCCTCATGTCCAAGGTCGGCGGAGCCGCCGGGCCGCTCTACGGCACAGCCTTCCTCCGGGCCGCCACGGTGCTGGGCGAGACGGCCGACATCGACGCAGCCACCCTCGCCTCGGCGTTCCAGGCCGCCAGGGACGGGATCGTGGCCCGCGGAAAGGCCGAATCCGGCGACAAGACGATGGTTGACGCCTGGACCCCGGCCGTTGACGCAGCCGCCTCCGCTGCCGGAGACAGCGATGTGCACAAGGTCCTGGCGGCCGCCGCGGAGGCCGCCGAAGCCGGGGCCGTGTCCACCGACCCGATGCTCGCCCGCAAGGGACGCGCCAGCTACCTCGGGGAACGCAGCATTGGCCACCGGGATCCCGGCGCGGTCTCCAGCGCCCTGATCCTGCGCGCCGCCGCCGGGGCAGCCGAATGACGGTCAATCTCGTCGTCGTCTCCCACAGTGACAAGATCGCCGACGGCGCCGTCGAGCTTGCCGCCCAGATGGCGCCCGACGTCCTGATCCTTCCTGCCGGCGGCACCGACGACGGCCGGATCGGCACCAGCCTGGAGCGGGTCATGGCGGCGCTGGAACAGGCAGCTGACGCCAACAGCGACGGCATCGTCGTCCTGACAGATCTGGGCTCGGCAGTAATGACAGCCGAGTCCGCGGTGGAATTCATGGCGGACCCCTCCGCCGTGCTGCTGGCAGATGCGCCCCTTGTCGAAGGCCTGGTCGCTGCTGCCGTGGCGGCACAGGCCGGAGCCGATGCCGAGGGCGTGAAAGAAGCCGCGGAAGCCGTGTACCGGCCGCCGGCCGCGCCGCAGCACGCGCACGAGCACCGTCCCCCCGAGGCGACAGGGGACTTTGAACTCGTCAACCAGGCCGGCATGCATGCCCGTCCAGCCGCGAAGATTGCCGGCGGCCTGTCCGGCATGGACGCCGAAGTGACCCTCAACGGCGTCGACGGAGCGTCGATGACGGAACTCATGATGCTCGGAGCGGCCAAGGGAACCGTCCTGCACGTTGAAGCCAGCGGCCCGGATGCCGCGAAAGCCGTGGACTATCTGCGCGGACTGATCACGGCGGGCTTCGGCGAACCCTAGATCACGTTCACACCGTGCCGGCCGCGGTCAGGTCCGATGCCACCGGGGCCCGCCGGGGTCCGCCCCACGCGATCCACCCGCCGGCAACAGCCATGAGCACGGCCCCGGCGGTCTGGGTCGGCAGGCTGGCTCCCGTCGTCGCCAGCCCCAGGACAACACCCAGGACATAGAAGAACACTGCGCCGGCCGCCCAGAGTGCCCCGGCCCAGCGCGGCAGCACGTGGGAACGCCACACCGCTATCCCCAGCAGGACATTGCCGAGGAATGCGAGCAGGAGGCCCAACAGGAAGGCCCCTGTCATGGACCCGGGGAATTCCAGTTGCATCACGTCCCGGTAGCCGCCCAGGTAGGCCTTTCCGATTGCAGGGGTGGCAAAGGTGGATATCACGGCCGGCACCAGCAGCAGGGCCGTGCCGGCAGCAGCGGTGACCATCGCTGCCAGCGCCAGGTTGCCGACCCGGCTGTTGGCCAGGCAGCAGCCCAGCGCAAAGATGCCGAAGATCGCGAGGATCGTGCCGCTGGTGCTGCCGATCAAATGGCTGAAATGGTAGGAGTCGGAGCTGACCAACCGGGCCCAGGCATCCGGGTCCTTCTCCTGGTCCGGCTGCGGTTCCAGCGTGGACCAGGCGGTGACGAGTGCTGAGACCGGCAGGGCCCACAGCCCGGCCCGGATCCAGCGGCTGATGTTTTCCGCGTTCACGGCGTTCACCTTTCTCCACGCGGGCTAGGCTGCCTGCCGGAGCCCGTCCGCGTCCAGTAGCACTCCGGCTGAGATGAACCTGCCGCACTGCACGCCGTACGGGTATGCAACCCGCGGCGTGAACGTCAGGATCCGGACCGGCAGGGGGAGGCCGCTAACGCCGGTGGCGCCCACTAAGGCCTCGATGGGGGATTCCGTGAGCTGATCCAGCATGAGCATCCCCACCAGGGTGCCGTCAGGTGAAGCGGTTGCGGAACAAGGGCGGTCGTTGCCGTCCGTGCCCTGGCCACATCCCTGATCCACAGTGGTGGTCCCCGGGAACAGTTCAAGATCGGCCTCTTTGCAGCGCCCGTCCTGGCAGGCTTTGAGCCGGAGTGTTTTCACCGTACCGGCGTACTCCCGGGCCACGGTCAGCGCAACTACCGGTGCCTGGGCGATTGCCGGGCACGCCGTCTGGGGCTGGCACCCGGTGGCCAGCAGTGCGGTGCAAGCCATGCCCACGAGCGCCGCGAATGTGCGCATCCTTCAGGGTAGTTCCGGGTGGCCTTTCCGGCTAGGGCGCGGAGCCGGGTTCAGGCGGGCAGCTGGAAGCCGGCGGGATGCACTTCGGCCAGCCCGTCGCCCAGCAGTCCGGCCAGCGCGCGCTCCACCTGTTCGGGAGGGGCGTTGAGCCGGTGCAGGGCGGCAAGCGGGATTCCGATCCCGGCCGGTTCGAAGCCAAGGTCCGCCGCGGCCCGCTGGAACAGTTCCGGGGCCACCGGCGACTCGGCCACGCGCAGCACCGCCATCACCGCTCCCCGTACCTGGCGGTCCGTTCCGTGCCACGACTGCCCCTTGGGCGTGTACGTTGGCGCCGGCTCACCCGCTGCGAGCCAGGCGCAGGAGCCACTGACCGGGCATTGCCCGCACTTGGGCGACCGCGCCGTGCACACCAGGGCGCCCAGTTCCATGACGGAGGCGTTCCAGCGGACCGAGGAGGCGGCCCCGTCCGGCAGCGCCTGCGCGGCAAGCCGAATCTCCGCGGCGGTCAGCGACTGCGAAGGCAGGGCTGAACCGGAAAACAGCCGGGCGTGCACGCGGCGGATATTGGTGTCCACCACGGTTTCGCGGCGCCCGAAGGCGAAGGCGGCGACGGCGGCCGCCGTGTAGCCGCCCACTCCGGGCAACTCCAGCAGTTCCGGGTGCGTTCCGGGAACCTTTCCGCCATGGTCCGAACAGATGGCGACGGCGGCCGCGTGCAGCCGCAGGGCGCGCCTCGGGTAGCCCAGCCGTCCCCAGGCCCGGACCGCTTCCCCGGCAGGTTCCCGGGCCAGGTCAGCCGGCTCCGGCCAGCGCCGCAGCCATTCCTGCCAGACCGGCAGCACACGGACCACCGGCGTCTGCTGCAGCATGATTTCGCTGACCAGCACACCCCACGGAGTGCATTCAGGGGCCCGCCATGGCAGTTCCCGGGCGTTGGACTCGAACCAGGTGGCGAGGGCCTCATGCAGGGCGGGCAGCGGAAGGGCAGCGGAAGCCGCTTCCGGGCGGGCGGCGGCAGGGACGGTGGGGGAATCGGCGAGAGCTTTGATGGATTCAGCGTAATAGATGAGGGCCACACTCCGCCTGCGGCGTGGGAGGGCCGCATACCCGGCGCTGTTCTCTAGCCTAGAAGGATGGGCAGGCAAGACAATTCCGGAACCCAGGGTTCCCGGCCGAGGGCTTCCGGCGGCGGAACACCCGCGGGACGCAATTCCGTAAGCCATTCGGAGCGTAAACCCGCGCGGAAGCCTGCCCGAAAGAAGGTCAGCCCCGTTTACCGCCGCAGGCGTCTTTTCGTTGGCGCCGCCTTGTTGCTCGTCATCGCCGTCGCCTTCGGGGGATTTGCCGCTGCCTCGAGCGTCCTCGACGCCGGTCAGTCCCCCTCCAGCGGGGGAACGGCTCCCTCGGGCCAGGAAACAGGACCGGCCACAAGCCCGGAAACCACGGCTTCCCCTTCGGCCGCCCCAACCGGCAACGGCTGCGAGCAGAACCTCGTGACCGTCACGGCCGCCACGGACAAGCCTGCCTACGCCGGCGGCGAGAACCCGCTGCTCACGCTCAAGGTGACGAACGGCAACAAGGTGCCGTGCGAGGTCAATATCGGGACTTCGCAAATGGAATTCCTGGTCACGAGCGGCTCGGACCGGATCTTCTCGTCCACTGACTGCCAGACGGACGCGACCGACCTCGTGAAGACCATCGCGCCCGGGCAAAGCGAGACGGCAAACTTCCCCTGGCAGCGCAACCGGACGGTCCAGGGCTGCGCGCCGATCGAAGCCAAACCCGGGGCGGGCGGCGCGTATTACGTCTTTACTGCCCGTCTGGCGAACAAGACCAGTGCCAAAGCCGTCTTCCAGCTCAGCTGACCCCCATGGTGGTTAGAGGAACCGGTCCAGCAGGCTCGCCTCGGCCATCCGGCTGAGGCCCTCGCGGACCGTCCGGGCGCGCTGGTCGCCAATACCGTCCACCGTCATTAGGTCATCGATCGTGGCCGCCATCAGGAACTGCAAGCCGCCGAAGTGGTCCACCAGGCGGTCAGCGACGGCCTTGGGTACGGCCTTCAGCCCGGACAGCAGCCGGTATCCGCGCGGCTGCACGACAGCGTCGAGGTTGGCCTCACCGCCGGCGAAGCCGACAATCCCGGCGATCTTCCCCAGATCGATGAGCTCCGTGGGGCCAAGGTTCACGAGCGCCTTCACGGCCTTATCGACATCCTCGGCGGAAGTGTCGGGGCCGGAGTAGTCGCGGATGATCACATCGCTGCCGGGGCCGCGGCCCACGGTCAATTCGTCCAGCTGGAGGGAGAGCAGCCGGCCGTCCTCGCCGAGTTCCAGCACATACTGTGAGATCTCTTCCGAGATCCGGCGGACCATTTCCTGGCGTTGCAGGGTGACTGCGACATCGCGGACCGTCACCATGGCCTCGATTTCCAGGGCCGAGAGGGAACTGGTCACCTGGTCCAGCCGGGACCGGTAGCGTTCCAGCGTTGCCAGGGCCTGGTTGGCCCGGGCCAGGACCTTTTCCGAGCCCTCCAGGACGTGCCGCAGCCCGTTCACATAGAGGGCGATGATCTGCATGGACTGGCTGACCGAGATGACCGGGACGCCGGTCTGGATGGCGACGCGCTCCGCAGTCCGGTGCCGGGTGCCGGATTCCTGGGTCTCGATGCTGGAGTCGGGGACCAGCTGCACGGCCGCGCGGAGGATGTTGCTGGCGTCCTTGTCGCAGATGATGGCGCCGTCCATTTTGGCCAGTTCCCGCAGCCGGGTGGGGGAGAAGTCGATTCCGATGTCGAAGCCTCCGGAGCAGATGGACTCGATGGTCCTGTCGATGCCCAGCACAATCAGGGCACCGGTCCGTCCGCGGAGGATGCGTTCGAGGCCGTCCCGGAGGGGGGTGCCCGGTGCCACTCGGCCCAGGGTCGCCTTGAGTGAATCTTCAGGGCTCCGAGCCATAGATCTTCCCTTCAAAGGTGCAGGCCTCGGCCTGCAAGTGCGCCGGTTTCCGTTGTTTCCCGGCAGGATCAAAAGTACTCGGTTCCCCGCTCTCACCATAGTAAAGGTAAAGCGGGCCAACTTCCGCACGGACAAGCCCCAAAGTGGCCCATTAGTGCCTTTGCGCGGAGGCCTTGGGAATGCCCCCGCAGGTCCCGCCCCGGGACGGCACTTTTGAGTGGCAGCGGTCCGGTTTTACCCTGGCTGTGCACCCACATCGCGGCGGCAGCGCGGGCTGCGATAAACTTGAATCCTTGGGTGTATCGTCGGCTCCCCGCCGCCGCGCCCCAACAATCGCACCCAGCAGTCACGCAGAACTCCCAGCAGAACAACCAGCGACCCGCCGGGCCGGCCTGATTCCCGCAGGCCCGGGACCGCAACCATTCAAAGCCGCAGCGAAAGTAGCACCGTGTCCCAAGAAGTCCTTAGCCCCGCCCGAGTCCAGGAGATTCACAAGCAGGCGGCCCGGCGTCGGACATTCGCGGTCATTTCACACCCCGATGCCGGCAAGTCCACGCTGACCGAGGCGCTCGCGCTGCACGCGAAGGTGATCGGCACCGCCGGCGCCTCCAGCGGCAAGGCCAACCGCAAGGACACGGTTTCGGACTGGATGCAGATGGAAAAGGACCGCGGCATCTCGATCAGTTCCGCGGCCCTGCAGTTCTCCTACCGGGATACCGTGATCAACCTGCTGGACACCCCCGGCCACGCGGACTTCTCCGAGGACACCTACCGGGTGCTGGCCGCCGTGGACTGTGCCGTGATGCTCGTGGACGCCGCCAAGGGCCTGGAAACCCAGACCATGAAGCTGTTCGAGGTCTGCAAGCAGCGCAACCTGCCCATCATCACGGTGATCAACAAGTGGGACAGGCCCGGCCTCGACGCATTGGCCCTCATGGACGAGCTCACCGAGCGCACCGGCCTCCAGCCGATGCCGCTGACCTGGGCCGTTGGCATCTCGGGTGACTTCCGCGGGGTCTGGGACCTGCGCAATGACCGCTTCGCCCAGTTCAAGCGCAACAACGCCGGCGCCAACATCGCCCTCACCGAGTACTTCACCCCGGAGCAGGCCGCGGCCAGCCAGGGGGATGACTGGTCCAACGCCGTCGATGAGGCCGGCCTGGTCATCGAGTCCAACCTGGAGTTCGACGTCGACGCCTTCCACGCCGGCAAGGCCACGCCGATCCTCTTCAGTTCCGCCGCGCTGAACTTCGGCGTGAAGGAGATCCTCGACGCCCTCGTGGACTTCGCACCGCCGGCCGCCCCGCGGCCCGACGTCGACGGCGCCGCGCGGCCCGTCGACGCGCCCTTCTCCGGCTTCGTCTTCAAAGTCCAGGCCGGTATGAACAAGGCCCACCGCGACCACGTCGCCTTCATCCGGGTCTGCTCCGGCATCTTCGAACGCGGCATGGTGGTGACGCAGGGCCGGACCGGCAAGTCGTTCGCCACCAAGTACGCCCAGCAGGTCTTCGGCCGTGAACGCGAGGTCATCGACGAAGCGTTCCCCGGAGATGTTGTGGGCCTCGTGAACGCGTCTTCGCTGCGGGTCGGCGACAGCCTCTTCCTTGAGCAGCCGGTGGAGTTCCCCGCCATCCCGCTGTTCGCCCCGGAGCACTTCCAGGTGGCGCGGTCCAAGGACCCCAGCCGCTTCAAGCAGTTCCGCCGCGGCATCGAACAGCTGGAACATGAGGGAGTCATCCAGGTGCTCCGCTCGGACGTCCGCGGCGATCAGGCCCCGGTGCTGGCCGCCGTCGGCCCCATGCAGTTCGAAGTCGTGGAGGACCGCATGGCCCACGATTTCAGCGCGCCGATGCGGCTGGAGCGCCTGCCTTATTCCATCGCCAGGATTTCGACGGCGGATGCCATGCCGGCGCTGGCCACGGTTCCCGGCGCCGAGGTCCTGCTGCGCTCCGACGGCGAATACCTCGCACTGTTCAACGATGTGTGGGCCCTGCGCCGGATCGAGAAGAACCATCCGGACCTGACCCTCCTGCCGATTGGCACGCATAATCCCGCGAAGTAGCGGCCGACACAGGCTTGCGGGCGGGGTAATAGGATTGCCCGCAGGTCTTCCTGAATCAGGGAATCGCGGTATCATAAGTAACCTTGCTAATTGTGCGGGCGCCGGACCTTCTTCTGATTCCGGTATTGGACTGATCCGCCACCGGCGGACCCCGCTATAAGGGACACCGAACACCAGTTGACAGAGCTCATTTCACCTCCGGCCAGTTCCACGCCGGCCACATCAAAGCACCGCATGGAACCCGGCTACCTGCTCAGCGGGCGGTACCGGATCGCGGACCTTATTGGCAGGGGAAGCCAATCCACTGTATTCAGGGCCTACGACGAGCTCCTGCAGCGCGACGTGGCGGTCAAGCTTTTCCGCAACGTCTCGGATGATCTTGAACAAACCCGCCGGCAGGGCGAGGAAATCCGCATCCTGGCCGGAATGAGCCATCACGCCCTCGTGACGCTCTTCGACGCCGGTGCCGACCTGAGCGACCCGGACGACCGGCTCACCTACCTTGTGACGGAACTGGTGCACGGCCGCGACCTGCGCCACCGCGGGGCCCAGGGTCCGCTCTCGGCCGCGCACATGGCGCACATCGGCTATGACCTGGCGGACGGGCTTTCCTACATCCACCACCACGGCATCGTGCACCGGGACGTCAAACCCGCGAACATCCTGCTCGTGGACTACAGCAACGACGACCGGCGCCCGCGGGCCAAGCTGACTGATTTTGGCGTCGCCGTCGTGATGGGCAACGGCCCGGCGTCGGACGACGGCGGAACCTCCGGGACGCCTGCCTACCTCAGCCCCGAGCAGGCGGCCGGCGAACCGGTCGGGCCGCTCAGCGACGTGTACTCGCTTGGCCTGGTGCTGCTGGAAGGGCTGACCGGAAAGATGGCGTACCCCGGCGCGCCCATCCAGTCCGCCGTCGCGCGGCTGCTCAAAGACCCGCAGATTCCCGAGGAGCTCGCGCCCATGTGGGTTGCGCTGTTGTCCTCCATGCTGGCCCGGGACCCGGCGCAGCGCCCGCCGGCCCGGGAAGTGTCACTGGCCCTGCGCCAGGAAGTCATTAACACCGCGGCGCGGCACCGCATGGACCCGGCTCCGGCATCCTCGGACGAGGACGGCCGGATGCGCGCCGTCGAACGGTACCGGATCCTTGACACCCCGGCAGACGGCGCCTTCGACCGGATAGTGGGCCTCGCGGCGCGGATGTTCTCGGTGCCGGTGGCAATCGTCAGCGTGGTGGACCATGACCGGATCTGGTTCAAGGCACACCACGGCACCGATGTCAGCCAGATCGGCCGCGACCCCGGGCTGTGCGCCTCCGCGATCCTGCAGGACGACGCCTGGGTGATTGAGGATGCGGCCAGGGACCCCCGGACCCTCGCCAACCCGCTGGTGGCAGGCGAGTTCGGCCTGCAGTTCTACGCCGGTGTCCCGTTGCGCACGCCGGACGGTTACAACCTGGGTACGTTCTGCATCCTGGACCGGGAACCGCGGGAGTTCAGCGCCGAGGACGTCCGGACGCTGCAGGACCTGGCCTCGATCGTGATGAACGACCTGGAGATGCGGCTGCAGAGCCGGGAAGCTATCGCCAGGTAGGGCGCGGCTCACGCCGCCTGTGTTTAACGCCGGCTGTGTTCAACGCCGGCTGTGTTTAACGCCGGCTGTGTTTAACGCCGGCCGGCGTGGAGCGCCAGTTCCAGTTCGAACCGCGCCTTCGGGTCCTCCAGGGTGTCGCCGAACAACTCGCGCAGCTGCGCCGCCCGGTAACCCACGGTCTGCGGGTGGATCCCGAGCTCAGCCGCCACCGGGGCCCGCTGGCCCCAGTGCCGCAGCCAGGACAGCAGCGTCTCCGCGAGCCGCTCGCGCTGGGCCGGGCGAAGCCCCTCCAGTGGCGCCAGGCGGCGGTTGGCCAGTTCCGCGATCGCGGAGGGCTCCGCGCCGAGGATCACCTCGGCCAAGTGCTCGTCGGCCCAGATCGGCGGGTCCTCCGGGCCTTCGCGGGGCGGCAGCGCCGAGGCCGCGAGCACTGCCAGGCGCAGCGAATCGGGGACTTTTTCCCAGCCACCGGCCGGCCCCACGGCCGCCCCCCGGCCGCGCAGCGCCTTTTCCAGGTCCGCCCGTGCGGACTGGGACTTCCGGGCCGGAACCAGCGCGACAGCGTCGGTCTCACGTTCGATGACCAGCGTCCCCGGCCCCAGCCGGAGCCGCAGCCCCGCTGAGCGGTCCACCGGCAGGGTCACCACCACCATCCGCTGCGGCAGGGACCAGTCCGCCATTGCGGCCGTCTGGCGCAGGGCGGCCTCATCCGCCTGTCCCAGGAGGAGCAGATCCAGCAGTTCGGTGCGCCGCCGGTCCACCGCGCCGGCCCGTTCCGACTGTTCAAAGGCATACGCCTCGGCGCTGACGGCGGACAGTTCGTCGATGTAGGCCAGGATCGACTCGCCAAGGTCCACCACCACACTCTGGCCGAGGTGGTGCTCCACGGACACCCTGGACATCTCGCGGAAGGTCACGCGGGCGCCCATCCGGTACGCGCTCAGTAGCGCATCCATGCTCCGGCCCTGCCGGAATTCCCCGCTCCCCAGCCCCGCCACCAGTTGCCGGCTCTCCTCCGACAAGGCTGGCAGCCGCGTTCCCGGCAGCTGCAGGAAGCGGTCCAGCGCGGCAGCCACTCCCCGCCGCAGGCCCCGCCCGAAACGGCCCTCGATCGGCCGGGCGTAAGCCGGCACGAGCTGCGGCACGGCGTCGATGATTGCCTCGACAATGCCGGGCATCATCGGCCGGAGCATGTCGCTGACCTCGCGTGGCAGTGCCAGCCACGGAGGGTCGTAGGCGGGGGAAGCGGAGGTGCCGGCCGGGGAGGTGTTCATAAGGCGGTCCCATAAAGTTGTTTCGGGGAGATAGTTTCTTTGCGTCGATCGTATGCCTTGGATGAAGAACTATGGTCCCCTCTGACATAAGATTGATAAATGATCCGGCTCCGTAAGCTGGCGCGCGCCGCATCTGTACTGACCACCCCACTGGCTCCAGAAGACATTCTGTCGCTGTTCAATCCTGTGTTTTCCGCCCGCCAATTGCGCGGTGTGGTTACCCGGGTGGTTCCAGAAACGGCCGACTCCGCCACAATTTTCTTCCGTCCCGGCCGCGGCTGGCAAGCGCACCTTGCCGGCCAGTGGGCCCGTATTGGCGTCGAGCTCGACGGCGTCCGCCACTGGCGGTCCTACTCGC
>NZ_MQTS01000077.1:15833-36649 GCF_020532825.1 Arthrobacter sp. SO3
GTGCTGTCTCCGGAACCCTCGTGCGCAGCACCAAACCCGGCGACGTGCTCTTCCTGGCCCGGCCGCAGGGCGACTTCGTCCTGCCGGAGCACCCGCGGCCCCTGCTGATGCTCACCGCCGGCAGCGGAATCACCCCGGTCATGTCCATGATCCGCACGCTGGTTCCGCACCGCCCGGACTCCGACGTCGTCCTCATTCACACTGCCCGGACTCCGGCAGATGCCATCTTCCGTGAGGAACTGGCCGAATTGGCGGACCAGTTTCCCAACTTCCGCGTCATCCACTGGTTCACCGGCGAACGCGGGCGGCTAGACTTCAGCTCCACAGCCGCGCTGGAACAGCTCTGCCCGGACTGGCGCCAGCGTGCCGCGTACGCCTGCGGCCCCGAAGGCTTCCTGGACGACGCCGAGGCGCTCTGGGCTGCGGAAACCGCAACCGCCGGTCCGTCCTCGGACTCCACCCTCACCATTGAACGCTTCAGCACCAAGCTTGCCGGCGGCGAAGGGCACGACGGTGGCCTGGTCACCTTCGAGGCATCCGACCGCGAAGTCGAAGCCGACGGCGACACCCCGCTGCTCGACGTCGGCGAGGACGCTGGCGTCCTGATGCCCAGCGGTTGCCGGATGGGCATCTGCCACAGCTGCCTCACCCCCCTCCGGGCCGGACAGGTTCGTGACCTGCGCACGGACGAAGTCCACGGCGAGCCCGGCCAACTAATCCAGACGTGTGTCTCGGCAGCCGCCGGACCCGTTAACCTCGACATCTGAGGAGTACCACCGCATGACGATTGTTTCCGACAAGCCTGACGTTTCCGACGACGGCGCCACACCCGACAAAGCCGGCACCGACTCTGCCAAGGCTCCCGCTGCCGTGAAGACGCGGCCCGGCGCCCTCGCCGAGACCGGCAGCCCGACTGTCCGCCCGCCGGCTGCCGCGCACCTCTCCGACGAGCAAGTCGCCGAGCTGGGCCGTGAACTCGACGCCATCAAGGACGACATCCTCGCCAAGCGCGGAACGTCCGATGCCGCCTACATCCGCCGGATGATCAAGATCCAGCGCGGACTGGAGATCTCCGGCCGTGCCACGCTCCTGGTCAGCAAGAACAAGGCCGCCTGGGTTGCCGGCACCACGCTGCTCAGCTTCGCCAAGATCCTGGAAAACATGGAGCTCGGGCACAACATCCTGCACGGCCAGTGGGACTGGATGCGGGACCCGGACATCCACTCCACCACCTGGGAGTGGGACTTCGTAACCCCGGCGCGATCCTGGCAGCACACCCACAACGACCTGCACCACCGCTGGACCAACGTCGTCGGCAAGGACAACGACGTCGGGTACAACCTGCTGCGGATGGACGCCCAGCAGGAGTGGAAGCCTTTCAACCTGGGCAACCCGCTCTACAACGCGATTCTGGCGCCGGTCTTCGAATGGGGCATCGCGATCTACGATCTCGAGCTGAACGACTACAAAGAGGGCAACAAGTCCAAGGAGGCCCTCACCAAGGACCTCAAGGCCCTTGGACGCAAGGCCCTCACGCAGTTCACCAAGGACTACGCCGCCACTCCTGCCGTCGCCATGCTCACCGGCTCCGGCAAGCAGGCGCTGTACGGCACACTGACCGCCAACGCGGTCCGCAACGTCTGGGCGCACGCGGTGATCTTCTGCGGCCACTTCCCCGAAGGCACAGACACCTTCACTGAGGAAATGGTGGAAGGCGAGACCCGCGGTGACTGGTACGTCCGGCAGATGATCGGTTCCGCCAATATCTCCGGGTCCAAGTTCATGCACCTGATGACCGGCAACCTCTCGCACCAAATCGAGCATCACCTCTTCCCGGACATCCCGTCCAACCGCTACGCCGAGGTGGCTCCCAAGGTGCAGGAAATCTGCAAGCGCTACGGCCTGCCGTACACCACGGGCCCGATCTGGAAGCAGGTCGGCTCCACCTGGGCCAAGGTCTTCAAGCTGGCGCTGCCGCCCAAGAAGGCCTAGCACCGGGGCTCGAACCGTTTTGACTGATTAACGAACGGGGCGTCTGCCATCGCGGCGGGCGTCCCGTTCGCGTGTCGCGGCCCCGTGGCCGGCGGACGGCCACCAGAATCCCAGTGGGCGTCCCCCAAGGTTGCGGCGCTATCATGGACCGGTGCCACCCCTTGACGTTGTTGTAAGCGCCTGGCAGGTTGACTGGATCGCCCTGCTGATGATCGGCGCCTCCGGGGTGCTCTACGCGCTGGGTCTCAGGGCCGCAGCCGCCCGCGGGCGGCGCTGGCCGCTGTGGCGGACGCTGGCGTTCTATCTCCTGGGCCTTGGCTCACTTACCGTGCTGACGTGCGGATTCCCCGGCGTCTACAGCACCCAGTTGCGCTGGGCGTTCACGCTCAAGATTTCCCTGCTCCTCTTTGTCGTGCCCCTGCTGATCGGCCTCGGCAAGCCAATCTCCCTCGCCCGCGCGGCCCTGCCACCGCGGGGCATCACACGGCTGAACGGTGCCCTCGCCCACCCTGTGGTGCGGTTTGTGAGCAACTCAATGGCCGCGCCGCTGCTGGGGCTGGCGCTCTTCTCCACGTTCCTGACCCCGGCGTTCTACACGTTGCGCGCCGATCCACTGGCCGAGGCCCTTCTGACCGTCGGGGTTCCGCTGCTGGGCCTGCTCATGGCGCTTCCGATCATCGAGGAAGCGGACTTCCAGCGGTCCAGCGCGTACATCACGCTGGAGATCGTCTTCGTCTTCATCGAACTGCTGATCGACGCGGTCCCCGGGATCCTGCTGCGCCTGAACGGGCAGGTGCTCGATCACGTCATGACGACGCAGTCCTCCCTGTTGTGGTTCCCGGGTCCCCTGCGCGACCAGCAGCTGGCGGGCGACTTCCTCTGGTTCATCTGCGAAATAGTGGACCTGCCCCTCATCATCCTGATGTTCATGCGTTTCTCCCGGAGCGACAAACGCGAGGCCCGCAGCTTCGATGACCTGACGGACCAGCAGCTCGACGAACTGAATGAGCAGCACCTGCGCGGGGGCGGCTGACCTTCGTCTATTCATTGAGGACCCGGCTGAAACGTGCCGGTCCCGGAGATGACGCACGGGGATTGCGCTCAGGGTTTGCTGGCCACCCCGAGCACGTGGGCCAGCCGCGGGTTGCCGGGCAGCACTGAAAAGCCGAAGCGCTCCAGTCCCTGCACCGTGAGGCCCGCCGCCGCGATCGTGGCGGGGGTGTCCCGGTTCGGGTGGCAGCCGCCTGCCATCCGGCTCCACAGCGGCGTGAGCAGGTCTTCGGCCGCCGCCAGCACCCGGTGTTCCGAACGGACGTGTTCATAGAACAGCAAAAGGCCGCCCGGCCGCAGGACCCGGACCACCTCCGCCAGGGCCGCGGACTGGTCCGCGACGCTGCACAGCACCAGGCTGGACACCACGACGTCGACCGAGGCGTCCGCCGCCGGCAGCGCTTCCGCCACGCCGTCCTGCACGGTGACAGGCACCGGCGCCCTGGCCGCGGCTGCCAGCGCCAGCTCCCGGAGGGTCGGGTCCGGTTCGAGGGCAAGCACGCCCGTCACCGCGGAAGGGTAGAACGGGAAAGTCGCCCCGTAGCCCGCCCCGATTTCGACGATAGCGCCGTGCGCCGCTGCCAGGAGGCGGCGGCGGTGCTCCGTTGCCCCGCGGGCATCCATCCGCGGACCCGCCCGGGCGAAGGATCTCCCGAACGAGGGACTGCGGGATGCACTTTCCGGCATGGGTCTCCTTGCGTCACTTCACGTCGGCGGGGTTGAGTTTCAGGCGGCGCAGCAGCTGGGCATTGAGCGCCACCACGACCGTGGAGGCGGACATCATGACGGCGCCGGGGGCAGGGGAGAGGACAACCCCGGCAAAGGCCAGGGCACCGGCGGCCAGCGGCACCGCAATAACGTTGTAGCCCGTGGCCCAGACGAGATTCTGCCACATCTTCCGGTAGCTGGCCCGGGACAAGTCCACCATGGACAGCACCGCCCGGGGGTCGTTCCCGGCCAGGACCACCCCGGCGGACTCCACCGCGCCGTCGGTCCCGCCGCCGATCGCGATCCCCACCTCGGCGCGGGCCAAAGCGGGGGAGTCGTTGACCCCGTCGCCCACCATGGCCACCCGGAGGCCGCGGGACTGGAGTTCGGCCACCTTCTTGTCCTTGTCCGCCGGAAGGACCTCGGCGAAGACCTCATCGATGTTCAGCTCGGCGGCCACGGCCTGGGCCACCTGACGTGCGTCACCGGTAATCATGGCCACCTTGATGCCCCGGCGCTGCAGCGCCGCGACGGCCTGGCGGGATTCCGGGCGGACAGCGGCCGGTTCCGTGTGTGCCGGTTCCGTGTATGCCGGCGGCGCCGGGGGACAGGTGCCCGCCGCTGTTTTCATGCTGGTTCGGCTGCCGGCCGCCGACGGCCTGGCTGCTGTGCCGATGTTCCATGATGCGCTCCCGGGAGATTCATCGATGCCTGGATTCAGCTTCAAGATACCCCTGGGGGGTATTCTTGGCAAGAGGCCACGCAGTTCAGCGGACCTCGATCACGCCCATCATTCCCAGGTCCTCGTGGTCCAGGATGTGGCAGTGATAGACCGAGCGGCCAGTGAAGTCGCGGAACGCGATCCTGACCGTGGCGTGCCCGTTCGCCCGCACGTTCACGACGTCCCGCATGACCACGGAATCGAGTGACCGGCCGTTGTCCTCGAGCAGCTGCATCGGCCAGACATGCAGGTGGAAGGGGTGGTCCATGGGGCTGGTGTTAACAAGCGTCCACTCCTCGACGGTTCCGGCCGCGACGATTGTATCCGTGCGCGCGTCGCTGAATTCACGGCCGTTGATGGTGAACCGCATCATGCCGCCCAGACCGCCGCCCGGGCCTCCGGATCCCGCACCCATGGCCAGGGTCAGTTGCCGGCGGGCGGCCACCGCTGCGTTGCGGAGGTCCTCCGGGGCCGGCCGCGCCGGGACGGCACCGGCCGGCGTCGTAGATTCGCCGCCGACCCGGAAAGCCGCCAGCGCTAACACCCCGCGGGCAGGGCCCGGACCCTGCCCCATCATTCCCGGCATGGTGCCGCGGTCGTAAGGGAGGGCCTGCAGTACGGATTCGCCGGCGGCGGCGGTGACCAGCAGGTCCGCCCGGTTGCCCGGCGCCAGCAGGAGCTCCTGCACAGGTTCGGGTACGGCGGACCGGCCCGAATCCATGCCGATCAGCTGCAGCTGCT
This sequence comes from Arthrobacter sp. SO3, assembly GCF_020532825.1. Classification (GTDB taxonomy): domain Bacteria; phylum Actinomycetota; class Actinomycetes; order Actinomycetales; family Micrococcaceae; genus Arthrobacter. The sequence goes on from NZ_MQTS01000077.1 coordinate 21,046, forward strand.
GGCCGGCAAGCCGGAGCCGAAGGAAGCGGGCCGCGCAGGCGTTGATGATCCGCCACCGCTCCCGTTCCCCCGGGCGGGCTGTGAGGAGCGGGCTGCTCTGCCCGTTGAGCAGGAGCAGCTCTCCTTCCCGGCCCGCCATGCGCCCCATGGGTGACACCGTGGCGATGTTCCCGGCGTTGTCCAGGGTGGTGTCCGAGACGAGCAGCACCCGTTCCCTGCTTACGGGGATGGCTTCCGGATCCTCGACGATGATCGCACCGAACAGTCCGGCAAAGATCTGGTCCGCGACCATGCCGTGGTGGTGCGGGTGGTACCAGTACACGCCCGGCGGGTGGTCCGCCGGCAGCCGGTAGCTGTAGTCGTGCCCTTCTCCGGGCGGGACCGCGACGAACACGTTGTCGCCGGTGCCCTGCGGGGACACGTGCAGGCCGTGGACGTGCAGGTTCGTCGGTTCGTCGAGGTGGTTCACCAGCCTGACGGCGAGCTCATCGCCCGGCCTCAGGCGGAGGGTGGGGCCCGGGAAGGTGGCGTTGTAGGAGAGTGGCCGGGCCGTGCGGCCGCCGAGTTCAGCCTGTCCGCGTGCGGCGTCGAGGGTGAGCTGGAGCCTGCCGTCCGTGCTGCGAAGTTCGGCGGAACTGCGCAGCTCCGGGCCTTGTGCCGGCGCCGCACCGCCGACCGGCTGCAGTGTGGAAGCCAGGGACCACCACAGCCCGGCGCCGCCCGCTACGGTGGCTGCCGTGCCCAGGCCGCCCAGCAGCAGGGCCTCGCGTCGGCTGATCGGGCGCATTACTGCTGCTCGCCGAGTACCTTCAGGTTCTCGCGGTATTGTTCCGCGGTCAGCTCGCCCCTCGCGAAGCGTTCATCCAGGATCAACCGTGCCTGGCTTTTTCCGCCCGGGGGGAACCCTGGCTGGCCGTAGTGCGTCGCGCCGTAGGGTCCGGGTTGGGCGGCACCGCCGCGGTGGCCCCCGCCGGAGAAGAGCCGGACCGCGAGCAGCACCAGCAGGGCGATGCCGATGAGCAGGAGCAGGCCCCAGAGCCACATCCAGCCGAAGCCGTTTCCGTAGTACCCCATCATGGCAGATCCCTCCGTCGGTGACCGTTCCTGGTCCCCATTCTCCGCCGGATACCCGGGCCGGGGCTAGGGTCCTAAGTCGCCCTTGGGACTCAGGGCCGGGGGCCGGGACTCAGCCGATCAGCAGGTCCAGGGCCTCGGTAAGGTGCCCGATTTCGCGCACGGAGAAGCCCGCCGGCACCGGACCCGGGCCGTTCGGGCTGGCGGGCACCACGGCGTGGGTGAACCCCAGCCGGTGCGCCTCCTGGATCCGCTGGTTGATGCCGGGCACCGGGCGGACCTCACCGGCCAGGCCCACTTCGCCAAACGCGATGAGCCGCTGCGGCAGGGGTTTCCTGGCCTTTGCCGATGCCACGGCCAGCGCGACGGCGAGGTCAGTGGCGGGCTCGCTGAGTTTCACGCCGCCGACCGTTGCGACGTAGGAATCGTCCTTGTTCAGCAGGCAGCCGGCCCGCTGCTGGAGGACAGCCAGCAGCATTGCCACCCGGGAACTGTCCAGCCCGCTGGTTGCCCGCCGGGGCTGCGCGTTGGCACTTTCGGCCAGCAGGGACTGCACCTCTGCCAGCAGCGGCCGGCGCCCCTCGAGGGTGACCGTGATGCAGGTTCCGGACACCGGTTCCTTGGTCCGGGAAACGAACAATCCGCTCGGATCGGCCAGGCCCACGATCCCGTCCTCGTTCAGGTCGAAGCAGCCGACGTCGTCGGTGGGGCCGTACCGGTTTTTGACGGCCCGCAGCAGCCGCAGCCGGGAGTGGCGCTCGCCCTCGAACTGGCACACCACATCAACCAGGTGCTCCAGCAGCCGGGGCCCGGCGATGGAACCGTCCTTGGTCACATGGCCCACCAGCAGGGTGGTCATATTGCGGCGCTTGGCAGCGGCGATCAGGGAGGCGGCGACCTCGCGGACCTGCGAGACGCCGCCGGCGCTGCCCTCGACATCGGCGCTGCTCAGCGTCTGCACGGAGTCCACGATCAGCAGCCGCGGCTCCAGCTTCTCCACCTGGCCCAGGGCTTGGCCGAGGTCCGTTTCAGCGGAGAGATACAGGGATTCGGCGACGGCGTCGATCCGGTCCGCGCGGAGCTTGACCTGCGCGGCGGATTCCTCGCCGGTGATGTAGAGGACGTCCTGGGCGGTGCGGGCAAACTTGGCCGCGACGTCCAGCAGGAGGGTGGACTTGCCGACGCCGGGTTCGCCCGCCAGCAGGATCACGGCGCCGGGAACCAGCCCGCCGCCGAGCACACGGTCGAGTTCGTCCACGCCGGTGGGGAGGAAGGCCGCGGAACTGGCATCCACCTCCGAGATCCGGCGGGCCGGCTCCAGCACGGCGGCGGCCGCCGTCGTGCGCGCCACGGCGCCCCCGGTTTCCTCAACGCTGCCCCAGGCCTGGCACTCGCCGCAGCGGCCCACCCATTTGGCCGTAGTCCAGCCGCACTCGGCGCATTTGTAGCCCGGCGCCTTGGAAGCCCGGGAAGAAGTCTTGGTAGCCATCGCTCCACACTATCCGCGCCCAGCGACAACCACCCTTCCGCGCCACGGCAGCTAGAGCGGCGGCAGGATGTCCCGGGCTTCCCGGGAGTCGACGCCGGCCGCCTCGAGCAGGTCCACCATCAGCGGCCGGAACAGCATGACGACCGTTTCACCCTCCAGCCGCTGCACGTCCAGCAGCCGCGGGTGCAGCCGGCCGGCGATCTCCCGCAGGTCCGCCCGCGCCGTCCGCAGGTGCGCGCGGCGGACGCCGTCGTGCACCTCCGCCAGGCCCAGGGACAGTTCCTCGACGGCGTCGGCCGTGTCCTGCAGGACGTCGGCGATGTTCTCGGTGGCCTCGTCGGACAGTGCAGCATGGTTGATGGCGCTGGTCAGCCGGCGGGCAAAGACGCGGCTGTTGCGCAGTGCGAGGTCAATGAAGTCCAGCGACTGCTCCATCTGGTCCAGCTCCTCCCGGTGCCGCCGCTGGGCGGGCGCCAGCGTCGCGACCTCCCCGGAGGCCCGGAGTGTCTGCCGCATGGCATCAACGAGTGGCTGGCAGTTCCGCCCCCGGATGAGGGCGTGCCAGGCCTGGGTGGAGTCGCTGTCGCTCAGCGCGGAGGCGCACTCGCGCAGCACCTCGGCGAGTTCGTGCAGGAGCTTCTTGACATCATTGCGGGGTTCCCGGCGCGGGTCCTTGGGGATCAGAAACGTCACCAGAAGGGCAAACACCCCGCCCACGATGGCGTCGATGCTGCGGGTGAACGGCCCCCCGGCCGGCGCCGGCAGCAGTACCACCAGCAGGGACTGCAGGCCCAGCTGGGTGGTGAAGATGGTGCCGCTGTCCAGGAAGCGTGCCAGCAGGATCGAGAAGAGCAGCACGACGGCGGCCTGCCAGATCCCGGCGCCCAGCCAGTGCAGCAGCAGGTCCCCGACCACGATGCCGATGGTGCAGCCCAGCCCGACCTCGATCACGCGGCGCAGCCTGGGGTCCCGGGAAAAGCCCAGCGCGATGAGCGATGACGTGGCGGCGAAGAGCGGGCCGCTGTGGCCCAGCACGTATTCCGCGAACGCATAGGCCCCGACGGCGCAGGCGGTCATCTGGATGGCCGGCACGAGGGAATTCCGGCTCCGGACCAGCCCGGTGCGGACCCGTCCGCGCAGGAATCGGGCGCTTGCGGAGAGTCCAGTAGCGGGGGCCATGCGCTCCAGTCTATTTGCTTGGTCTGCGGGCGCTCCCCGCGCCACCATCCCTACGGACGTGACGCAGCTAACGCAAGAGGGACCCGGCCGATGTAAGCCAATGTCCCGGCGTCGTTAACCGTCCGTTCACCTTGCACCGCCATTCTCTTCACCTGGGCCGCCTAAATTCGATAAAGGTACAAACCGTACGCATCCCCGCCCGGCCTTCTCCGGTCCGGCACGCACAGAAAATCCCTGGAAGGGGTACATCTAGTGAAGGCACTCCGCTTCGGCCGCCACGCGGCCATCGCTGTCATCGCAGTCGGCGCTCTCGCGCTGACCGCCTGTGGTTCGGACAACGCAACCAACACGGCCCAGTCCGCCGCGCCGTCCGCTTCCGGCCCCCAGGTGACCGGCACGCTGACCGGCATCGGCTCGTCAGCCCAGGGCGCAGCCATGGACGCGTGGAAGACCAGCTTCGCCTCCGCGAACCAGGGTGCCACGGTGCAGTACTCCCCGGACGGCTCCGGTGCAGGCCGCAAGGCACTCCTGGACGGCTCGGCCCAGTTCGGCGGCTCCGACGCCTACCTCAAGGACGACGAGTACGCCAGCTCCACCGCCAAGTGCGGCCCCGACGGCGCCCTCAACATCCCGGTCTACATCTCCCCGATCGCCGTGGCCTTCAACCTGCCCGAGATCAAGGAACTGAACCTCGACGCCCCGACCGTTGCCAAGATCTTCCGCGGCGAGATTGCCAAGTGGAACGACCCCGCGATCGCCGCCATGAACCCGGACGCCAAGCTCCCGGACCTCAAGGTCACCCCGGTGAACCGCTCCGATGACTCCGGCACCACGTCCAACTTCACCGACTACCTGGCCGCGGCAGCTCCCGAGGCGTGGACCGACAAGGCCTCCGGCGTCTGGCCGGCAACCCTTCAGGGCGAGAACGCCAAGGGCACCTCCGGTGTGGTCAAGACCGTTACCGATACCCCGGGTGCCGTGACCTACGCCGACGACTCCGCCGTCAGCGGCAAGCTGGGCGTCGCGCAGATCAAGGTGGGCGACACCTTCACGAAGATCTCCGCCGAGGCAGCAGCCAAGGCAGTCGACGCCGGCTCGCCGGTCGCGGGCCGCAACGCCAACGATCTTTCCATCAAGCTGGACCGCAAGACCACCATCGCGGGCGCCTACCCGGTCGTCCTGGTTTCCTTCCACATCGTCTGCAGCACCTATGCAGACCAGAAGACCGTGGACCTCGTGAAGGCGTTCGAGAGCTACGTTGTCTCAGAGGCCGGGCAGACCGCAGCCGCCGACGCCGCCAAGTCCGCCCCGCTGTCCAAGACCCTGCAGGACAAGGCCCTCAAGTCCATTGAGTCCATCAAGGTCAAGTCCTAGGGAAAACCTAGCGTCTGCAGGCATAGTGGAAACATTCGCCTGATCCTGGTTCCCTGTCCCGATAGGGCCGTCCACCGACGGCCGCACCGGGGCAGGGAACCGACGTGTTTGTCCGAAGTACCCCAAGATCTGAAGGATCGTTAAGTGACCACCACCTCCCTGACCACGTCCCGGGGCGCAGGCCGCGCCGGAGATAAGGTCTTTTCCGCAGCCACCTTGGCCGCTGGGTGCCTGATCCTGGCCGTGCTCTTCGGAGTGGCGCTCTTCCTCGTCATCCAGGCATTGCCCGCCCTCGTGGCCTCCCCGGACAAGATCCAGGGCGGCGAAGGCTTTTTCGCCTACATCTGGCCGATTGTCATTGGCACCCTGATCGCGGCCGCCATCGCCCTCGTGATCGCGACGCCGGTCGCGATCGGCGTCGCGCTCTTCATCTCGCACTTCGCCCCGCGCAAGCTCGCCTCCGGACTGGGCTACGTGATCGACCTGCTCGCCGCGATCCCCTCTGTGGTCTACGGCGCGTGGGGTGCCGCCTTCCTGGCCAAGGAAATCTCGCCGGCCTACAACTGGCTGGCCAGCAACCTCGGCTGGCTGCCGATTTTCCAGGGGCCGGCCTCTGCCACGGGCAAGACCATCCTGACCGCAGGCATCGTGCTCTCCGTCATGATCCTGCCCATCATCACGTCGCTGACCCGCGAAATCTTCCTGCAGACCCCCAAGCTGCACGAGGAAGCCGCGCTGGCCCTCGGTGCCACCCGCTGGGAAATGATCAAGATGGCCGTGCTTCCGTTCGGCCGGCCCGGCATTGTGAGTGCCGTCATGCTGGGCCTGGGCCGCGCCCTCGGCGAGACCATGGCCGTCGCGCTCGTGCTGTCCTCCGGCGCCCTGACCGCGAGCCTCATCCAGTCCGGCAACCAGACCATCGCCGCCGAAATCGCGCTGAACTTCCCTGAAGCCGGCGGGCTGAAAGTCAACACGCTGATTGCCGCCGGCCTGGTCCTGTTCGTCATCACCCTCGGCGTGAACATGATCGCGCGCTGGGTCATCACCCGGCACAAAGAATTCTCGGGAGCCAACTAAATGACCGCCACCCTGACCCCCGTCAAAAAACGCTCGGCCCTCACGAAGGGCCAGCTGCCGAAGTGGGCCCCGTACCTGGTTCTCGGCATCGCCCTGATTCTCGGCGCAGCCGTCCTGGCCCTGATCGGCTTCAACGCCCTGGGCTGGGGCATCGTCTCCGCGGTCTTCTTCGCCGTCGGGCTCGTCGGCTGGAGCGCCGCCGTGGAGGGCTCACGCCGCGCCAAGGACAAACTGGCCACCTGCCTCGTCGTGGGCGCGTTCCTGATCGCGCTGCTGCCGCTCTTCTCCGTGATCTGGACGGTCCTGGTCAACGGCCTTCCCGGGCTCACGGACCCCGGCTTCCTCTCCACCTCGATGAACGGCGTCACCGGCGCCTATGACAACAAGAGCGTGGAGCAGGGCGCCCCGGTGGTCGGCGGCATCTTCCACGCCCTGATCGGCACCCTGCTGATCACGGTGCTGGCGACCGTGATCTCGGTGCCTGTGGGCCTGCTGACCGCCGTCTACCTGGTGGAGTACGGCAACGACCGCCCGCTGGCCCGCGCCATCACCTTCTTCGTGGACGTCATGACCGGCATCCCCTCGATCGTGGCCGGGCTTTTCGCCGCAGCCTTCTTCTTCGCCATCGTCGGCCCGGGCACCAAGACCGGTGCCGTCGCCGCCGTCGCCCTGTCGGTGCTGATGATCCCCGTGGTGGTGCGCTCCAGCGAGGAAATGTTGAAGATCGTGCCGAACGAACTCCGCGAGGCTGCCTACGCCCTCGGGGTCCGGAAATGGCGGACCATCCTCAAGGTGGTCATCCCGACGGCGATCTCCGGCATCGCGTCGGGCATTACCCTCGCGATCGCCCGGGTGATCGGCGAAACCGCGCCGATCCTGGTCACCGCCGGCTTCGCCACGTCAATCAATTACAACGTGTTCAGCGGCTGGATGGCCTCGCTGCCGACCTTCATCTACACGCAGATCCTCAACCCCACCTCGCCATCCAACCCGGATCCGTCCTCCCAGCGCGCCTGGGGAGCGGCCCTGGTCCTGATCATCCTGGTGATGCTGCTCAACCTCGGCGCCCGCCTGATTGCCCGCATGTTCGCACCCAAGGCCGGCCGCTAGCCCACCGGCAACCCAACTCTTCAGCCCGTACCTCCAGCAAGTGAAGGAACATCATGTCTAAGCGCATCGACGTCAAAGACCTGAACGTCTACTACAGCAAATTCCTGGCCGTCGAAGACGTCAACATCAGCATCGAGCCCAAGTCCGTCACGGCCTTCATCGGGCCCTCCGGCTGCGGCAAGTCCACCTTCCTGCGCACCCTGAACCGGATGCATGAGGTGATCCCCGGAGCCCGCGTCGAGGGCGAAGTGCTGCTCGACGGCGACAACCTGTACGGCCCCGGCGTGGACCCGGTCACCGTCCGCGCGCAGATCGGCATGGTCTTCCAGCGGCCCAACCCGTTCCCCACGATGTCCATCCGGGACAACGTGCTGGCCGGCGTGAAGCTCAACAACCAGAAGATGTCCAAGGGCGAGGCGGACGCGCTCGTGGAGCGCTCCCTGCGTGGCGCCAACCTGTGGAACGAGGTCAAGGACCGCCTGGCGAAGCCCGGATCCGGCCTGTCCGGCGGCCAGCAGCAGCGCCTCTGCATCGCCCGGGCGATCGCCGTCGAACCGCAGGTGATCCTGATGGACGAGCCCTGCTCGGCCCTGGACCCGATCTCCACCCTCGCCATTGAGGACCTCATCAACGAGCTCAAGGACGACTACACGGTGGTGATCGTGACGCACAACATGCAGCAGGCCGCGCGGGTGTCGAACAAGACCGCGTTCTTCAACATCGCGGGCACCGGGAAGCCTGGCCGGCTGATCGAATACGGCGATACCCACACGATCTTCAGCAACCCGAGCGTGAAGGCCACCGAGGACTACGTCTCGGGCCGCTTCGGATAAGCCTGCCTGCGCCCTTAGAGTCCTGCGAGCGGCGACAGGGACAGGGCCAGCACGAACGCCGCTGCGGCGGTGACGAGGGGGGTGAGCGCCCAGAACATCAGGACCCGGATCACCACTTTCCGGTTGGTGGCGGGAAATCCCTGGTGGGTCCCAGCACCCAGGACCGCCGAGGTGACAGTATGCGTGGTCGAGATGGGCCACTGCAGTCCAATCGCGCCGACCAGCAGGATGGCGGAGCTGAACAGCTGGGCCATGGAGCCGCGCAGGGGATCCATCCGGACCAGCCGGTAGCCGATGGTGTAGGAAATGCGCCAGCCGCCGGCCAGGGTTCCGACGGTCAGGAGGACCGCGGTGAACAGCGCCACCCAGATCGGCATCCCGGCGCCGTCGGACAGCCCGGACGCCAGCAGCGCCAGGACAAGGACGGCGCTGGTGCGCTGGCCGTCCTGGAGCCCGTGGGCGAACGCCACAGCGCCCACGGCAATGCTCTGGGCGCGCCGTGAGCGGCTGTTCACGACGTTCGGCGGCGTATACCGGGCGGCCCACGTCGCGGGCCAGACCAGCAGGTAGGCGCCGGCGAAGGCGATCGCCGGTGAGAGCAGCAGGGGAAGCGACACTTGGACGAGCAGGGAGGTGTCAACGCCCCCCACGGCGTTCCCGCCGACGGCGACGCTCGCGACCCCCGCGCCGGCCAGCCCGCCGACAAGGGCGTGCGTCGAGGACGAGGGGATGCCCCGCCACCAGGTGTAGATCCCCCACAGCACGGCACTGATAAGGCCCGCTATCAGGATGGTGAGCCCGTTTTCCCCTTGGGGCAGCTGGATCCAGGTGCGGCTGACTGCCAGGGCCAGGACGGCGCTCAGCCCGGCACCGATGAAATTGAAGAACCCGGCCAGCAGCACTGCGACGGTGGGAGTGAGGGCGCGGGTCCGCACCGCCAGTGCCACCGCCGCCGAGGCGTCCCTGAAGCCGTTCAGAAAGGCGAATGCCCCGGCGAAGACCACCACCAGGACAAACAGGAAAATCGTCACGTCAGGATTCCTTGACGATGATGCTGCCCACCTGGGTTGCGATCCGGCGCATGTCCCTGGTGACACCCACGAGCTGGTCGGCGATGTCCCGGTTGCGCGCGTACTGGGCCCATTTCATCTCATGGAGCATGTCCGCCACCCAGACCCGGTGGGACCGTTCTGCCCGCTTGGCGAGGCGGAGGACCTCGATCCAGTAGTCCTCGAGGTCGTCCAGGTTGTCCAGTTTCCGCATGGCATCCACGGTGAGTTCGGCCTGCCTGCTGATGATCTCCAGCTGGTCCGCTGCGCGTTTCGGGAGCCGGTCCAGCTTGTAGAGGGACACCAGCTCCGCGGCGGCATCGAGTTTCTCCAGCGCCTCATTCAGGAACCGGGAGAGGGCATACATGTCCTCGCGGGGGAGCGGGTTCACGAAGGAGGTCCGCATATGCGTCAGCAGCGCGAAGTGCAGCTCCGCCGACTTGGCCTCATGGTTGTGCATGTCTTCCACCAGCCGGGCGTTCTCACTGGCCGGGGCGCCAAGGATCTCAGAGAGGGTGCCCGTGGCGAGGACAATCTGGGTTGCCAGCTGGGCAAGAAGTTTCAGCCCGGCGGGCTCCTGGGGGAAAAGGCGCAGCTTCACGTGTGATTACCGGTCTTCGGGAGGGAGGTGCACGGGTTGAGTCTGCCGGGCGTGTGAGGTGATGACGGCCCGCGCATGAGTATTACTTTACCGTCCGGCCTGACTGCGATGGATAAGCGCCCCGGCGGCCCGAAAGGCGGCATGAAAATGGTGCCGAACCGGATACGCCTCTCGGCGGTAGGCCGCTCTAGGCGGCTAGATGTTGAAGCCCGGGGGTTTCGCGGTTCGGCACCGCTTTTAGTTTTCTACGTGCTTGGGGACAAGTCAACATTGACAGTCCGTGGGCGGCATGCGTACCGGGTGTCCGGCACCGCCCGGCCGGCTCAGTCCAGCTCGCCCAGACGCCACGCGTTGGCGGCGTGTTCGAGGTCCTCAGCGGTCTTGACGAGAAGGTGCGAGTTTCGGGTGAGTTTGCTCGCGTGGTTCTCGTTGCTGTGCTCGGCGCCGTCGGCGAGTGTGGCCTGGCCCAGCGCCACCACACGGCAGAACGCAGCGGAGCGTTCCAGCGCGACGTCGAAGTCGCCGTCGAACGCGCCGGAGAGGATTGCATCCGCCATCAGTTTCATCTCGTCCGCGCCGGGCGGCTCGGCAGCGCCGGCCACCACGTGCGAGACCTGGGCGGTGTCCTTGCCGGCTTTGAAGTACACGGAGATCCGCTCGGGATCCTGAATCGTGGCAGCGCGGAGGGCGTAGAGGCGCCAGAGGGCCCCCGGGAGGGAGCGGGCGGGACTTTCGGCCCACATTTCAGCGATGGCTTCCAGCCCCTGTTCGTCGGCGAGCTTCACCAGCCGCCCGGTCACGACGGGGTCGTCGCTGTCGCGTCCGCGGCGCACAAGGGCCTGCGCGGCAAGGTGGGCGGCCTCGGAGACCCTGGCCGGATCGGCGCCGCCCGCGAAGGGTTCGAAGTCAATGGGGGCGAAGGGCTTCGGCTTGTGGTGCCGGTGCGGTCCCGGGGTGCTGGATCCTGCTTGCTCGCTCATGCCACCACGCTACTCCTGTGCTGTCGGGGAATCGAGCGTGAGGCCAGACAGGGCTGGACCGGTTCTCTCCCCCTGCCGGCCCGTCGCAGGGGCGCACTCCGGCGTGCAACGGCGGCATCGGCGCCCGGTGCGAAAAACACCCGCCGGTCTGGGGTACAGTATTAACGTCCAGAAATGGACTGGGCTGATCGGCCCTTGAAGGGCGGATTTATCCGCCGTTTGAGGTCTTCAGCTGGGGCCTTTAGCTCAGTTGGTAGAGCATCGGACTTTTAATCCGTGGGTCGTGGGTTCGATCCCCACAGGGCCCACTCTTTTAGCGAAGAGTGGAAAACCCCCGGCATCCTGGCGACAGGGTGCCGGGGTTTTTTGTTGCCCCGGCACCTCGGAAAACCCACGGCGGCCGAGTTATCAGGTCAGCTAGTATTGCCGGATGGACGCGCACAGCCCCTCCGGCTCCGGGTATTGGTATGGACCCGACGACAGGCTCGACCCGCCCGGCGCCGTGCTGCAGGCGCTGCGAGAGTACCGCACTGTGGAAGTTGCCCGGCGGCGCTCCACGAGGGATTCCATGGGGATGGGCGAGACGGATCTGCTGGCGCTGCGGTACCTGCTGCGCACCCAGTCCCACGGCGAGCGGGTCGGGCCCAAGGACCTCAGCCGCGTCCTGGGAATCACGACGGCCTCGACCACCTCGCTGATCGACCGGCTCGTGAGCAGCGGCCACGTCCGCCGCGAGCCTCATCCCACCGACCGGCGTTCGCTGGTGATCGTTCCGACGGCGGCCACGGACGCGGAGGTCCGGGCCACGCTGGGGGACATGCACCGCAGGATGATGGCCGTCGCGGAGGGCCTCAGCGCCGACGAGGCGCGGACCGTGGTCAGCTTCCTGCGCCGGATGAGTGAAGCCATCGCGGAGCCCGGAAGCGAGGGGGCGGAATAGCCTGCGCCCAATAACTCGCTAGCCTGACTAGCTATATGTATGCTTACTAACTATGTCTGATACTCGTTTGCCTGCCGGAGCGGTGGCCGAGCTGGCCCCCGCCCGCGTTTTTCCCGTGCCGTCCCTGGCAGCGCCGAGCCACTGCGGGATGGCGATGCAGTGGAAGGCCCCGGCCTCAGCCACCAGAAGCCTGTACTCCTACTCCTTCGCGCCGGCCGATGCCGCGGCGGAGCTGCCGCCGGTGTGGCGTTGCGGTTGTGGCTTCCAGCTGGACGGCGCCGTGCATGCGTCCGGCATCCTGTCTGAGCTCAGCCGCTGACCCGCCCCGCCCCCGGGGTGCATCCCGCGCTGCGGCCCGCGGCGCCGCTCCCGGCCGCCCGCGGCGCAGTCATGCCTCCCGGCGCATCCTGAGCACTTCGGGAGGACGGCTCAGGATGTCTGGTTCCCCGCGGAGGTGAAACTGATTGCCGCCCGGCTGCGACCCGCCGCCTTCGCGTCATACAGCGCCCGGTCGGCTTCCCGGAGGAGGCGCGGCAGGCCCGCGGTCCGGTCGCGTGCGTCGACTACACCGAAGCTCGCCGTCGGCGCATTCACCCCCTCGGGCAGGGAACTGTGTTCGGCCAGCGCGGCGTTGATCCGGTCGGCAACCCGGACGCCCTCTTCGGCATCGACGCCGTCGAGCAGCAGTGCAAATTCCTCGCCGCCGTAGCGGCCCACGAGGTCGCCCTCCCGCACGGCTGAGCGGCAGGCCTCGGCGAAAGCCCGGATGACGTCGTCGCCCGCGTCATGCCCGAAGCGGTCGTTGATTGCTTTGAAGCGGTCCAGATCCGCCATCACCACCGCGGAGCCGATGCCGGACGCGAGGTTGGCCCGGAGCCTGCGCTGGGCCTGATGCATAAACTCCCCGCGGTTCAGGAGCCCGGTAAGTCCGTCACGGTAGGCCAGCTCCTGCAGATTTTCGGTCCGGCGTGCGTAGTTCAGCGAGGTGATGCTGGACGAGACGACCACCAGCAGGACCATGGCCATCAGCAGGGTCACTCCAGTGCCGAAGAGCACCTGGAACAGCGGATCGGCCGGCCCGAGCAGCGCCAGCCCTGCCATCCGGCTCAGGTAATAGACAGCACTGACTGCGGTTGCGATGGCGAGCGACCGGACAAGGTGCCAGGACTCGGCCCGCTCGCGCCATAGCTCTACGGAAGCGAGACCTATCGCCGTCCCCATCAGCGCCAACAGGACAATGCTGCCGATCCGGGCGTTGTCTGAGTAGTGGACGGCGGCGTCGACGGCTACCGCCGCTGTCGCGGGGATCGCCAAAAGCCCGGGCCGGATTTGCCGGCCGGCCAACGAGCGGGTTCCGGCCCAGACGCAACCCGAGCCAAGTACCATCACACCGTTGCCCACGCTGGGGGACCACGCCACTTCCTGGACCTCGCCCATGAAGTAGAAGACGGCGGCCAGGAAGAATGAGGCGACGGCCCCGCACCACCAGCCGGCAAAGGGCGCGCGGCTCTTGCGGTAGGTGTCGAAGTAGAAAAGGACCAGCATCGTCAGCGTCATCACGGCGAAGACCACCATGAGCGTTGACCGGTCGAGCAGCACCATAAATTGATGATTCCCAGCTGTCGGGCCGGTCCTCCCCATGGACCGCCGGCGTAGTTCCCACCGGATCACGCCCCGGTCGGGACAAGTCTCTCAGAACAGGCCCCGCTGCCCAAAGCGGCGCGGTACCGGCGCGTCGCGGGGGTCCCCGCGCGACGGCCACGGGTGCAAGATGGTGCAATGGATGCCGTCGACGCCCTCAATGAGATTGCCTTCTGGCTCGAACGCGAGCTTGCCCCGACGTTCAAGATCCAGGCGTTCTGGAAAGCCGCCGGAATCATTGCCGGCCTGGAGACTGAGGAACTCGCGGCCCGGGTTCGTGACGGACGGCTCAAGCGGACCAAGGGGATCGGCGACCGGACCTTCCAAGTCATCAGGGAGGCGCTTGAGGGCGAAGTTCCGGAATACCTGAGCGGGCTGCGAAAACGGGGGTCCCATCCGCTGGCACCGGGAGGGCACGAGCTGCTAGCCGTTCTCCGCGGTGACCTGCACAGCCACAGCGACTGGTCCGACGGCGGGTCCCCGATCGAGACCATGGTGGACGCCGCCCGACTGCTCGGGCGCGAGTACCTCGCCCTGACCGACCATTCGCCCAACCTCAAGATCGCCAACGGGCTGAGCGCCGAGCGGCTGGAGGAGCAACTCGGCATCGTCGCCGGGATCAACGCCGGCGCCGGCGGCGGCTTCCGCCTGCTGTGTGGCATCGAGGTCGACATCCTGGAGGACGGCGCCCTGGACCAGGTTCCGGAGTTGCTCGACCGGCTGGATATCGTGGTCGCCAGCGTGCATTCGAAGCTTCGCTCGGACAAACGGACCATGACCCGGCGGATGCTCGGCGCGATCGCGGACCCGCACACGAACGTGCTCGGTCACTGCACGGGCCGTCTCGTGCAAGGGGGCCGCGGCACACGTCCGCCGTCGGAGTTCGACGCAAAAGAGGTCTTCGCCGCCTGTGCCGAACACAACGTCGCCGTCGAAATCAATGCCCGACCGGAACGCCAGGACCCGCCAGACGCCCTGATCGGGCTGGCCCTCGACGCCGGCTGCCTCTTCAGCATCGACAGCGACGCCCACGCCCCCGGGCAGCTCGATTTCCTGCAGTACGGCGCCGAACGCGCGGAACGCAACGGCGTGCCGGCCGAGCGGATCGTCACCACCTGGCCCCTGGACCGACTGCTGGACTGGGCGGCGCCGGGACGCTGAGGACTCGCGCCCCCACCGCCCCGGGCACGCCCTTCCCGCCGCGGGACATGCCCTCCCGCTGCAGGCGCGGCTGGACATAGTCCCGTTATGCCCAGTCCCCGGCGTGAACGATGGGCATGTCCCCCCGGGGCGGGGAGGCGGTGGCTAGCCGGCGCTGATCAGATGGGTGAAGTGGTCGTACCGGAAGGTGACCTGCCCGCCGTCGTGCGTGAAGCTGACGTTCCCGCCGCCGGGGGCGCCTCCGGCCCCGTAGTTCTCTGTCCAGGAGCGGTTGAGGGCCGCCTTGAAACCGTAGCTTCCGGCTGGCAGGGTGGTGGTCAGCTTCCAGACCAGGTCCGCGGGATCCAGGGTCAGCTGGGCCAGGTCGCATTCGGGCATCCAGTCACCCGCGCAGCCGAGTTCCGAGTTCATGTCCCCGGCGGCCGCGACGGCCCCCGGCTGCTGCGAGGCGTACACGGCGCTCAGCAGGTGCGTGGTGTTGTCGTAGCGGAAGGTGACCGGGCCGCCGGGATGGTCCAGCGTGATGTTGTTGCCGTTCAGCGTCCCGCCCGCACCGTAGTTCTCGTCCCACGACCCGTTGAGGGCGGCCTTGAACTCGTAGCTGCCGGCGGGCAGGTCCGCGGTCAGCCGCCAGATCTTGTCTGCCGGATCCATTGTCATGAACGCGGCACGGCAATCGGGCTGCCAATCACCCGGGCAGCCCATTTCCGAGTTCAGGCTGCCCGCAACAGTGACCGACGCGGGCTGCGGAAGCTCCCCCGCCACGACGGTGCGGGTCTCGCTGGCCACTTCGCCGGCGCCCGGGACGCTCATCAGCGCCCGGTAGCGGAGCCCGGTGCCGTCCGGCAGGGCCAACGGCCCCAGATCGTCGACGGCGGTGTACGCGGGGGAGGAGCTGTCCTGACCGATTTCCGACCACCCGCCGCCGCTGATGCTGCGCTCGAAATGCACGGTGTAGTCGGCTTTTTCCGGGCTCGCGACCGCACTGACCTCGACCTTGTCCTGGACGCTGCTTCCCTCTTTGGGTGAGACCAGGCTCAGGACCGGGGCGGGGACGGTGCCGCTGCGGGGCTCGCTCACGGCGGTGTGCCCGCCG
>NZ_MQTS01000077.1:36699-40933 GCF_020532825.1 Arthrobacter sp. SO3
CTGCGGAGACGTCGTGGAAGACCTGGTACGGCGCCGTGTCGTCCGTGCCGATGGAAGCCCATGCGCCGCCGGCGGTGCGGGCCTGGAAGGTGACCTCGTAGAAGGAGTTGCCGCCGACGTCGGCCGCCACCCGGACGCGGCTGTTGTCGGAGGCAGCTGCCGCCGGATCCTGCAGCGCCACGGCGGGGGCTGCCTTGGAGTGCGGGATGCGGCCCGAGGACTCGTAGACGACGGCGGAAAGCGGCGGCACCGATACCGTCAGTCTCCCGTCCGCTGCGGTCTTGACCTCGGCGTCCGCCTGCCCGTAGATCCTGCTGAACGTCCGCTTGCCGACATAGGTTGGCACGGCAGCCGTCTGTGGCTGTTTGCTGTTATTGATGGAGACCACGTACTCGCGCTGGTCCTTGGCGTCGGTCCGGGAGAAGGCGTAAATGCCCGGCCCGTCGGAGGCGTAGCGGTTCTGGTGCGCGCCGTTCCGCAGTGCGAGGTGCTCCTTCGTCAGCGCCGCGAGCTCGCTGATGTCGCGGTACAGCGGGTGGGCGGGGTTGAAATTGTCGCTCGCATGGGTCGCGTCGGTGCCGAGCAGATCATCGTCGAGGTAGTCCGGGACCTTGCTGGCAAACAGCGTCTGGCGGGCATCCTGGTCCCCGCCGGGGCCGGTGAAGCCCTGTTCGTCGCCGTAGTAGACCACAGGATTGCCGCGGGAGAAGTACATCAGCTCGTGGGCGAGCCGGTCCCGGGCAACGCGTTCGGCGTCGTCCGCGCCCGGGTTGTCCGCGGTGATGAAGCTGCCGATCCGGCCCATGTCGTGGTTGCCGAGGAAGGTGGGCAGTTCGTAGACGTTGGAGTCCGCGTCGGTGTACCAGTCGTCCCCGGCGAAGAAGGACTCAAGGCCCTTGGCCGGCTGGCCCCGGGACGCGAAGTTGCGCGCCGCGTCCTGGAACGGGAAATCCAGCACGGCCTGCATCTTGTTGCGGGTGGTGAACTGCGAGGTGAAGCTCTTGGAGGTGTCGAAGACCTCGCCGAACATAAAGAAGTCGTCCTTGCCATGGGCTTTGGCGTATTGGAGGACCTCGGGGCCGAACTTCTGCCAGAACTCGTCGTTGACATGCTTCATGGTGTCGATCCGGAAGCCGTCCACACCGAAGTCGCCGATCCACTTCTCATAGATGTCGATCATGCCGTTGACAACCCGTGGCTGCTCTGTGAACAGGTCATCGAGGCCGAAGAAGTCCCCGTAGGAGGAGTTTTCGCCTTCAAAGGTAGTGTCGCCGCGGTTGTGATAGAGCGTGGGGTCGTTGAGCCAGGCGGGGACTTTGAGGTTCTCTTCCCCGGGCGACAGCTTCGGCGTGTAGGGGAAGGACGTCGCCGCGTCCAGGGCCGGGAAGCTGTCCGTTCCGGCGTAGTCACGGTCGTCGAAAGGGACCCCGGCGGCAGTCAGGTAGGGGGCGGCGTCCTTGGATTTGTAGGCGGTGCGCTCGCCCTCCTCGTAGCCGATTACGTCCGCGGTGTGGTTGGTGATGATGTCGAAGTAGACCTTCATGCCGCGGGAATGGGCCTCGTCGATGAGTGCTTTGAGCTCGTCGTTGGTGCCCAGGTGCGGATCGATCTGGGTGAAGTCGGTGACCCAGTAGCCGTGGTACCCGGCCGACTTGTCCTCCGGCTGGACCGCTTTGTTCTTGAAGCTCGGGGTCAGCCAGATCGAAGTGGTTCCAAGGCCCTGGATGTAGTCGATCTTGTCCCGCAGGCCTTTGAGGTCCCCGCCGTTGTAGAAGCCCTTTTTAGTCGGGTCAAAGCCGGAGACCATCGGGTCCGGCCCCAGACCGCCGTCGTCGTTGGCGCTGCTGCCGTTGTTGAACCGGTCGGCCATCACGAAGTAGAACTGCTCGTCCGTCACCGGGCCGCGGAGCGAGTGGGCGGCCGCAGGCCCGGCCGGGTCCGGCGCGGCCCGCGCTGTCTGCGCCGGGAGGACGACCGCTGCCGCGGCAACGAGCGTCGCCGTCACGGCGGCGCCGGCGGGAAGGAATGCGGCAAGCCACTGCCGGTGGCTGCGTGCGGGCTTTTTGCCCAGGCTGGTACTGCGGATCAACACGGTGGGAGACCTTCCGGTAAGCGACGTTGCCTCTGTGAAGGGTGATGCGGAGAGAGGCTCCTGAGAGCCAAGTCACAACTGTAAGCGCTTGCGCGGGAGTTTTTCCAGCGAATGGTCAGATAATTTGCAGCTCGCGCACATCTTTCCCCCGGGACATGCCCTCCTGCGGCGGGCATGTCTGGACATAGTCCCGTTATGCCCAGTCCCCGGCGCGGGAAAGGGGCATGTCCCCCCCGGACCAGGGTGGACTGCGGAGCCTGGCCCGGGCTAACTCGCGGCCGGCTGCGCTCCCCGGGCCGCCGGGACCAACGCGGTGGGGGAAGCCACCTCCAGCCTGCCCACGGCTTGGCCGGGAAGTCCGCTCTCCAGGTCCAGCGGGTAGGTCACCACATCCCCGGAGCGTTCGTGTGCCACATGCAGCCAGCCGTTCCGGACCAGATGATGCCGCGGCCAGTCGCCGCCGCTGGGGACGTCGGCCAGCGGACGGAGGGCGTTTCCGTCCGCATCCAGCTCAAGCACGCTGATCCGGTTGGAGCCGCGCACCCCTACGTAGGCGTGCCTTCCGTCCGCCGCGAGTGCGATCTCGGCCGCGGAGTCCCCGGCAAAAGCCCCCGCCCTGGTGGCCGGTCCTATTCCGGCCAGGCCGAAGATTCCGGACCCGGGGGAGCACCGCACCACGGCCACCTCAACCGAGTACTCGGTCACCACCAGCACGCTCCCGCCGGGATGCTGAACGAGGTGCCGGGGCCCGCTGTCCCGGGGAAGGGCCAGCTCGTGGTCCAGGTGCAGCCCCTGCGAGGGCACGTAATTCCAGACCCGCAGGAGGTCGTGCCCGAGGTCGGTGGTCATCACCCTGCCGTCGGCGAGCATCAGGCTCGCGTGCGCGCGGCTGGGGCGCCCGGCCACGTTCGAGACGGCGGCCGCGAACCTGGCCGAGATGCCGCCCTTGTCGTCCAGTTCGTAGAGCAGGACCCGGCCGTCGCCCCAACAGGCCACCACAAGGAAGCGGCCCTGCGGGTCGACGGCGACATGGCATGCGGCGTCTCCGGCCGGCCAGTCGCGTCCGGCGGGTTCCAGGCCGAATTCGCCGAACCGGCGGTACGCCCGGACGGTCCGCGCCGTCTCGCCCACGGCATAGACCATGTCCAGCGTGGGGTGCACGGCAAGAAACGACGGTGAGGCGGCCGGGGCGGCCACTCCGAGCCACCGCAGCGCTCCGTCAGTGCCGGCCCGCAGCGCCCCGATCCCGTTCCCGCTCCCGCCGCCATCCGCGGTGTAACAACCGGCCCAGATCAGCTCGTTCGACGGCACGCGGTTCGTCGCCGCAGGGTTCGTCGGCACAGGCGGCGAAGATTCGGAGGGCATTCCGGGGCTGGACATGGTGCCATCTTGCCACTTGGATAGCATGGTATTCCGGCACGGTAAGCGGGAGGGGGTCCCTGGCATGGCGGCACTTCCCGCGCCCGATCCCTCCGTCATCACCCGGCTCCGCGCGGCCGGCTGCGTCTTTGCCGAGGAGGAGGCCCTGCTGCTGGCCGCCGCCGCCGCCACTCCGGATCAGCTGGACGCCCTCGTGGAGCAGCGGGTGTCCGGACTTCCGCTCGAGCACATCCTGGGCTGGGCGGAGTTTTGCGGACTTCGGATCGAAGTGGATGCCGGAGTCTTTGTGCCCCGCCGCCGGACGGAGTTCCTCGTCCGGCAGGCCCTACAGCTCCTCAGCGAATCCAACTTCCCGTCACGCGGCACCGGCACGCTGCCCGTCGTCGTCGACCTGTGCTGCGGGTCAGGGGCGGTCGGGTCCGCGCTCGCGGCCCTGGCCCGTCCCCTGGAGCTCCACGCCTCCGACATCGACCCCGCCGCGGTGGGGTGCGCGGCCCGGAACATCGTGCCGTTCGGCGGCACGGTCCACGAGGGGGACTTATACGAGGCCCTCCCGGAACGGTTGCGCGGGCGGATCGACATCCTCGCCGTCAACGCCCCCTACGTGCCATCGGCAGAAATTGCCACCATGCCGCAGGAAGCCCGCCTCCACGAACCGCGGGTTTCCCTCGACGGCGGCACAGACGGGCTTCACGTGCAGCGGCGGGTAGCCGCCGCTGCGCGGCAATGGCTGGCCCCCGGCGGCTCACTGCTGATCGAGAC
>NZ_MQTS01000077.1:40946-67134 GCF_020532825.1 Arthrobacter sp. SO3
GCCGGCGGCAGGCGCCGCGGACCGCCGCGCTGTTCATCCGCAACGGGCTCACGGCCCGGGTGGCCGGCTCCGGGGAGCTGGACGCCACAATCGTCGTCGGGACAGCGCGGAAAGGTCCGCCGGGGGAGACCGGCCGGGCGTTGTAGCTAAGCGACCTTGTCGGGATCGACGTTGGTCGCGGCTCCGGCAGGGGTGGCTCCGCCTTCGTCGGACCAGTCCTGGCCGTGCTGGTCGTTCAGCGCAGGGTCGGACTCGACGTCGGAAGCGGCGGCCGCGGCGGAGGTGCCGAGGTTCACGGTCTCCGGGTGGGTGCTGTGTGCGGGGATGCCTGCGCCCGAAGCAGCAGCGGTGCTGCCGCCGGCCGGCTGGCGATCGCTTGTTGATCCCTTGGGGGAGTTGTCGCCGCGGACGGCTGAACCGATGACCGTGCCGGCCCGCCGGGCTGCCTCGCCAAGCTGCTCTGTCACCTCGGGTGCCTTTTCCTTCACCGCGTCAGTCGCCGCGGCCACCCTGTCCTGGACCGGCTGGCTTTCCCAAAGGGCGGCGGCGCGTGCCTTGAGCGTTTCGTAGGCTGCCCGCCCGGACCGGGACCCAAGAACGTAGCCTGCGGCGATTCCGGCTCCGAAAAGAAGTTTGCCTTTCATGCTGTACTCCTGCTCTTTGGTGGTGCTCGAAAGTGTGGTTTTCAAAAACGTGTGGGCTGGTGCCAAAAAACCGGCCCCGGGAATAATCCCGGGACCGGTTTTCGGTCGCGTCAGCCTTAGCGGGCCGAACGCTTGGAGATCATGCCGTAAACCAGCAGGACGATGATCGCACCGCCGATGGCCAGCAGCCAGGTCGAAAGCGAGAAGAACTCGTTGATGCCGGTGCCGAACAGCATTCCGCCAATCCAGCCACCGAGGATGGCGCCAACGACGCCGAGGATCAGTGTGATGATGATGCCACCACCCTGACGGCCCGGGAGGATTGCCTTAGCGATTGCGCCGGCGATAAGGCCCAGAATCAGAAATGCGAAAAAACCCATTTTTATCGTTCCTTCTTCATAGAGGAGACACCCGGATTGCCGGGTGCGCTACATCCTTCTGCCTCAATAGTAATCATGCTTAGTATAAAAGTGCCAGTCAGTAGCCGGACGCGTTCAGCGCCGTAGCTTAGCGTTCCAGGCGGAACCCAAGTTTGATGGTCACTTGCCAATCGGCGACCTCGCCGTTTTCAAGGTGCCCGCGGACTTCCTTTACTTCGAACCAGTCGAGGTTCCGCAGGGTCTTGGCCGCTTCTGCGATGCCGTTGCGGACGGCGGCATCAATGCCTTCGCTCGACGTTCCGACAATTTCAGAAATGCTGTAAGTGTGATTAGACAACTTCGCTCCTCGTGATCGCCATCGATACCCGGCAGTGGGCCGTTCCTGCAGATTAGCGGACAGATCGCAGCGGGACTAGGGGCGGGGGACTGGGCCTCAGGACCCGTAGACGGGTCCTGGCTCGGGACGTTTGGGGGTCAGCGGCGGGGCATCCGAGCGTTTCCGGACCCGGCTGACCATCCAGGGAAGCAGGTAGTTGGTGAACCAGGCGATGTCACCGGCCTTGCTTTCCCGCCAGCTTCCGGCGGGCATGGGCTTGGGCTCCAGCGGGCTCAACGTGTGCGGGACGCTGAGGGATTCCAGCACCATGGCCGCGATCGTGTGGTGCCCCATCGGCGAGAAGTGCAGACGGTCCGGATCCCACATTCGCGGGTCCGAGAGCTGCCGCAGGGCCCAGAGATCGGCGATCACACCGTGATGGCGCACGGCGATGGTCCTGATGTTCTCGTTGAAGACGGCGACCCTTCCCCGGTTATGCCCCAGCAGCGGGGTGTCGCCCCAGTCGGGACCGGTGAACAACACCACAGTGGCGCCGGTGGCGCTGAGCATGCCCACTGCGGCGTCGAGGCTGGCGGCCAGCCGGTCGGGGTCACTCCGGTGGAAGACAAGGTCGTTTCCGCCGGCCGACAGCGTGACCAGGTCCGGCTTCAGCGCGATCGCGGGGCCAAGTTGCCGGTCGAGGATCTCGCGCATCACGAGGCCGCTGACGGCGAGGTTGGCGTAGCGGAAATCCGACCTCCCGCCGCTGAGCTCCTCGGCGATACGGTCCGCCCAGCCCCGCATGCCGCCCGGACTCAGCGGTTCCGGGTCCCCGAGGCCCGCCGTAAAAGAATCCCCCATGGCGACATACCGGCCCCACGGGCCCGCTTTCCGCGGCCCGGCAAGTTGGCCCAGTTCCCGGCCCAACTGCCGGCCGGAGCCCCGTCCCGTGGCGGGGTCACTGGTGCCGGATTGCCCGGCGCCAGGATCCAGGAAACCGGCGGCGTTCACATCCCCAGCATTACGCCGAATATTCATGTTCCACTAGGTCCTTAGGCCCCTAGCCGGGCGGTGCCTGCGCGTCGGCTCGGAGCGGCCCGGCCCGGCCCGGCGGAAGTGCTGGTGGCCAGACGCCGCCGGGTGGTTTCTGATACGTAGGGGGGTATATCATGGAAACTAAACCCTGTGAAACACGGAGGAACAAATGGAACTCGATCCGGCCGATATGAAGCCCGTTATCAACCGGCTTCGCCGCGCCCAGGGGCAGCTTGCTGCCGTCACCCGGATGATTGAAGAGGGCCGCGACTGCAAGAGCGTCGTTACCCAGCTGGCAGCCGTGTCCAGCGCGCTGGACAAGGCGGGATTCTCGATCATCGCCACCGGCCTGCAGCAGTGCATGCAGCAGGAGGACCCCAGCCTGGACCGGGCCGAACTCGAGAAGCTTTTCCTCTCGCTGGCCTGAGCCCCGCTTGAGCCGGGCCGCTCCGGCCGTCAGGCCGGGCGGTCCGCCAGCACGTAGGCCTTGAGGTCATCCAGGGTCTGCTGCATGTGCGCGTCCATGGCATCCCGCGCCTGGTGCGGATCCCGCGTGGACAGCGCATCCGCGATCTTCTGGTGGTGGCCGATCGCGTGCGACTGGATCTCGCGTACTTCCGAGGTCTGGGTCCGCCGCCGTTCCAGCACCCGGTGCAGCGGCGCGAACAGCACGGCCACAAAGACATTCTCCGCGGCGCGGAGGATGAGGTCGTGGAACGCAAGGTCCGCTGCCACGAACGCCGCAACATCGTGTTTTTCATGCGCCACGCGCATCGCGTCCAGCTCCCCGTATAGGGTCTTGAGCTCGGCGTCGCTGATCCGCGCGGCCGCCAGTTCGCAGGCGCCCGACTCCAGCATCCGGCGCAGCTCGATCAGCTGGACGGCGGCGGCGGCATCGTTCTTTCCCTCCGAGGCTGCCCGGAGCACGGCCTCCAGCGACGCCCACCGGCTCAGCGGGTTCACAAAGGTGCCGCGGCCGCGCTCCACGCTGAGGATCTGCTGGGCCTCGAGGGTCTTCATCGCCTCGCGGACCGTCATGCGGCTGACCTCGTGGCGGGCGCTCAGTTCAAGCTCGCCGGGGACCGCTGATCCGGGCGGGAATTCGCCGGCAATGATGCGGTCCAGCAGTTCGTCGGCCACGACGCCGACCAACGATTTCCTAGCCAATTGTCCCCATTCGCCGTCGCCGAGTTGCGTGATTGACAAGTCTACTTGCGCGTCTTTGTGCCGTATGCCACACTAGCATTCAAATGTTAGATGTCAGACATCTTACAAATCACTTACGTAGCAGAGTTCCCCACAATGGAGTGCAAGTGCCTTTTGAATCAGAGCTTTTTGAAGCAGATGTGCTGGCCGCCTTCCCGGCGGAGGTCCGGATCCCCGCGCGGACCGTCGCCGCGGCCCTCGATGCCGCCGCTGAGTCCTCCCCCCGGATTCTGGTGGTGCTCGACGACGATCCGACGGGTACGCAGTCCGTCGCGGACCTGCCCGTCCTCACCCGCTGGGATGTCTCAGACTTCACCTGGGCCTTCACCCACCGCATCAACGGCCGCCGCCCGGACGCCGTGTACGTCCTCACCAACACGCGCAGCCTTGACCCCGCCGAGGCTGCCGCCCGCAACGAAGAGGTAGTCCGGAACGCCCTCGCGGCCGCCGCCCTCGAAAGCGACAGTGCCGGTTCCAGCAGTGCCGGTTCCAGGCTGCGCCTGGGGTTCGTCAGCCGCAGCGACTCCACCCTCCGCGGCCACTACCCGCTGGAACCGGACACGATTGCGGCGACCGTCGCCGCTGTCAGCGGCGACGTGACGGACGGCGTCGTGATCGTCCCGGCGTTCCCCGACGCCGGACGCGTCACGATCGGCGGCGTGCACTTCATGCGCGGCACCGGCGACGACGCCGGCAAGCTCACCCCGGTGGCCGAGACCGAATTCGCCAGGGACGCGAGCTTCGGCTTCGCCAATTCCGAACTGGCCAAGTACGTTGAGGAGAAGTCCCAGGGCCGCTTCCCGGCGGAATCCGTGATCGTGCTGACCCTGGACGTCATCCGCGCCGCGGGCCCGGACGGTGACCCCCAGGTCTCGGCCAAGGCCATCGCGGACGCCATCGATGCCGCCACCGGCTCCACCCCGATCGTGGCCGACATCGTGACGGAAAACGACCTCCGGGCCCTGGCGCTGGGCCTGCAGGAAGCGGAACGCCGCGGCAAGAAGCTGCTCTACCGGGTGGGTCCGCCGTTCGTCCGCGGCCGCATCGGCCAGGAAATCCGCGCCGAGCTCAGCGGCGGGGAAGCCTACGCGGGCAACACGCCGTCCGGCGCCGGCGGGCTGATCGTGGTCGGCTCGCACGTCGGTGTCACCACACGCCAGCTCGAGGCCCTCGTCGAACAGCACAGTTCCGCGCGGATCGTGGAAATCGACGTCGAAAAGCTGCTCGGCGGCAGTGCCGAAAGCTACCTCGACGACCTCGTCCGGAAGGTTGTCGAATCCCTGCACAGCGCCGACGTCATCCTGCACACGAGCCGGCTGCTCATCAAGACGGACGACGCCGCCGAGAGCCTCCGGATCGCCCGCACCGTGTCCGCCGCTGTCGTCGCCGTGGTGAACCGGACCCTGAAAACCTTCCCGCCGCGCTTTGTGATCGCGAAGGGAGGCATCACGTCCTCGGACGTCGCCGCCCACGGCCTGGAAATCCGCCATGCCATTGTCCGCGGCCCCATGCTGCCGGGCATCGTCAGCCTGTGGGAGCCGGTGGACGGCCCGGCCAAGGGCATTCCGTTCATCGTCTTCGCCGGCAACGTCGGTGACGACCAGTCCCTGGCCCAGGTCACCCGCAAGCTCAGCAACACCTTCTGATCCGCACCGCAAACCCCTCATTTCAATGGAGAAAGCCATGAACTACAAAGTCACCGTCCTCGGCCTGGGCGCCATGGGACTGCCCATGGCCACCCGGCTGGCCACCGAGCTGACCGTCCACGGCTTCGACATCGCCGAACCGCGCCTGCGGCTCGCCGAGGAGGCCGGCGTCCGCACATTCGCGTCCGCCCGCAAAGCGGCCGAAGGCGCCGATGCCCTGCTGCTCGCCGTGCGCAACGGTGAACAGCTGGATGACGTCCTCTTCGGCGAGAACGGCGTCGCCTCGGCGCTGTTGCCGGGCGCCGTCGTGATCCTGGGCAGCACCGTCGGCACCGACGCCATTCCCGCCACCGTCGCCCGGCTCGCGGCATTCGGCGTCTCCCTCGTGGACGCGCCGCTCTCCGGCGGACCCAAGCGCGCCGGCGAAGGCGATCTGCTGATCGTCGTCGGCGCCGAACCGCAGGCGCTCGAAGCGGCCCGCCCGGTCCTGGAGCTGCTCGCCTCCACCCTCACCGTGGTGGGGGACAAGCCCGGCGACGGGCAGGCGCTCAAGACCGTCAACCAGCTGCTCTGCGGGATCCACATCGCCGCCGCGGCCGAGGCAATGGCCCTCGCGGACGCCCTCGGGCTGGACCAGGCCAAGACCCTCGCGGCCCTGGAGGCCGGCGCCGCCGGGTCCTTCATGCTGTCCAACCGTGGACCCCGCATCCTCGAGGCCTACACGGAAAACGGGGCGGAGGTCCTCAGCCGCCTGGACATCTTCGTCAAGGACATGGGCATCGTCGGGAAGGCCACCCGCGCCGCCGGCCTGGCCGCCCCGGTGGCCGCCGCCGCCGAACAGCTGTACCTCCTCGGCCAGGCCCAGGGCCTCGCCGCCGCCGACGATTCCGCCGTCATCAAGGTCCTCGCGCCCACGAAGCGCACCGCCTAGATTCGCCGCAGCAAGTCCAGATTCCCTAAGCCCGACGACGGCGGATCCCCCCTCCGCCGTCGTCGTCGAAACACTCGCTCACTGGCTACAGTGACGTCAAAGGAGACCCCCGCATGAATGCCCTGCTCAATTCCCTGATGGTGCGCGCGGCCGACGCGCCCGTCATCAAGCCGGCTGTGGAGCTGGGAACTCCGCTGCTGCTGGCCATCGCCGTGGCCGGCGTCGCCCTGCTGCTGCTCATGATCATCCGCTTCAAGATCCAGGCCTTTGTGGCCCTGCTGACCGTCAGCGTCCTGGTGGCCGTGGCCGCGCAGATCCCGCTCAAAGACGTCTTCACCGTGGTGGCCAACGGGGTGGGAAGCACCATGGGCAAGGTGGCCCTGCTGATCGCCCTCGGCGCGATCCTGGGGCGGATGATCGAGGTCTCCGGCGGCGTGCAGTCCCTCGCCGACCACTTCACGGCCAAACTCGGTGCCCGGCGGGTGGCCGTGGCCCTCACCGCCGTCGGCTTCCTCGTCGCGATTCCGGTGTTCTTCGAAGTCGGCATCATCGTCCTGGTGCCGATCGTCTACGCCTTCGCCAAGATCGCCAACGTCCATCCGGTGAAGTTCGGCCTGCCTATGGCCGGCATCATGCTCGCCATCCACGTGGCCGTACCGCCGCACCCGGGGATTGTTGCCGGTGCCGGCGTGCTCGGCGCCGACATCGGACTCATCGCCCTGATCTCGCTGGTGATCTGTGTGCCGCTGGGCTTCCTGTCCTACTGGGTGGCATCCGTCATGAACCGCAAGGAATACGCACTCCTGCCCGCCGTCAAAAAGCAGGTGGACGAGTTCGGCTCCGCTTCCCTGGTCCGTGCTGGTCACGAGGGCCCGGGCAGCAAAGCCATCGCCCCGCCCCGCCCCGGACTCATCATCTTCCTCATCGCCACCCCGATCGCGCTGATCCTCCTTGGCACCGTGGGCACCCTCATGATTGACAAGAACAACTTCTGGTACGGCGTAGCTGCCTTCGTTGGCAACCCCGTCTTCGCCCTCCTCGTGGCCGTTGCGCTCTGCTTCTTCCTCCTGGCCGTCCGCCGCCAGTGGTCGCTGACGGAAACCGGCGAAATCTTCGAAGGCGCCCTGCCCCCGATCGCCTCCATCCTGATGGTGGTTGCCGCAGGCGGCGTCTTTGGCAGCGTCCTGCAGGTGAGCGGAATCGGCAAGGCGCTCTCCGAATCCCTCGACACCCTCGGCGTGCCGTTGCTGCTGCTTGGCTTCGTCATCTCGCTGGCCCTCCGCGCCGCGCAGGGTTCGGCCACTGTCGCGATCGTCACCACGGCGGGCCTGCTCTCCTCCGCCGTTGCCGGCGGCGGCTACACTCCGGCCCAGATTGCCGTGATTGTCATCGCCATCGGCTTCGGCGCCCTGGGCCTCTCCCACGTGACCGACGCCGGCTTCTGGGTGGTCGTTCGGTACTACGGCCTGAGCGTCGCCGACGGCCTCAGGACCTGGACCGTGCTCACCACCGTACTGGGACTGGCGGGCTTCGCCCTGACGTTCGTGGCCTGGATGCTGGTGGGAGGCCTGAGCGCCTGATGCGTGCCCGTCTCGACACCCTAGTCAGTGCCGCCCTGCAACAGGGATCAGCCGTTCCGGCGTTCACCTGCTATGACTTCACTACCGCGCTCGCCGTGGTGGGGGCCGCCGAAGCGGCCGGCCGCGGAACCATCCTGCTGGTCTCGCCCAGCACCGCAGCCACGCCGAACGGTCTCCGGCTGATCGCGGCGCTGCGCGGACTCGCCGACGGCGCCAGCGTTCCGGTTGCTGTGCAGCTGGACCATGCCTCGGACCTCGGTGTGATTGCCGGTGCCGTCGCCGCGGGGGCCGATTCCGTCCTGGTGGACGGATCATCGCTGCCCTATGAGGACAATATCGCCCTGGTCCTGGCGGCGCGGGCCTTGCTCGACACCGCCGGAACGGACACGGTGATCGAGGCGGAACTTGGCGGTCTGGCCGGCGACGAGGACAGGGCCTTCGGATCCGACGCCGCAGGCAGCGCCCCGGCGGCCGGCACGGCCGGGCTCACCGACTCGGCCCAGGTGGAGGACTTCGTCGCCCGGACGGGCGCCCAGCTGCTCGCCGTCGCGGTCGGCAACGTCCACGGCAAGTACCACGGCGAGCCGGAGCTGCGGTGGGACGTGCTGCAGGACATCGCCGTCCGGACCCGTCTGCCCCTGGTGCTCCATGGCGCCTCCGGAATCCCCGCCTCCGAGCTCGTCAAGGCCGCCGCCATGAACGTGGGCAAGGTCAACTTCAACACCGAACTGCGCACCGGCGTGCTGGAAACCCTCGACGCACGCACGGCGGCGCACCGCAGGGATGGCGAGAACCTTCAGGGGCTGCTGGCCGAATGGGACGTCTCGGCCAGGGCCTTCGCGGCCACGGCGCTGGCGACGCTCTCCCGCTGATCCGCTGACGGGCCGGGAACCGGGGGAGGCTAGGATCAGACCATGATCCTGGCCTCCCTCGTGTTCGTGCTGCTTGCGGCCCTGCTGCACGTCTACATCTTCACGATGGAGTCCATTACCTGGACACGGCCGGCGACGTGGAAGCGGTTCAGCATCACCTCGCAGGAGGACGCGGACACCACCCGGCCGCTGGCCTACAACCAGGGTTTCTACAACCTTTTCCTGGCCGTCGGGGCCCTGGCCGGCACGGGCGCCGTCGCCCTCGGCCACCCGGCCGTCGGCTGGACCCTGGTCCTCAGCAGTTGCGGCTCCATGCTTGCGGCCTCGATCGTGCTCGCCCTCAGCGGGCGCAAGTACCTCCGCGCGGCCGCCACCCAGGGCGCGACGCCACTGCTCGCCGTCGTCCTCGGGGTGCTGGGGCTGCTGACCGTCTGAGCCGGCCCGTCTGGGCCGGTCCGCCAACCTGGCCGCCGAACGTATTAGCCGGCAGCGGAGGCCGGGACGGACGGCACTGGCCGCCGGCCCGGATAAGGCCGACAATGGGGGCGAACACAGCAGCGTTGACGCTCAACAGCCCAGGAGGGTGCGTTGGCCGGTTCCTGAGGGGGCTCCATGTTTCCACCGCGGCGTGCAGGGGGCGGCCAAGCCCTGCAGCCGGAACGCGACCGGGTGATCGATCTCGCCAGGTTCTTCTGCCTTGCGCTCGTGGTGGTGGCCCACACCATGATGGTGAGCCCCGAGCTGCACCCGGACGGCACCGTGACCTCCAACAACACCCTTGGCAACGAGCGCTGGTTCGAACCGGTGGTCTGGGTACTTCAGGTCATGCCCCTCTTCTTCGTCGCCGGCGGCATCACCGGTGTGCAGTCCTGGCGCCGACTCCGTGCCCGGGGTGGCAACACCTTCGACTTCATGCAGGCGCGGATGCTGAGGCTCATCCGCCCGGCGGCTGTGCTGCTCGCCCTGATGTTTGCCGGGCTCTGGGTGGCGCAGCTTGCCGGCGTCGACCCGCAGGTCGTCGAGCTGATCGTTGCCGGGGCCGGCATGCCGCTGTGGTTCCTCGCCGCGTACCTTGCGGCGCAGCTGAACCTTCCGCTGCTGGCAAGGCTGCACGCCCGGGCGCCCTGGCTGACCCTGGCAGTTCTTACCTCGCTGGTGGTGGCGGTCGACTGCCTGCGGGGGACCATGCCGGCTCTGGCCTACCTCAACATGGTCTTCGTGTGGTGCGCCGTGCAGCAGCTCGGATTCTTGCTGGCCGACGGCGGACCACTGGCCCCCGGCCGACCAGCGCTGGCGGGCATCATCCTCGGCAGCAACCTGGTCCTCGGGCTGCTCGTGTGGCTGGGACTGTATTCCGGGAACATGCTGGTAAACCTCAATCCACCCAACCTGACCCTGTTGCTGCTGGGATTCTCGCAGGCCGCCACGCTGCAGCTCTTCCGGCCCGCGCTGGCGAGGCTCGGGTCCCTGGCGCGGGTGCGGCGGTTCGTCGCAGCGGCCGGACAACGGTCGATGACGGTCTACCTCTGGCATCTGCCCCTCCTCGCGGCGATGTCCGGCCTGCTGCTGCTGACCGACTTTCCCCAGCCGCTCGGGGGATCAGCCGCCTGGTGGTGGGGGCGGCCACTCGTGCTGCTGGCCTTGACCGGCCTCCTGCTGCCGGTCCTGGCGCTCTTCGGCCGGCTCGAAGAGCGCCCGACGTCGCCGGCAACCTCCCCGTCCCGCCCGGCGGCCGCCGTGGTGCTGGCCGCCGTCGTCGTCTATGTCCCGGTGGCCGACGCAGCGCTCAACGGACTCACGCTGGGACTGCTCGGCGGGGGAGCGGCGTGTTTCGCGCTCGCCGTGCTGCTGCTGGGGCGCATCCCGGTCCGGCTTGTGGCCGATTCGGGTCCCGGCGGATCGGGACCGCCATTGCCACGTCCGCCTTTAAGTGCCAATGTCGAACCATGACGGAGAACTCGGCAGCCACTGAAGACACGTTCAGCCCGGACGTAACCACCACCCGGAATGATGAGCTGCACCGCTATGAGCTCCACGTTGGCGGCAAGCTGGCCGTCCAGATCCGCTTCATCGACGAGCCCGGCCATGTGGACTTCATCCACACGGATACGGCGGAGCCGTTCCAGGGCCAGGGGCTCGGCAAGGTGCTGGCGCACTTCGCGCTGGACGACGTCGTGGCCTCGGGCAAACGGATCATCCCGAACTGCCCCTTTATGTACCGGTACCTGCGCAAGCACGACTCCTACACCCAGTACATCGACTGGCCGGAGCAGCCCCCGGCCGGAGCGTGACTCCCGACCGGCTGCCACCGGCGCCCCCGACCGGCTGTCGCAGGTGACTCCCGACCGGCGGCGCCTGCTTGTGAGCGGGGCAACAACCTCGTAAAGTTCTGAGCAGAGTTATGCAGTTGGCTCTTGGACGTGTCCCTTTGGAGAACCCCGTGAACCATAAACTGCGTGTGCTTGTCCGGGTGGATGTCGATCCCGGACATGTGACCCTCGAAGTCACCGGTTGCCTTACCCAATCAGACTTCCCCGCGCTGCTGCACATTATGCGGCGCGCGGGCCGACTTGGTGCCGGCACGGATGTCATCATCGACCTGCACAGGTCGTCCCATCTCGACCCGGAGATCCTCCTGCAGCTCAGGTCCATCGCCGACGCCAGCGCGGCAGCCGCCGCTCCGGACCTCGACTCCCCTGCCAGGGAGCCGTTCCGGGTCACGCTCGCAGAGCCCGCGGAGCTCCCGATCTGCCTGCTGCACGTCGGATCCGACGGCCTGGTCCTCGCCGGCCTCGAGTGGGAAGCACCGGGTCTTCCCTCCGGTCTTCCCTCCGGGGGCCCGCTGAGTCCGGGATTGGATGAGGGGTGCACCCCAATCGCTGCCGAGCTCAACACCTTTAATGGCCAGGAGCTGTCCGAATACTTCGAAGAAACCCTCGACCCGGCCGCAGCGGTCCGTGCGTTGTCCGCCGCCGCCCTGGGACAGCTGTGCGACGCCCTGTACCGCCACCTCGATACCAGCAGCCCGTCCTTTGGCGCGCACACCTGGTACGAGCTGGCGACCGAAGAGCTGCAGAACCGGAACCTCAGCGCCGCGGCCGCCCCCGCAGGGAGTGAACTGGCCGCCGGGCAGGCCCTTGCCTGAGGCAGGACCTGACCGGGTTAGGCTATCGCCATGACTGAACCTGTTGCTACACCGGCCTTCACGACCGCCCTGATCACCGGAGGAACCGCCGGGATCGGGGCGGAATTCGCCCGCCAGCTCGCCGCACAGGGGCACAGCCTGGTGCTGGTGGCCCGCGACGCCGCCCGGCTGAAGGCCACTGCCGAGGAGCTGGAGAAACGCTATGGCGTCGGCGTCGAGGTGCTCGCCGCCGACCTTGCGGACGACGCCGGAGTGGCGGTTGTGGTCGCCCGCCTCACGGACCCGGTGCGTCCGGTGGAAATCCTGGTCAACAACGCCGGGACTGGCCTGCTGCACTCCTTCGAGGAAAACGACATTGCGGAGGAGACCAGGCATCTCAAGCTGCATGTCGAGACGGCCATGCAACTGACCCATGCCGCCCTGCAGGGCATGCTCAGCCGGCACTCCGGCAGGATCATCAATGTCGCCAGCGTGGCCGCCTTCCTTCCCCGGGGAAGCTATTCGGCCGCGAAAGCGTGGCTTGTCAGCTTTTCCCGCTGGGCCAACCTCGCGTACGCCAAACAGGGCGTGCAGGTGACGGCCGTCTGCCCCGGGTTCACCCACACCGAGTTCCACGACCGGATGGGCATGGACAAAACGGTGACCCCGCGCTGGATGTGGCTGCAGGCCGACCGCGTCGTGCGGGAAGGCCTCGCCGACAATGAACGGGGGAAGGCCGTCTCCATCCCGACGAAGCGCTACAAGGTGCTGACCACGGCCGCCCGCATCTTGCCGGACCGGCTCGTGGCCGGGCCGCCCCGCCGCGCTAAATAACCCGTCAGTGCCCGCGCCAAATCAGTGCGGGCGGGCCGGTGGCCGGCGTCGGCGGATCAGGCCCACGACAAGGATGCCCAGCCCGGCTCCCATGATGGTTTCGATGGCGCGCTCGGTCACCAGCAGGTGCGGGTCGGCAGGGGCGGCGAGCTGCGTCATCAGCAGGATCACGGGAGTGAAGGACACCATGGCCAGGCCGTAGTGCCTGGTCATGAACAGCTCCGTCGTGAACTGCAGGACTATCACCAGAAGTGCCAGGGCGGCGGCCTCGCGGCCGGGGAACATCCGGAGGGGTGAGAAGGCCCAGGGAAACAGCACCACGGCAACCACCACAAGGCCCACCAGGGTGCCAACAATCCGGTGCAGGCCGCGGTGCACGCTGCTGGGCATATCCGCCCCCGCCAGGGGCACCGCGGCGGCTGCCATGGCCCAGTGCGGGTGCCCGCTGCCGCTGAGCACCCCCAAGGACCCTGCCGCCCCGACGGCGGTAAGGTACCGGGCGGCATGGATCCAGGCTGCCCGGCCTCGGGCCCCGCGCAGCGGCGGGATATCCCGTCCCGCGCCGCGTTCCCAGGCCCGGCCCCGCACCCAGCCGCCAAAGCCCACCACCATGGAAAAGGCGGCGGACAGCGCTCCGATCAGGACCGCCGTGTGCCACTGCACACTGGTGGGGATGGAGGCGCACGCGCCCAGGGCCAGGATGCCGAAGAACGGGCCGTTGGGCTTCAGCGCCACCTTGTCCGCGAACAGTGACCCCGCTGCCGCAAGAAGCGTTTCGGTGACGACGAGAACCCAGGAATGGAGCTGGTTTACCGAGAGGAACACGCCGACGGCCAGCCCGCCCACCAGCAGGAGGGCAGCCTGGCCCTGGTGCCGGAGCCGCAGCTGATGCGGCTCGTTCCGGCCGTACATGCCGGTCAGTGCGCCGAACACCGCATAGATCATCAGTTCCGGGCGGCCCGCGGCGAGAAGCACGAGGGACGGGACGGCCACACTCACGGCCACGCGCACTGCCGAGACATGGTCCTTGTCGGCCGGCGCCAGGCTGTGCAGGCTGCGAAGCTGCGCGCTGAGGGACTGCACGGGCTCCTCCTCTTTCGGGTTGGCCGGTCTTGCCGGAAGGGTTGGCTGCCCGGCTTGCTGCCGGACGCGCCTAAGGCCCGCCCTGCGTGCTTCCCCCAATGGGCAATCACGCAAGGCAGGCCTCAACGGGCGGGACTTTGCTACAGAATCCGGGTTAACCGGCCGGGCTCAGGATGAACACGACCGGGCTGCCAGAGTGACAAGCTCAGGCTTTGGCCGGAACCCTATCGGCGTCGCGGAGCGCCGACGAATCAGCACCTGAACCTGCCGCCGCGGCATAGGGCATGTCCATTTCCACCAGGTCGATCAGGGGGTTCTCGTCCTGGTTGGCAACAAGCTCCTTGGCCTCCGCCTGGGTGTCCACACTGGGCATGGACCCCGGCAGGGGGCGCTGGGCCGATTCCTTGAGGAAGTAGATCGCAACGGAACCGATCGCCGAGGTGGCCATCAGGTAGTAGGCCGGCATCATGTCATCGCCGGTGGCGCCGATCAGGGCGGCGACGATGAACGGTGTGGTGCCGCCGAAGATTGCCACGGAGAAGTTATACGCGATGCCCATGGCGCCGTAGCGGCTGGCGGTCGGGAACTGCGCCGGCAGGGCCGAGGCCAGATTGGCCACGTAGAAGGTGACCGGGAAGGCGATCAGGCTGAGGCCCAGAAGGGTGGACCAGATTTCACCGACGCCGATCAGCATAAACGCCGGGGCGGCCAGGACGACGGTGCTCAAGGCGCCGATCCAGAGCACGGGGCGGCGGCCGATCCGGTCGGAGAGCTTGCCAGTCAGCGGGATGCAAAGGCTCATGATGACCAGCACGGGGATGGTCAGCAAGGTGCCGTGCACCTCGTCGTAGCCCTTTGACTCCGTGAGGTACGTCGGCATGTAGGACGTCAGGGCGTAACCTGCGGTATTCGCCGCTGCCACCAGGATCATGGCAACGATGAGTGAACGCCAGTAGGCTTTCACGATGCCCACCGGGCCCTTGGACGCGGCTGTGTCCGCGCCGGTGGCGTCCTTGGCGAGGTTGTCCTGGGCATCCAGGGTGGCCTGGAACTGCGGGGATTCCTCGATCTTGCTCCGGAAATAGACCGCGATCAGGCCCAGCGGACCGGCGAGCAGGAACGGGATCCTCCAGCCCCAGTCCTCCATGGCGGCCTGACCCAGGGTCAGCTGCAGCACGGAAACGAGGGCGGCGCCGGCCGCGAAGCCGAGGTAGCTGCCCATGTCGAGGAAGCTGGCGAAGAACCCACGCCGTTTGTCCGGGGCGTATTCGCTGACGAAGGTGGTGGCACCGGCATACTCGCCGCCGGTGGAGAAGCCCTGGATGACCTTGAACAGGACCAGCAGGACCGCAGCCCAGATTCCGATCTGCGCGTAACCGGGCAGAAGGCCAACTGCGAAGGTGCTGGCCGCCATGATCATGAGTGTCGTGGCGAGAACCTTCTGCCGGCCAATCTTGTCGCCAAGCCAGCCGAAGATGACTCCGCCGAGGGGGCGCGCAATGAAAGTGGCGGCGAAAGTTCCCAGCAGGAACAGGGTCTGGACGGACTTGTCCGCGTCGGGCAAGAATACCGGTCCCATGGTGGTGATCAGGTAGCCAAACACTCCGACGTCGTACCATTCCATGGTGTTACCCACGATGGTGCCGCCGAGTGCTTTTTTGAGCATCGGCTTGTCGACGACGTTGACGTCAGACTCTTTGAGTCGACGGCGTGGCCGTAGCTTTGGTTTTCTCACACCCGTGGGTGCAACTTGGTTGGTTCCGCTGGCGTTCATAACGCCTGCTGAAGAGTCGGTCGTGCTTCGGTCTTTGGGCATTTGGGCCGCTCCTATGGAGGTCATTTGCTTGCGACTTGTAGCTGCCCCGCTCTGGGCAGACCTTCAATTTTACGCGATTTCCATGGTGTTTCCGAGTTTGGTGCCGTATGATCCGTTGATTCTGCCCCGATCGGCGCCGGTTGGCGGATTTCTTTTCCGCCGTTTCGCCGCGCCAACGTTGGGAAACCCCGTGTCCGCCGGGGCTGGCGCAAACTTTTTCCTCCAAACCCGGTCCGACGCCGTTTTTTCGGCCGAAATCAGGCCTTTGCGGCGGCGCCGTTCACCCGCAATGAGGCCCCCGCGGGACCGCGCAGAAGGGGGTACCCAAGGGATCCGGAAAGCGCTTAGGGTTGAATTCAGCGGAGCGCTGATCACAAGCCACACAAGGAGAACAGTCCATGACCGGCAAAGAGAGCAAGAAGAGCACCCGCAGCGGAGCCGAGGCGGACGACAATTCCCAGGCCAAGCAGGAGGAAGGGAACGGCATTAAGTCCCGCCTCACCGACGCCCAGAAGGAGATGCTCGCCAGCAAGTCGCGGGGCGGGGCGGCATCGCAGAGCGTCGGCCACAGCCACAAGCCCACGCACGTCAGCGGCAAGCAGGGCCCGGCCGAGAAGAAGGTCCGCTGGTAGCCCTACAGACATCGCCAGCCGGCCGACCTACGATGGGTGAACACTTCATTTCACAGCGGTAATTGCACAGGGAAAGGAAGAGCAATGGCAGATCATCACTCAGGAGAAGAGATCGAGCCCGAGGTGGCCAGCCACTTGGCTGAGTCCATGGATGAGGCTCCCGGGCCCGAGCCGGTGCATCACCTTCCACCCCCCGCATCCGAGGGGCATTCCTGGCCGGATGGCAGCGGCAAACACCGCCACCCGAAGGACCGCGATGAGGTCCGCGGACTGCAGAGCCAGCAGGTGGTGGAGGCCGCGGAGCACCGGACCAGCCGCCCGGACATTCCCCACCGCGACAAATGATAGGGCAGCCGGGCCGGCGTTGAAGCCGGCCCGGCGCTATTCGAACGCCACGTCCTCAGGCTTCTTGTCCAGCCTCCAGCCGCGCCAGACCGGGTGCCGGAGCTTGCCGCTTCCCGTCCACTCACCGTAAGTGACCTCCCCGACCAGCCTGGCGCTCACCCAGCGGGCGTCCGAGGCATCAGCCGCGGGCACCTCCTCGAACGGCGAGGTCTTCCGCGGGAGGGCATCGAGTTTCTCGCGGAGTTCCTGGAGCTCCCGGGTACTGAAGCCGCTGCCCACGCGCCCGACGTAACGCAGCTTGGAACCGTCCGGGATCCCCAGCAGGAGCGAGCCCACGGACTGCCCGCGCTCTCCCTTGCCCGGCCGCCAGCCGCCGACAACCACCTCCTGGGTGCGTTCGAACTTGAGCTTGAGCCAGGACCTGCTGCGCTGCCCGACGTACCGGCCGCCCGTGCGCTTGGCCATCACGCCCTCCAGCCCCAGCTCCTCGGCGCTTTCCAGGATGTGCCGGACCTCGCCCTCGATCAGCGGGGAAAGCTCCACCGGGCAGCCGGAGGGCGTGAAAAACGCTTCCAGCGTGGCCCGGCGTTTGCTGA
The DNA here is from genome assembly GCF_020532825.1 of Arthrobacter sp. SO3. Lineage (GTDB taxonomy): Bacteria > Actinomycetota > Actinomycetes > Actinomycetales > Micrococcaceae > Arthrobacter. The sequence continues at coordinate 57,987 of NZ_MQTS01000077.1, forward strand.
GCGGCAGGCGGCGCAGGTCCTGGCCGTTCTCGGACAGGAGGTCGAACAGCATCAGCCGCACCGGCGTCGTGGACTGCGCTTTCGCGACGTCCAAGGCCCTGGTGAGCTTCATCCGCCCCTGCAGCAGCCCGAAGTCCGGCCGTCCCGAGGGGCCGACGGCGATGACCTCGCCGTCGGCGATGAAATCCTGCTCCGGCCAGCAGGAGCGGTCCGTCAGTTCCGGGTACGTCGAGGACATGTCGTTGCCGTTCCGGCTGATCAGGCGGATCTTCTCCGCGTCCCCGACGACCAGGGCCCGCACCCCGTCCCACTTGAGCTCAAACTGCCAGTCCTTGCCCGGCAGCTCCGCAGGGGTTCCGGCACTGGCCAGCATCGGCTTAAAGTCCGCCGGGTCCGGCACTGCGCTCTCCCGCTCCGTGGCGCCGGCGGGACCCGGGCCCGCACCCCGGGCGGACGCGGCGGAACCCCGGGTGGAAGCGGTGGAATCCTCGCCGGGCGCCGGCGCGGACGCCGGCCACTTCTTCCCGTCGTGCGGGTCCATCAGGTGGATGAGCCACTGGTCGTCGCCCCGGCCGGTGTGGATCAGCGCGAACCTGCGGACGCCGCCCAGGCCGCCGTCGTCCTGGCCGGTGAGGGTGGCAATGACCTCCTTGCCCGCGATCCACTTCTCGCACTCGTAGGAGCCGTGGTCCCAGATGCTGACCGTCCCGGCGCCATACTCGCCCTTGGGAATGGTGCCTTCGAAGGCCGCATAGTCCATCGGGTGGTCCTCGGTCTGGACCGCCAGGTGGTTCTTCGTTTTGCTGGTGGGCACGCCCTTGGGCAGCGCCCAGGACACCAGCACGCCGTCGCGCTCCAGCCGGAAGTCATAGTGCAGCCGGCTGGCGTGGTGTTCCTGGATGACGAACTTCTCCCGGAGCGTGCCGCTTTCTGTCGCCGCTGCCGTCGCTGCGCGGTAGCGTTCCGCGGTGAACGGCTCCGGGGTCGAGGCCGCGTCCCGCTTGGCGCGGTACTGTTCCAGCCGCGGGTCGGTGTCCCCGCCGTCGTCGTTCGCTTCTCCGGCGGCCGCGCCGCCCGGCGGGCCGTCCGGCAGGGCCGCCGGCCGCCTCCCGCCGGAGATGGCGGCGAAAGGATCCTTGCCGGACTCCACCCGCTTCAGGACCTCCAGGTAGTCCAGCTGGTGCAGGGACGGTGAACTGAGTTCGCGCCAGGTCCGGGGTGCCGCCACCATGGGCCGGAGCCGCCCGCGCAGTGAATAGGGGACGATGGTGGTCTTCGCGGCACTGTTCTGGCTCCAGTCCACCAGGACCTTTCCGCTGCGCAGCGTCTTCTTCATGTCACTCACAGCCAGCTCCGGGTGGTCGGCTTCCAGCGCGCGGGCCAGTTCATGGGCGAATTCGGAGATCTGCTCCGAGCTCTGCGTGCCGTCGAGGGCAGCGTACAGATGGATGCCCTTGCTGCCGCTGGTCACGGGCACCGGGTCCAGCCCCACGTCCTGCAGGATGGTACGGGCAAGCTTTGCCACCTCCACACAGTCGGCCAGCCCGGCCCCCTCGCCGGGATCCAGGTCCAGCACCAGCCGGTCCGGAGGCAGCTGGTTGCCGTGGGAATCAACGCGCCACTGCGGCACATGGATCTCCAGGGCCGCGATCTGCGCGAGCCAGGCGAGCGTGGCCGGATCGTTGACCAGCGGGTACTGGATGGTCCGCTCCTTGTGCGTGATGGAGGCCCGCGGCACCCACCCCGGAGTCGAATGGTCCAGGTTCTTCTGGAAGAACATCTCGCCGGGGGCATCGGCCGTCCCGACGCCGTGCACCCAGCGTTTCCGGGTGGCCGGGCGGTTTGCGGCGGCCGGGATCAGGACGGGCGCCACAGCGGCATAGTAGGCCAGCACATCGGCCTTGGTGGTGCCGGTCTCCGGATACATGACCTTGTCCAGATTGGTGACCACCAGTTCGCGGCCGCCAACCCGGACGCGCTCCTTGCTCCTGGCCGGGGTCCTTTCAGCCAAGGGGCTTCACCTCCACGCAAGTGTGCTGTTCACTTGATCCATGAGAGCCATCTGGAAAGGCGCAATAGCGTTCGGGCTGGTCAACGTGCCCGTCAAGGTCTACAGCGCGACCGAAGACCACGACATCAGCCTGCACCAGGTCCACAACGCCGACGGCGGCCGGATCCGCTACCAGCGCCGCTGCGAGGTCTGCAGCGAGATCGTGGACTACGAGGACATCGACAAGGCCTACGAGGACGACGGCCGGACGGTGGTCCTCAGCCGCGAGGAGCTCAAGTCCATCCCGGCTGAGAACAGCCACGAGATCGACGTTGTGCAGTTTGTGCCGGCCGACCAGTTGGACCCGATGATGTTCGAAAAGAGCTACTACCTGGAGCCGGACTCCAAGTCGCCCAAGGCCTACGTCCTGCTGCGCCGGGCGCTGGAGGACACCGACCGGGTGGCCGTAGTCCAGTTCGCGCTGCGCGACAAAACCCGGCTGGGGGCCCTGCGGATCCGCGGCGACGTGCTGGTGCTGCAGGCTCTGCTCTGGGCCGACGAGGTGCGGGAGGCCAGCTTCCCCGCGCTCGAAACGCCCATCCGCATCTCTGCCCAGGAGCGCGAGATGTCCGCCGCGCTGGTCGATTCGATGGCAGCGGACTTCGAACCGGACCAGTTCACCGACGACTACCAGCTGCAGCTGCGCCAGCTCATCGAGGCGAAGCTGGAGAAGGGCGAATCGCTGGACACCGAGGAAACCTTTGGCGTCCCGGCTGCCGAGGCCGGCAGCGGCGAGGTGATCGACCTGATGGAGGCACTGAAACGAAGCCTGGAGAAGAAGCGCGGGGCAGGGGCCGCGACCGCGCCCGCGGACGACACGTCCGCCACCAAGCCCGCCGCCAAGTCCGCGACGAAGCCCGCGGCCAAGCCGGCCGCGGCCAAGACGGCTCCGACGACGGCTTCCCGGACTGCTGCCAAGGCCGCACCCAAGACTGCAGCGAAGACCCCCCCGAAAACTGCTGCACCGAAGACAGCTGCCGCGAAAGCCCCGGTCCGGAGCGCGCGGAAGGAGGCCTGAGCAGGCGGTTGTCCGGCCGGCGGCCACCGGGATCAGGAATTCCTGAGGGCGGAAATGAGCTCGCTCTTCTTTTTCCCCGAGTAGCCCTTCAGGCCGATCTCCTTGGCGCGTTCCCTGAGCTGGGGAACGGTCCAGTCCTCGTAGTCGCCGGCCTTTCCGCCCTTGCGGCCGACGGCTGACCGGCCTTTCTTCGCGGCCGTGTTGGAGATGCGGGCGGCTTTCTGCTTCGACGCCCCGTCTTCCAGTAGCGCTTCGTAGAGTTCAGGGTCCTTGATGCTGGGGCTTTCGGGTCCGCGCGGGCCATTCTTGTTCGTGGGCATGGCTACCTCGGCCGCTGGGTGGTGGTGGGCCCGGCGGTGTCGTCCACTTCGCCCCGGTCGACTGAGGACCGCCATTCGCCGGTTTCGATCCCGCGGGATTCGATGAACTGCTTGAAGCGGCCGAGGTCTGCGGTGACCTGCCGGCTGTCGGCGCCGACGGCGGAGCCGGCCTTTTCGACGAGCCCCTGGGGCTCCCACTCCAGTTCCACGCTGACCCTGGCCCGTTCAGCGCCGAGGGGTTCGAACGTCACGGTGCCAGCGTTGCGGGGCTTGTCGGTGCTGACCCAGGCGATCGTCCGGTCCGGGGTCTGCTCGGTGATCTGGGCGAGGTATTCGCGCCGGACGCCGGCGGTGTCGGTGCGGAACTGGAGGGAGGTTTCGTCGATCTGCTCGACGGACTTTACCCCCTTCATAAACACCGGGAACGTCTCGAACTGCGTCCACTGGTTGTACGCGGTGGACACCGGGACGTCGACTTCGATGCTTTCCTGCACGCTTGCCACGGGGTTGGCTCCTTCTGCCGGGAATCCGTCCTGCGGCAGCCGCCGGTAGCGGTGCCGCGTTTTCCAAACTAGCGGCGCCACCGGGCCGTGACAAGCATCTACTAAGTTTGCTGAGGAATTTCCGGCGCCCGGATGCTCCGGAACGAAAAAGCCCGGCCGCACCCTGTCAGGGTGCGGCCGGGCCTCGTCGTCCCGGCGGCGGTTCCGCCGGGAGGTGACGCTACTCGGCGTCGTGGTCCGTTTCGAGGATCTGGACCAGGCGCTCGAGGGCGTCGTCGGCGCCGGCGCCCTCGGCCCGCAGGACCACAACTTCGCCGTGGGACGCGCCCAGGCTCATGAGGGACAGGATGCTGGCGGCATCCATGGCCTCGTCAACGGGTTCTCCCAGCCGGGCAATGGTGATTTCGAGATCGAACTCGCCTGCAGCCTCGGCAAAGATGGCGGCCGGGCGGGCGTGCAGCCCGACGCGGCTGGCAATGGTGGCGTTACGTTCGGTCATTGTTGCTCCTTGGTTTCAGCGTGGGGAATATCAGCTAGGAAAGGTCTTCCTGGACGGCTCAGGCGGCTACGGGAACCGCTTCCACCGTATCAACCGGCTTCTTGACTGCCCAGCGCTTGAGCCCGATGACGGCGAAGGCTGAGATAACGGTGCCGACCGCGATGGCAACGACGAACATCAGGAAGTTGTCGATGGCGAAGAAGACGAAGATTCCGCCATGCGGGGCCTTCGATCCCACCCCGGCTGCCATCGAGATCGCACCCGTCACGGCGCCGCCGAGCATGCAGGCGGGGATGACGCGCAGCGGGTCGGCCGCGGCGAAGGGGATGGCGCCTTCGGAGATGAAGGAGGCTCCCAGCAGCCAGGCGGCCTTGCCGTTTTCCTGCTCCGCCAGGCTGAAGAGCCGCTTGTTCAGCACGGTGGAGGCGAGGGCCATGGCCAGCGGCGGGACCATGCCGGCGGCCATAACGGCCGCCATGATCTGCCACGGTGCCTGGTTGGTGACGGTGGCTGCGCCGAGGCCGGCGACGGCGAAGGCGTAGGCAACCTTGTTGACCGGTCCGCCGAGGTCGAAGCACATCATGAGGCCGAGGATGACGCCGAGGGCGATCGCACTGGCGCCGGTGAGGCTGGACAGCCAGTTGTTGAGGCCCACGGTGATTGCGGCGATCGGGCCGCCCAGGACCACGAACATCAGGCCGGAGGCCACGAGGGAGGCCACGAGCGGAATGATGACCACCGGCATCAGGCCGCGCAGCCAGCGGGGGACGCTGAGCTGGCCGATTGAATGTGCCACATAGCCTGCCAGCAGGCCGCCGACGATGCCGCCGAGGAAGCCTGCGCCCATGAACCCGGCGACCGCGCCGGCGACGAAGCCCGGGGCGATGCCCGGCCGGTCAGCGATGGCGAAGGCGATGTAGCCGGCCAGCGCCGGGACCAGGAAGCCCAGGGACAGGGCGCCGATCTTGAAGAGCACTGCTCCGAGGTAGGCGCCCAGCGGGCCCCAGGCGAGCTCCGGGTACTCGGTGGGCAGGTTGCCGATCGTGTTGTTCGCGAGGATCTTGTCCGCGTACCCGGTGATGTCGTAGCCGCCCAGCAGGAAGCCGAGGGCGATCAGCAGACCGCCGCCGGCCACGAACGGGATCATGTAGCTGACACCGGTGAGCAGGGCCTTCTTCAGCTTCGTGCCGAAGTGCTCGCCCTTTTCCTCGGCCTCCTGCTGCGCCTGTTCCTCGGCACCGTAATGCGGGACCCGGCGGGCGTTGGGATTGTCCGCCGCGGCGAGGGCTTCCTGGACCATCTTCTCCGGCTCGTCGATGCCGCGCTTGACCGGGGCGTTGATGACGGGCATGCCGGCGAAGCGCTCCTTGCCGCGCACGTCCACGTCCACGGCGAAGATGACGGCGTCGGCGGCGGCGATGACGGCGGGATCAAGCGGTTTGGCGCCGGAGGACCCCTGCGTTTCCACCTGGAGGTCGATGCCGGCTTCCTTGGCCGCGGCCACGAGCGAATCGGCGGCCATGTAGGTGTGGGCGATGCCCGTGGGGCAGGCGGTCACAGCGACGAGGCGCTTGGGGCGCGCTGCCCCGGCGGCTGCGGGCGCGGTGGCCGCGCCGGCGGCAGTGGAACCGGCGGCAGCAGCGCCGGCGGCCGCTGCCGGGGCAGCGGAGGAGTGGGCCGCGGGCTTGTCCGCGAGGGCACCTTCGACGAGCTCGACGACCTCAGCCTCTGAGCGGGCGCCGCGCAGCGACGCGGTGAAGTCCTTTTTGATCAGCGATCGGGCGAGCCTGGAGAGCAGCTTGAGGTGCTCCTGGTCCGCGCCTTCGGGGGCCGCGATGAAGAAAATCAGGTCCGCAGGTCCGTCTTTCGCGCCAAAGTCGACCGGCTGGGAAAGCCTGGCCATCACGAGCGTCGGTTCGGTGACCGCGGTCGAGCGGCAGTGCGGAATGGCGATGCCGCCGGGAACGCCCGTGGCGGTCTTCTGTTCCCGGGCGAAGGCGTCCGCGAAGAGGCCCTCCACTTCGGTGGCGCGTCCGTTGGCGGCAACTTTGCCTGCCAGGTGCCGGATCACGTCCTCGGGCGAGCTGCCCAGGTTCTGGTCGAGCTCGACCAGTTCGGTAGTAATGAGCTGAGTCACTGTCAATCCTTCCGGAGAGCCGTGATGGTTACGGCATTGGGGGTGGTTTGGTGGACCGCCGGGACTGTGGAGCCCGGCAGCGAAGCGGCGGCGGCACCATGGGCCACAGCCTGTCGGAGGCAATCGGCCGGGGCGGCGCCCTGGCTGGAGGCGAGCAGGTAGCCGGCCAGCGAGGAATCGCCGGCGCCCACCGTGCTCACTGCAGTAACCGGCGGATGCGTGGCCAGCCACGCGCCGTCGGCCGTTACAAGCACCGCACCCTTGGAACCGAGCGTTGCGAGCACGGCACCCACCCCGGACCGCACGACGGCGGCGGCGGCCACCGCGGCAGCCTCCGGATCCGCTTCGAGTTCCTCGGCGGACTTGTGCGTGGCGAACCCGGCTGCGGCAGCCAGTTCCACCAGTTCCTCGGCGTTGGGTTTGAGGAGATCCGGTTTCCCCAGCGCGTCGCCGGAGATCGCGGCGGCGAGCGGTTCGCCGGAGGAATCGACGGCGATGAGGGGGACCTCGCTGCCGTGATCCATGGAGCGCAGCCGCCGCGTGACGGTGGCGTAGAAATCGGCCGGGACCCCGGGTGGGAGCGAGCCGGCCAGGACAACCCAGCTGGCACCGCGGGAGTGGTCCAGCAGCAGCCCGATCAGGGCCTCCTGCTGGTCCGCACTCAGCACCGGGCCGGGTTCGTTGATTTTGGTGGTGACGCCCCCGGGCTCGGTGAGTGCCACATTGCTGCGCAGCGGCGCGCCAATCGGGAGGGCGGCAAACGGGACATCGCCGTCCCGGAGCCCGGCAAGGACCGGGTCCCCCGCGGCTCCGGGCAGGACGGCGAGCGTCTTCAGGCCGGAGGCGACGAGGGCGCGGGAGACGTTGACTCCCTTGCCGCCGGATTCCTGCCGGACGGAGACGGCGCGCTGGACTTCGCCGCGGAGCAGTGGGCCGGGCAAGGCCACGGTGCGGTCCAGGCTCGGGTTGGCGGTCAGGGTGACAATCATGCGACCACCACCTCCACTCCGGCATCCGCGAGGGCGTCGGCCAGTTCCTGGCTGGGTTTCGTGTCGGTGATCAAGGTGTCCAGATCTTTCAACGAGGCGAACTGGACCAGGGTTTCGGCGTCCAGCTTGGAGGCATCAGCCAGCACCACGATGCGGCGCGCTGATTGGACGAAGGCAGCCTTGACAGCGGCTTCTTCAGGATCGGGAGTGCTCAGCCCGAAGGCTGCGTGGATGCCGTTGGTACCGATGAAGGCGATGTCCGGGCGGATCCGGCGGGCGGCTTCCACGGTGGACTGGCCAACGGCGGCCTGGGTGATGCCGCGGACCTTCCCGCCCAGCAGGTGCAGGGCGATGCCGGGTTCGCCGGACAGTCTGGCCGCGACGGGCAGCGAGTGGGTGATGACCACAAGTTCCGCAGCGCGTCCTGAAATGGCCGCCGTTGCTGCCGTCCGGGCGGCCAGGAGTTCCGCGAGGTACTCGGTGGTCGATCCGGCGTCGATCAGGATGCTGCCGGTCCGGTCCTGCGGAATGAGCGCCAGGGCGGCTTCGGCGATCCGGGTCTTTTCCGGCTGGTGCTGATCGGTCCGGACCAGGATGCTTTCCTCGTTGGTGCTGAAGCGGTCCGGGGATACGGCGCCGCCGTGGACCCTGCGAACGCTGCCGGCGGCTTCGAGGGCGGCGAGGTCCCGGCGGACGGTCTCGGTGGTGATGCTGAAACGCTCGGCGAGGTCCGTGACGCTGGCACGGCCGCTGGCGGTGATGAGCCCAACGATCAGCTGTTGGCGTTCTTCGGCGAACACTGGCTCTCCCTTGCGTCAGTACAGCGGGCCTTCCTGCCACTCCCGTGATAGCCATCACAGGTGGTGGAGTTGATTGACTTTATCTTTGCATTTGTGGCTTTGTCAATGGAAAACAACATGAAAACAGAAAATTCACGGCCCCTCCGGGGGGCATGCCCAGTGTTCAGGGTGAGGAATGGGCATATTGGGACTATGTCCAGCCGTGGCTCTGCGGGCTGGGCATGCGCGGGCGGGCGGCTGGTGAGCCGTTGGACATGCCCAGTCTTTGCGCGGGGGAGTGGGCATATTGGGACTATGTCCGTCCGCGGCTCCGCAGGCTGGGCATGCGCTCTGCGGGGGACGCGGCCGGGCGAGCCTGCGCGGAAGGCCTGGCGGCCCACATGGCAGACGCCGGGCCAGACCCTAGGTCCGGCCCGGCGTCCGGGTCGTTCGTGCGGCGGCGCACCGCGGTGCATTGTGGCGCCCGGGGACTAGATGCCGGCGTCGCGGCTCTCGTTGCGGGTGATGGTCTCGCCGGTGTTGGGATCGACGACGGAGCGGGTTTCACTGACCCGACGGGTCCGGCTGCGACCCGGGGAGGCCAGGACCAGGGATGCAATCAGTCCGATCACGCCCACCGCCATCAGGATGTAGCCGATCATGGTCTGGTCAACATTGGGGATCAGTCCGGGGGTGACGGCCCACGCCAGGATGGCGCCGAGGGCGATGAGGAAGATGGCGGAACCGATTCTCATGACTTGCTCCTTGTGTCCGGTATGACGGATAGGTATTACTAAGCATGCTGTCCAGCGTCACGCTACAGCCCGGTGTGCGTTGTTTCAACGATCTGGTC
>NZ_MQTS01000078.1 GCF_020532825.1 Arthrobacter sp. SO3
GGGCGGGGGAGGAGGGGCCGGCGATGAATACCGCCGCTTGGGTCCGCCGTTCGAAGCCCAGTTTGGCGAGCAGTGAGGAGACGTAGTTCTTGACGGTCTTCTCCGCAAGGAACATTTCCGCGGCAATCTGGCGGTTCGTGAGCCCGCCGCCCACCAGCTCCAGCACCCGCCGCTCCTGGGGGGTGAGGGCCGAGGTCCGGGGGTCCACTTCGTCTGCTTGGACCAGGCTGTCAACGATGCCCGCGGCGACACCCTCCGCGAAGAGCGACTCACCGGTGGCCGCCCGGCGCAGTGCACCGATCAGGTCTGTGCCGCCGATTTCTTTCAGGACGTAGCCGCTCGCGCCGGCCAGCACGGCTCCGCGCAGCGCCTGTTCGTCGTCAAAACTTGTCAGGATGATACAGTTCAGCGAGGGGTCCACCGAGCGTACGTCGCGGCAGACCTCGATTCCGGTCCCGTCCGGCAGCCGGGCATCGAGGACACAGACATCCGGATGAAGGGCGGGGATGCGGCGGGTCGCCTCGACGGCGGACCCGGAACTTCCCACCACAACGAAACCCTCGCCCTCGAGAAGCTCCTGAAGTCCGCGCCTGACGAGTTCGTGGTCATCCAGGATGAACACACGGATGACGGACGGCGCCCCGTCGGGTGCAGCGAGACCTGCATCTGCCCAGGCAATCATGATTCTCCTGTCCGGCAGCTTGCGCTGCCATGTATGGTGCGGTGCTCCCCAGCCTGCTCAACGGATCGCGGCAGCTGGTCATGCCTGCTCAATCCATTGTCATTCATTGTTGCTAACGCAATTCCATTTGTCGTTCATTGTTGCTAACGCAATTCCCCTTGTCGTTCATTGTTGCTAACCCAATTCCCCTTGTCGTTCGTTGTTGCTGACGCAGTTGGCTCCGTCGCCCACTCCAGCTGGCCACATGCTCCCCGCTGTCCGGTCATTTGGCCCGTCCAGTCATTTGGCTGGCCGAGTCATTTGGTCCGGACGGCAGCCGGCTGCGTTACCGACGACTGCCATAATCCTCCCCGCCCGAGGCCCCGACAAGGGTCCTTGGTCCTGCCGGGCAGGGCCCAGCCCCATTTCCCCATGACCTTTGGCCCTAGCTGCTCCAGTGGACGGGGCGGCATTGTAGGCTGGACGCGCCAGCTGTATGACGAAGGGATCTGCCATGACCGAAGCCAGGGACATCCGGACCATTGTGGTGGGGGTTGATGGCTCCGATGCATCGGTGGAGGCGCTGCGCCTGGCCCAGAGCCTGGCCGTGCCGCTCTCAGCGACGCTGGTGGCGCTGGCCAGCTGGGACGTTCCTCCGGTCTACGACGGTTATGTTGCCATGGGCATTGACGACTTCGACGTGCGTGCCGGGGAGATCCTGCAGGAGACGGTGGAAAAGGCCTTCGGAGCGGAAAAGCCTGCCAATGTCGAGTCCCGCCTCGTCCAGGGACACCCCCGGCACACCCTGATCGACGCCAGCCGGGACGCCGACATGATGGTGGTGGGTCGCCGCGGACACGGAGGCTTCGGCGGAATGCTGATCGGTTCCGTCAGCTCGGCCCTTGTGGCCCATGCCCATTGCCCCGTACTGGTCGTCCATTCACCGGCAGCCAGGGCAGACAAGTAGTCCGGAGCTTCCCGGGCGGTCCGCCCGGGAGGCTCCGGTTCGAACACTGCCCGATACGAACACGGCCCGATACGGGCACTGCCCTATTCGAAGGATGCCCGGCGGGGATCCGACAGCCGGGTGCTCCACAGGTCCGGGTTGTTGACTGTGAACCGGCGCCCCGTCAGTGCCTTCGGGGAAAGCCGGACGTAGTAGTCCTTGTCGCCCGGCTGCCACGGTTCAAGCAGCAGCGCGTCGACGGCGGCTTTCTCCTCCCGGCTTTCAATCAGCACGACCTCGCCGCGCGCCACCACACTCCAGGCCTGCTTTTCGTGGGTGTCGTAGCCGTCGATTTCGAAAGCGACGGGCTTGGCCGTCATCGCCGCCCACAGCTTGGTGCCCCCGGCGGTGCGGAAGACAATAGAGCGGCGCTCCAGCGCGAAGTTCACCGGAAAGATTTCCGGATGGCCGTCCACGATCAGGGCGATCCTCCCCACGACCTCGGTGTCCAGCAGTACCCAGCACTGGTCAATGGACAGTCCGAATTCGGGCGCAGGTGTCGTCTCTGTGTTCATGTGGACCCACGTTACGTACTGTCCGGTTCCCTCATTAGGGCCATAAGGCCCGTAGGCCGCGCCGGCGGACTCTGCTATGCGCAGCGTGCTACCAGGGGCTCGGCTTGTAGTCCTTCAGGAAGACGCCGAACTGGTCCTCGCCTGACTCGCCCATGATGATCGGGTCGTAGACCCGGGCGGCCCCGTCGACGAGGTCCAGGGGGGCGTGGAAGCCCTCCTCCATCAGGCGCACCTTCGTGTAGTGCGGGCGCTCATCCGTGATCCAGCCGGTATCGACGGCGGTCATCAGGATGCCGTCGGCGTCCAGCATTTCCTGGGCGCTGGTCCTGGTCATCATATTCAGCGCCGCCTTGGCCATATTGGTGTGCGGGTGGCCGGGGCCCTTGTAGGCGCGCGAGAACTGGCCTTCCATGGCGCTGACGTTCACGATGTACTTCCGCCGCGCGGTGGAGCGTTTCATGGCCCCGCGGAGCCGGCTGACCAGCAGGAAGGGGGCGGTGACGTTGCACAACTGGACCTCGAGCATCTCAAGGGGATCCACTTCGTCCACCACCTGCGTCCAACTGTTGATGCTGGCCACGTCCGGAACGAGGCCGCCGGCGTCGATCGCGGTGCCGGACGCGATGCGCTCCAGCGACGCTGAACCGGTGGACAGCGCCAGCGAGGTGATCGCGTCCCCGGCCAGGACCGGGTGCTCCAGCACGGTGCTTGCCAGGGCCAGCGGGTGCTTGTCGTGGGCGTGGCCGAAGGTCACGAGTTCCGGCCCTCCGTTGGCGGCGTGAAGGGCGGCGGGCAGGGGCTCGTCCTCGGCGTCGACCAGCGGCTTGTAGGCGTTGCCGGAGCGGCGTACGGTCTGGGCTGCGTTGTTGATGATGATGTCGAGCGGGCCCGCGGCGTCCAGGGAATCGGTCAGCGCCATGACCTGGGACGGATCGCGCAGGTCAATGCCGACGATCCGCAGCCGGTGCAGCCAGTCGCCGCTATCCTCCATGGCGGCGAAGCGCCGGGCGGCGTCCTTGGGGAAGCGGGTGGTGATGGTGGTGTGGGCGCCGTCGCGGAGCAGCCGCAGCGCGATGTACATACCGATTTTGGCCCGGCCGCCGGTCAGGAGGGCGCGGCGACCCGTCAGGTCCGTGCGGGCGTCGCGCTTGCTGTGGCTGAAGGCGGCGCAGTCCGGGCAGAGCTGGTGGTAGAACGCGTCCACCTGGGTGTAATGCTGCTTGCAGACATAGCAGGGCCGGGACTTGATCAGGTGCCCGGCGATGCTCCCCGTCGTCGAGGGGGCAAGCTTGTTGCCGCGGGTTTCGTCGTCGATCCGGTCCGGGGCCGCCGTCGCGGTCTGGGCAATCACGGCACGGTCCGCGTCCGCGATCAGATCGCGCTTGCTGACCCGCCGGTGGCGCTTGACGGCCTTGAACATCTTTCCGGTGGCGCGGCGCACCGAGACGTAGTCCGGGTGCTCCTCGTCGAAGACGTGGATGGTGTTCAGGACCTTCAGGCAGGCCTGGATTTCCTCGGGCGTCAGATCGGACGGCAGATCGGGGGAGCTCATTGCCCCAATTTTACAGCCTGCGGGGAGCCCGGGCCGACGGCGGCGCCGGGCTCCCGCTGCAGGGGACCAGCCTTAGGGGGCGTGGGTTGACCGCGGAGCCGTGACGCCGACGGCGGCGGCCTGGACTTCCGCGACCTTGTCCACGGAATCCCGCAGGGCAGGCCAGTGCTCCGTGGCGGCCCTGACCGCATCCGGCACCAGAATCAGGTTGGCGGCCGACAACTGGCGCTCCGCGTCGCCCGGTTCCGGGACGAGCTGCCCCTTGGAGAGCACGGTGATGCCGGAATCGGTGACCTTGAAACCGCGGGCCCGGTCCAGTTCGTGGTCGAGGCCGATCGCGGCGCCCGCCGGGACCTTGACGTTCTTGTCGATGATTGCGCGTTTGACGACGGCGCCTGCACCGATGTTGACCTTGTCCATCAGCACGGAGTCGAGCACCCGGCTGGAGGTGCCGACGTAAACGTCGTTGGAGAGCACGGAGCCTTCCACGATGCCGCCGGAGATCACGGTGCCGCTGGCGACGATCGAGTCCAGGGCGGTGCCGACCGTGTTCTTCTGGCCACGGACAAACTTGGCTGGCGGGGAGATGCTCTGCCGCGTGTAGATCGGCCACTCCGAGTTGTAGAGGTTGAACACCGGCACGGGCGAGATGAGGTCCATGTGCGCATCGTAGAACGAGTCGATGGTGCCGACGTCGCGCCAGTAGGTGCGGTCGCGTTCGGTGGAGCCGGGGATCTCGTTCAGGGTGAAGTCGTAGACGCCGGCCTCGCCCTTGTCGACGAAGTAGGGGATGATGTCCCCGCCCATGTCGTGCTTGGTGTCCAGCCGTTCGGCGTCGACGTGCAGGGCCTCGACGAGCGCGTCGGCATTGAAGACGTAGTTGCCCATGGAGGCGAGGAACTGGCTGGGGTCGGCGGCCAGTCCCGGTGTGGAGGACGGCTTCTCGACGAAGGCCGCGATCTTCTCCGGGTTGTTCTGGTCCACTTCGATGACACCGAATTGGTCCGCCATGTGCAGCGGCTGGCGGACGGCCGCCACGGTGGCCTTGGCGCCGCTGGCGACGTGCTGGTCGACCATCTGGGCGAAGTCCATCCGGTAGACGTGGTCTGCGCCTACGACGACGACGATGTCCGGGTTGGCGTCATGGATGAGGTTCAGGGACTGGTAGATGGCGTTGGCGCTGCCGAGGAACCAGCTCTTGCCCACCCGCTGCTGTGCGGGGACGGAGGCGATGTAGTTGCCCAGCTGTGTGGACATCCGCCAGGTTTCGGAAATGTGGCGGTCCAGGCTGTGCGACTTGTACTGGGTCAGGACAACGATCTGCAGGTAGCGGGAATTGACCAGGTTGGATAACGCAAAGTCAATGAGCCGGTAACTTCCCGCGAACGGCACACCGGGTTTGGCCCGGTCCGCCGTCAGTGGCATGAGCCGGTTTCCCTCGCCACCTGCGAGGACGATGGCCAGAACTTTTTTATTCGGCATGGTGATCGCTCCTGAACGCCTTTGTACTTCCCCAAAACAGTCCGGCACGCCCGAACGTCTTCACACTAGATCAGTTCCACCGTAACGACTACCTTGGGGTTTGTGCGTATAGACATTGTGACCAAAGAATTCCCGCCCGAAATTTATGGCGGCGCCGGGGTCCACGTGGCCGAGCTCAGCAGGGTGCTGGCCCAACACGTGGATCTGCAGGTGCGCGCCTTTGGCGCGCCCCGTGAGCCGGAGTACCACGGTGCGACGGTGACGTCCTACGCCGTGCCCGAGGATCTCGGCGGGGCGAACGCCGCACTGCAGACCCTGGGGGTTGATTTGCGGATCGTCCCGGACATCGCCGGCGCGGACCTGGTGCACTCCCACACCTGGTACGCCAACATGGCCGGGCATATCGCTTCGCTATTGCACGGCATTCCGCATGTGCTCAGCGCCCACAGCCTGGAACCGTTGCGTCCGTGGAAGGCCGAGCAGCTCGGCGGCGGCTACGCCCTCTCCTCCTGGGTGGAAAAAACCGCGTACGAGGCAGCGGCCGCGATCATCGCCGTGTCCGAGGGCATGCGCCAGGACATCCTGCGCAGCTACCCCGAGGTGGACCCTGCCAAGGTCAAGGTGGTGCACAACGGCATCGATGTCAGCCAGTGGAACCGGGATCAGGGTGATGACATCATCCGCGGACTCGGCATTGATCCGGAGCGGCCCAGCGTTGTCTTCGTGGGGCGGAACACCCGGCAGAAGGGCGTACCGTACCTCCTGCGGGCCGCCGCCAAGCTTCCGGCCGACGTCCAGCTGGTGCTGTGCCTGGGTGCCGCGGATACTCCGGAACTGGCAGCCGAGACGGCACGCCTGATCGAGGAGCTGCAGACCCAGCGCAGCGGCGTCATCCTGATCGAGAGGATGCTGCCCCGCAACGAAGTCGTCCAGGTGCTCAGCCACGCGACCGCGTTCGCGTGCCCGTCCATCTACGAGCCGCTGGGCATCGTGAACCTCGAGGCGATGGCCTGCGGCGCCGCAGTGGTGGCCAGTGCCACCGGCGGAATCCCCGAAGTGGTCCAGCACGGCGAGACCGGACTGCTGGTTCCGATCGAGCAGGTCACGGACGGTACGGGCATCCCCCTGGACCCGGAGAAATTCGTCACCGACTTCGCCGGGGCGCTTATCGAGGTGGTGTCCAATCCCGAGCGGGCACGCGCCATGGGGGAGGCCGGCCGGCGCCGGGCCGAGGAGCACTTCTCCTGGGAATCCATCACGGAAACCACCCTTGAGGTCTACCGCTCGGTGCTCCCCGCGGGTTCCTGACCGCCGGCACCGGACGAGCAAGAGGACACAAGAGCAGACGACGGCGCCGCCCCGGCCAAGGGGGCGGCGCCGTCGTTGTACTCCGGCCGGGTCAGGCGCCGCGCGCCTTTGATCCGTGTGACCCGTGGCTCTTGCGGGCCAGCAGGATTTTCTCGTCCACCGGGGCGTCGCCGCTGGCGCGCTGCGCGCGGAAGTACCCGCGGGCCTCGTCCTGGCGGTCCCTTTCGGCGCCCGTGGCGATCTCGGCGCGGAGGTGTTCGGGGCCGAACCCGAAGGCGTCCACCAGGTCCAGGGCGTGCGGGCGGATCTTCACGAGCAGGCGGTTGATGTAGTCGCCCAGGGTCCTGGCACGCTGCATCGAGAGCCGGCCGTTCATCAGGTACCAGGACAGGTTTTCCTCGATCAGGGACAGCCCGAAGAGGTCGCGCAGCCAGGTCAGGACTTTCCTGGTTCCCGGGTCGGTGACCTTGCCGAGTGCTTCGGTGAAGGCCTCCCACTGCAGCAGTTCGGCGTGCGCCTGGGCAGCTTCGATGAGTTCGTTCTGGTGGCTGTTGAACAGGGCCGCTCCCTGCTGCTGCGGCAGCTTGTTGGCGCCCTTCAGGGCCGAGCCGACATCGGCGACCATGGTCTGCACCCGGTCGGTCAGCAGGGCGCGCTGGCTCGCTTCGTCCTTGATCGCGATGGCCGCCTTCTGCGCCGACCCGGTATCGGCCATGAACTGGGCGACGCCGCGCAGGCCCGTCCGGTGGATGGCGGCACCGGTGGCCTGGCCGACCACGTAGCGGGTGAGCACCCCGAAGTTCACGTTCCGGAATTCCTTGGCGTAGTCGGCCAGCAGCCGCTTGGCGACCAGCTGCAGCAGGACGGTGTTGTCACCCTCGAAGGTGGCGTAGACGTCAAGGTCGGCGCGCAGCGAGGCAAAGCGGTTCTCGATCAGGAACCCGGCGCCGCCGCAGGCCTCCCGGCATTCCTGCAGCGTGTCGAGGGCATGCCAGGTGCTGAGCGGTTTGAGGGCCGCGGCGAGGGTCTCCAGGTCCTGGCGGTCCTCGTCCGTGTCGGCGCGGCCGGAGAAGACGTCGTCGAATTTCTCCAGGAGCTGTTCGCTCGCGAAACCCGCGGCGTAGGTCCTGGCCAGGCGGGTGAACAGGCGCCGCTGGTGCCGCTGGTAGTCCAGCAGCACTTCCTCGTCGGTCTGCGAAGACGCGTTGAACTGGCGGCGTTCCGTGGCGTACTGGATCGCCGTTTTCAGGGCCAGCTTCGAGGCGGTGACGGCAGCGCCGTCGAGCGAGACGCGGCCCTGGACCAGGGTGCCGAGCATGGTGAAGAAGCGGCGGCCCGGGCTGGCGATGGGGGAGCTGTAGCTGCCGTCGGCATCGACGTTGCCGTAGCGGTTCAGCAGGTGGGTGCGCGGGATCCGGACGTGCGTGAAGTGCAGCCGGCCATTGTCGATGCCGTTCAGCCCGCCCTTGACGCCGTCGTCCTCGCCGCCGATGCCGGGCAGGAACGCCTTGGTTTCCGGATCGCGGAGGTCCATGTAGAAGGCATGGACACCGTGGTTCACGCCGCCCGTCACGAGCTGGGCGAAGACTACGGCGGCGAGGCCGTCCACGGCGGCGTTCCCGATGTAGTCCTTCCAGGCAGCCCGGAACGGCGTGTGCACCACGAATTCCTCGGTCGCCGGATCATAGGTGGCGGTGGTGGCGATGCTGGCGACGTCGGAGCCATGCCCGGTCTCCGTCATGGCAAAGCAGCCCGGAATGTCCAGGTTCATGATGCCGGGCAGCCACTTGGCATGGTGCTCCGCGGTGCCGAGGTGGTTCACGGCAGAGCCGAACAGGCCCCACTGGACTCCGGCCTTGATCTGCAGCGAGGGATCGGCGATGACGAGTTCCTGGAAGCCGGCCACGTTGCCGCCGTGTTCGTCGGCGCCCCCGACCGACGCGGGGAAGGCGCGGTGCACGGCGCCGTTCTCCACCAGGATCTTCAGCTGGCCGAAGACGCGCTGGCGGTGTTCGGTGTGCGTCAGGCCCTCTGTCTTGTGCAGCTCCGGCCGCGCCGCCAGCGCCCGTGCGGTCCGGCGCGTGTCGGCCCACTTTCCAAGGAGCAGCTCGCCCAGCGCCTCGACGTCGACGACGGGGGCCGGCGCTGCGGACGCGGCCGCCTGGGCAGCAGCCGTTTTGGACGCGGCCGCCTTGGGGGACGCGGCGCGCGTCGGGGCAGTTTTCGTCGAAGTGGCGCCCGCGGGGCGGTCGACTATTTCGGTCATGTCGTTTCCTTCTGTGGTTCTGACAAGGTCGGTGGTGGCCTCGTGCCGGTGGTGGCGTCGTGGCTGGATGGATCCGGGTCAGGCCGGCCCGCGGATGACCGGGCCGGCTGCTCGGGGG
>NZ_MQTS01000079.1 GCF_020532825.1 Arthrobacter sp. SO3
TGGGCTGCCGCGGAGATCTCGGACAGTGGGCCCTCTTAAAATGGGGGTCTACCGAAAGTAGAGATCAGCATGACCGCATCACGGAAGCGATTTACCCAGGAGTTCAAGGACGAGCTGTGCCGCGAGGTGATCAGCACGTCCAAGCCGATCAAGGACGTGGCCACCGCGTACGGTGTCGGCCCCGAGACGCTCCGCAACTGGCTGGTCAAGTACCGCGAGGCCAACGGCGGGACGGAGGTGGATCTGACGGTGTCTGAGCGGGCCCGGCTGAAGGAGCTCGAGCGCGAAAATCAGGAGCTGCGGGCGGAGACTGCCTTCCTGAAAAAAGCCAGCGCTTACTTCGCGCGGGAGCAGCGGTAGTGAGCAAGTACGAATACATCGATTCCCAAAAAGCTGAGCCCGCCACCCTGAATTCGGTCGTGAAAATGTGCCGCTGGCTGGCCGTCTCAACCTCCGGTTTCTACCACTGGGCCACACGCCCGCAATCGGCCACGGCGGCCCGCCGTCAGGGCCTGACCGCGCGGATCCAGCACTTCTTCGAGGAGTCCGAGGGCACCTACGGGTACCGGCGTATCCACGCCGATCTCGCCGCGGAACAGACCGAGTGTTCTCCCGAGCTGGTGCGGCAGATCATGCGCCACCAGGGCCTGGTGGCCTGCCAGCCACGCCCGTTCCGTGTCACCACCGAGGCTGACGCTGAGGCAGCCGCGGGCATGCCAGACCTCGTCAACCGGGACTTCACCGCCGACCGGCCCGGGGTGAAGTTCGTCGGCGACATCACCTACATCCACACCTGGCAAGGGTTCGTCTACCTCGCCACAGTCATCGACTGCTACTCGAAGAAAGTCGTCGGCTGGTCCATCGCCGATCACATGCGCACCGAGCTCGTCGCAGACGCGCTCAAGAACGCTGCCGCTACGACCCGGATCGAGCCTTCGGCGATCTGGCACTCCGATCGGGGCAGCGTCTACACCTCGGCCGATTTCAGGGCCCTGGTGACCGGCCTGGGCATGCGCTCCTCGATGGGACGCACCGGCGTGTGCTGGGACAACAGCATGGCCGAATCGTTCTTCTCAGCCCTGAAAAACGAGCGTGTGTACCGGACCGTTTACGCGACTAAATCACAAGCCCGGAGCGACGTCATCCGCTACATCGAGGGGTTTTACAACAGCCGTCGCCGCCACTCCGCGCTCGGTTACCGGCGGCCCAACGAAGTCCACTATGGTTATCAACAGCCAGCCTTGGCAGCGTAGAAGAATCCATTCAATCCGCTGTCCGAAATCTCCGCAGCAGCTCA
>NZ_MQTS01000008.1 GCF_020532825.1 Arthrobacter sp. SO3
GGCGGGGCGGGTCCGGCGGCTTTCCCGCCGCGATAAGTGGGTCCTGGCCTTTATGGTGGGCCTGCCCACCCTCATCCAGTTGGTCCTGGTCTGGATCCCGACGCTGCTCTCCGCCGCGTTGGCCTTCACCCGGTGGAACGGCCTGAGCCTGGAGGACATCAAACCCGCCGGGGTCGATAACTTCGAGTTCATCGCGCAGAACTATCCGCCGTTCTGGCCCGCCGTCCAGCACAACGTGCTGTGGCTGGTCTTCCTCGCGCTCATTGCTACTCCGCTGGGACTCCTGCTCGCCATCCTGCTGGACCAGAACATCCGCGGCAGCAAGATCTACCAGAGCATTTTCTTCACCCCCGTTATGCTCTCGCTGGCACTGATCGGCGTCATCTGGCAACTGTTCTACAACCGGGACACCGGACTGCTGAACTTCCTGCTTGGCACCGCGGGCACACCCCAGGCCGTCGACTGGTTCGGCGATTCCAACGTGAACATCTGGGCCGCACTGATCGCGGCCACCTGGCGGCACGCCGGTTACGTCATGATCCTGTACCTGGCCGGCCTCAAGGGCGTCGACCCGACCCTGCGCGAAGCAGCCCAGATCGACGGCGCCAACGCCGTGCAGACCTTCTTCCGCGTCATCTTCCCGGCCATGCGCCCGGTCAACGTCATCATCATCGTCATCACCGTGATCGAGTCCCTCCGGGCCTTCGACATTGTGTACGTCATCAACCGCGGCACCAACGGCCTGGAACTCATCAGCGCCCTGGTGATCCAGAACCTCGTCGGCGAAGGTCAGGTGATCGGCGTCGGCTCCGCCCTGGCGGTCATCCTTCTGGTCATTTCCCTGGTTCCCATTACCTTCTACCTGTCCCGTGCATTCGGAAAGGACAAAGAGGCATGAGCATCTCCAAGCCAGCCCCTGCCGCAGCTACGGGTAACAACGTCGCCGGAGGGCAGCGCACCGGCACAGGCGGCAAGAGCCGGGGGCCCGCCAAGAAGCACTTCGGCATCCACATTTTCCTGACCGTGCTCGCCGTCATGTGGCTCATCCCGCTGGTCTGGACCGTCTTCACGGCACTGAGGCCCAAAGCCGACACGGACAAGTACGGCTACTTCAGCTTCGGCGGGACCTTCAATTTCGACAACTTCATCCAGGCCTGGACCCAGGGCGGCTTCGCCCAGTACGCCTTGAACTCCGCGCTGATCACCATCCCGTCCGTCGTCCTGGTCCTGTTCTTCGCCTCGATGATGGCGTTCGCGGTCAGCCGCGTGAACTGGAAGTTCAACATCACGCTGCTCATCATGTTCACCGCCGGGAACCTGCTCCCGCCCCAGGTCCTCGCGGCGCCGCTGTTTGAAATGTTCAAGCTGCTTGAGCTCCCCTATTCCGTCAGCGACTCCGGGAGCCTGCTCAACACCTACATCAGCGTGATCGCCGTCGACACCGCCTTCCAGATCGGCTTCGTCACCTTCGTGCTCTCCAACTATATGAAGGCGCTGTCTTCCGAACTGACCGAGGCGGCCCTGGTCGACGGGGCGGGCATCTGGCGCCAGTACTGGGAGATCATCCTGCCGCTGTGCCGGCCGGCGCTGGCCGCCATGGGCACTCTGGAAGTCATCTTCATCTACAACGACTTCTTCTGGCCGCTGCTGTTCATCCAGAGCGGTGACCGGCTTCCGCTCACCACGGCCGTGAACAATCTCCAGGGCCAGTTCCTCTCCAACTACAACCTGATCGCCGCGGGCGCCATGATCACGGCAATCCCGGCCCTGATCATCTACCTCATGCTTCAGCGGCACTTCGTGGCCGGCCTGACCCTCGGCTCCAGCAAAGGATAAACGTGGACTTCAACAACACCGCCGCCATGGACTACATCACCGCGCGCCTCGGCTCCGAGGGATCGCCGATGCTGGCGTTCGGCGGGGACTACAACCCGGAGCAATGGCCCGAGGAGACCTGGGAGGAGGACGTCCGGCTGATGCGGGAGGCCGGCGTCAACCTCGTCAGCGTGGGCATCTTCAGCTGGTCGCTGGTGGAACCGGCCGAAGGAGTGTATGAGTTCGGCTGGCTGGATCGGGTCCTTGACCTGCTCGATGCCAACGGGATCCGGGTGGACCTGGCCAATGCCACCGCGTCCCCGCCGCCGTGGTTCAGCCACAAATACCCGCAATCCCTGCCGGTGACTGCCGACGGTGTCCGGCACAGTTACGGCTCACGGCAGGCCTTTGCGGCTTCCAGCTCGGACTACCGCCGGGCTGCGGCCGCCCTGACGGAGCAGATCGCGTCCAGGTACAAGGACCACCCCGCGGTGGTCATGTGGCATGTACACAACGAGTACGGTTGCCACAACCAGCCAGACTATTCGGACGGTGCCGCGGCGGGTTTCCGGTCCTGGCTGGAAGACCGCTACGGGACGATCGAGGCCCTGAACGATGCCTGGGGCACCGCGTTCTGGTCCCAGCGCTACACTGCCTGGGAGGAGATCCTGCCGCCGCGGACCTCCGGAACGTGGGTCAATCCCACCCAGCAGCTGGATTTCGCCCGCTACTCCTCGGACGAACTGTTGGAGTGCTACAAGGCTGAGGCGGCGATCATCCGCTTCCACTCACCGCATCCGGTGACCACGAACTTCATGGGCTTCAACATGGGACTGCACCAGCCGGTGGACTACTGGCGGTGGGCGGAGCAGATGGATGTGGTCTCCAACGACCACTACCTGATCGCCGAGGACACCCGGAAATTCCAGGAGCTGGCCGCGACGGCGGACCTCACCCGCGGCTGGGCCAACGGAAAGCCCTGGTTGCTGATGGAGCATTCCACCTCCGCCGTCAACTGGCAGCCGCGCAACATCGCCAAAGCGCCCGGGGAGATGCTGCGCAACGCGCTGCAGCATGTGGCCCGCGGCGCCGACGGCGCGCTCTTCTTCCAGTGGCGGGCTTCCCGTGCCGGGGCGGAGAAGTTCCACTCCGGGATGCTGCCGCATGCCGGGACGGACACGAAGGTGTGGCGGGAGGTCGTCCAGCTGGGCCAGGCGCTGCGCAGCCTGGCCGAGGTCAGCGGCTCGGTGGTCACCGGCGCGTCCGGCCGCGTCGACGTCGCCATCATCCACGACACCGGCGCCCGCTGGGCCTCGGAACTTGATTCGCACCCCAGCGTGGATGCCTCAAACGTCGCGGAAACCCGGCGCTGGCACGATGCCTTCTACCGCGCTGGCATCCCGACCGACTTCCGCCAAAGCACGGACGATCTCTCCGGCTACCGGCTCGTGGTGGCCCCGATGCAGTACCTCGTGACCGACTCCGGTGCGGCGAACCTGGACGCCTATGTGCGGGCCGGCGGCCACCTGGTCGTCACGTATTTCTCGGGTATCGTGGACGAAAATGACCACATCAGGCTTGGCAGCTACCCGGGCGCGTTCAGCGGGCTGCTGGGCGTGCAGATGGAAGAGTTCTTCCCCCTGCGCGCCGGTGAATCCGTGGAGCTGAGCAGGTTCGGTGACGGTTCCTTCTGGAGCGAACTGGGACAGCCGACGACGGCGGAGGTCCTCGCCGAAGCGGTCGGGGGACCCGTCACCGGTTCCCCGGCTGTTACCCGCAACGCGGCCGGAGACGGCAGGGCCTACTACGTGGCGACGAGCCTGGCCCCCGAGGGCATGGCCGCGCTGCTGGCATTACTCTGCGAAGATGCCGGGGTTGAACCGCTCCTCCAGAACCTGCCGGAAGATGTTGAAGTGGCCCGGCGCAGCAAAGAAGGCACGGACTGGACATTCGTCATCAACCACAGCTCCGAACGCGTTCAGCTCCCCATTAGCGGCCTCGAGCTCATCGGCGGCGAGGACCTGGGCGGGGCTCTCGAACTGGCCGCCGGGTCAGTCGCCGTCGTCAGGTCCCCCCGTTCCCCGTCAGAAGCCCAGTAAGGACGCAACATGCTCGCCCCCGCACGTCATTCCGCCATTCTTGCCGAAGTCCAGCGTGAGAGAATTGTGCGCGTCTCGGATCTGGCGCAGATGCTGGGTGTGTCCCTCATGACCGTCCGCCGGGACATCGACTCGCTGGACGACGCCGGGCTGGTGGAAAAGATCCACGGCGGGGCCAAACTCCCGGGAGGGGTCAGCACCCATGAACCGGGATTTGAAGTGAAGTCCACCCAGCTGGAGGCGGAGAAGACGGCCATCGCACGCGAGGCGGCGACTCTGGTCCAGCCAGGGATGGCCGTAGGTATGAGCGCCGGCACGACCACGTGGGCGCTGGCCAAAATCCTCTCCAACGGGCCGCGGATCACGGTGGTGACCAACTCGCTCCGGATTGCTGATGTCTTTCATGCCGGCAACACACAGTCCACGGTGATCATCACCGGAGGGGAGCGCACCCCGTCGGACGCTTTGGTGGGGCCGTTGGCCACGTCGTCGCTGAAGCAGCTGCACCTCGATCTGCTCTTCCTGGGAGTCCACGGTGTCGACGCCGACGCAGGATTCACCACACCAAACCTGCTGGAGGCCGAAACAGACCGGGCCTTCGTCGCGGCGGCGCGCAAGGTCGTGGTCCTGGCAGACCACACCAAATGGGGCAGCCTGGGCCTCTCCACCATCGCCAACCTTGAGGACGCCGACGAACTCATCAGCGACGACCAGCTGGGAGTGGAGGCCCAGCGTATCCTGCGCGAACACGTCGGCCGGCTGCGCACGGCGGCCACGTCGGTCATCGCCAGCTGACCTGCCACCGCACAATTTCGTCCGTCCCTTCGCTTTGACGACCTACCCTGGAGCCGACTTGAACGCCCTGCACCCGAACATCCCCCACCCGGACGCCCCGCGGCTGGAGCCTCTTCACCTGCGCCGTGCAGGGACGAGCCTGCTGATCGACTTCGCCACCGGCGAGCCGGCCGTGCTCCACTGGGGTGCGGACCTCGGACCGGGACTGCCCGATCTGTCGCTGCTGGCGGACCCCGTCGCCGCCTCCTCCCTTGATATTCCAGTGACGCTGGGGCTCCTTCCGCAGCCGTCTTCGGGTTGGCGCGGGCGGCCCGGGCTGCGCGGGAACCGGAGCGGCCAGGGCTTCTCGGCCCGGCTCCGGGTTACCTCAGTGGTTACCGCTGCGGAGGATGATTCACCTGACGCCGTGGTAACGCAGACAGACCCGGATCTGGGGATCACGGTCGCCACTGAGATCACCCTTAATGACGGCGGCCTGCTGCAG
Source organism: Arthrobacter sp. SO3 (assembly GCF_020532825.1). Classification (GTDB taxonomy): domain Bacteria; phylum Actinomycetota; class Actinomycetes; order Actinomycetales; family Micrococcaceae; genus Arthrobacter. The sequence goes on from NZ_MQTS01000008.1 coordinate 5,194, forward strand.
ATACGTCACCGGTTGACCAACGACGGCGCCGATAGTTACCAGGTGGAGGAACTCGCCGCAGTCCTTCCGGTGGGCCGCGCCGCCGTCGAAATCCTGGACCTGACCGGCCGCTGGTGCCGAGAAGCCCACCCCCAGCGCCTGCCGATGCGGCAGGGTACCTGGGTCCGCTCGGGACGGCACGGGCGGACCGGCCATGATTCCTCACTGCTACTGGCCGCCGGAAGCCCGGGATTCGGCAACCGCTACGGCCAAGTCTGGGCCGTGCACCTGGGCTGGAGCGGCAACCACGAGAGTTTCGTCGAGACGATCGGAGACGGCCGTTCCGTCATCGGCGCCTCGGAACTGCTCGGCTCGGCCGAGATCACCCTCGCCGCGGGAGCCAGCTACGAGACGCCGTGGCTGTTTGCCGCCTACTCCGGCGCCGGCCTCGACGGCATCAGTGACGCCTTCTATGCCTGGTTCCGCGACCGTCCGCACCATCCCGGGGCGCGCTCCGGCAAACCCCGCCCGGTGGTGCTCAACGTCTGGGAGGCGGTCTACTTCGACCACAGGCTTCCCGCCCTGCTGGAGCTGGCCGAGTCCGCCGCCGCGCTCGGCGTCGAGCGTTATGTCCTGGACGACGGCTGGTTCCGCGGCCGGCGGAACGATCAGGCCGGCCTCGGCGACTGGTACGTCGATGATCAGCTCTGGCCCGACGGGCTGACCCCGCTGATCGACGCGGTCACCGGCCACGGCATGGAATTCGGCCTGTGGGTCGAACCCGAAATGATCAACGAGGACTCGGACCTCGCCCGCGCCCACCCGGACTGGATCGCGGGACCGGGCCGGCCCGCCGCCGCGGACACCGCCGGACACGCCTCACCGGGCCGGCTGCCGGAGCGCTGGCGGCACCAGCAGGTGCTGGACTTGGTCAACCCGGAGGCCTGGCAATACATCTTTGACCGGCTGGACGCACTCCTGAGCGAGCACCGCATCAGCTACCTCAAGTGGGACCAGAACCGGGACCTGACCGAGATGGGCCACGACGGGAGCCCGTCGGTCCATGCCCAGACACTCGCCGTGTACCGGCTGCTGGATGAACTGCGGAAAGCACACCCCGACGTCGAAATTGAGAGCTGCTCCTCAGGAGGCGCCCGCGTGGATCTCGGCATTCTGGAACGCACGGACCGGGTCTGGGCCTCCGACTGCAACGACGCCCTGGAACGCCAGAGCATCCAGCGGTGGACCGAGGTGGTGGTGCCGCCCGAGCTCGTAGGCGCCCATGTCGGCCCCACGACATCGCACACCACCGCCCGCACACACGACCTGTCGTTCCGCGCCATCACCGCCATGTTCGGCCACTTCGGCCTGGAATGGGATGTGCGCCAACTAGACGGCGCCGAACGGAGCGAGCTCGCGGCCGCCATCACGCTGTACAAGGACTACCGGACGCTGCTGCACAGCGGTCGGATGGTGCGGACCGATGAGCCGGACCCCTCGCTGATGCTGCACGGCGTCGTCTCCCACGACGGCTCTGAAGCGTTGTTCGCACTGGTGTCGGTGGCGACGTCGTACGCCGAAGTCCCCGGACGGATCCCGCTCCCCGGGCTGCGGCCCGATCAGAACTACCGGGTGGAGGTGGTCTACCCGACCCCCGGCAGCGGGCACACCTTCACCCAGGTCCACCCGCCGGCGTGGCTGTCGTCCGGAGTTGATGCCAGCGGCCGGTTCCTGGCGGAGTCGGGCCTGTCGATGCCTGTCCTGAACCCGGAACACGGCCTGCTCCTGAGCGTCCGCGCCTCCGGCACGGGCGTCCCCAGTTCTGCTGAAGACGCCGGGAGGCGCGTCTAGCATGGGCGGGATCATGAAACGGTCTTATCAGCTCTCCGACGGGCGGGACATCATCTACTTCGATGATGCGGACACCGCACTCCTGCCGGAGCGTGGCCCCGATCTGCGCGCAGCGGCGGTGCGGCCCCCGACGGCGACGATGCGGCAGGACGTGTTGACGGGCGAATGGATTTCAGTGGCCTCGGCACGTCAGAACCGGGTTGTCCTGCCGCCCTCGCACCTGGACCCGCTGGCCCCGGCTTCGACCGGGAACCCCTCGGAGGTTCCCAGCCTCTACGATGTGGCCGTCTTCGAAAACAAGTCCCCCTCGTTCGGGCCGGACCTGACCGGCCCGGGTTCACCGGAGGGACTTGAGGATCTCGCCAGGGTCGGGCTGGGACGCAGCCGGCAGTCCGTGGGACGGTGCGAAGTCGTGTGCTTCTCCCCCGAACACACCGGATCGCTCGCCGCGCTGTCGCTGTCCCGGATGCGGACCGTTGTGGAGGCCTGGGCGGACCGGACGGCGGCTCTCTCCGCTATGCCGGGGGTCCAGCAGGTCTTTCCGTTTGAGAACCGGGGCGAGGCCATCGGGGTGACGCTGCACCATCCGCACGGGCAGATCTACGCCTACCCCTTCATCACGCCGCGCACGGCCCAGCTCATCCGCTCGATCGAAAACTACGGTGGCTCGCTCTTCGAGGATATCCTCCGTTTCGAGCAGAGGTCCGAGCGCGTGGTGCTTCAGGGCGAGCACTGGACCGCCTTTGTTCCCTTCGCGGCGCGGTGGCCGCTGGAGGTCCATGTCCTGCCGCACCGGCACGTTCCCGACTTGGCCGCCACCACCGCCGAGGAACGCGACGAGTTCTCCCATCTCTACCGGCGGCTCTTGCGCGGCGTGGACGCCCTGTACGCGACGCCGACCCCCTATATCTCCGCCTGGCACCAGGCGCCCGTGCACGCCCACCGGGACGACATCCGGCTGATGCTTCAGCTGACATCGCCGCGGCGGGAAGAAACAAAGCTTAAATACCTTGCCGGTTCGGAGGCAGCGATGGGCGCGTTCATCGCGGACATCGCGCCGGAAACCACAGCCGCCCGACTCCAGGAAGCCATTGAGCCATGACCGGACATTCACGCCACGACCTATTGCGCCAGGGAACCGAATACTTCACCAGGGAGTTCGGCGTTGAGCCGGACGGACTGTGGTCCGCACCCGGACGCGTGAACGTCATCGGTGAACACACGGACTACAACGACGGCTTCGCTTTTCCCATCGCCATCGACAAGCGGACCGTCGTGGCGGCACGCGCCCGCGGAGACCGCATACTCAGGGTTGTCAGCAACGGCTTCCCCGGCGTCGTGGAGACGAGCCTGGATGATCTGAACCCCGATTCCCTGGCGGGCTGGTCCGCCTACCCCCTGGGCGTGGCCTGGGCGATGGCGCAGGCCGCACCTGCCGGTGACCCCACCGGCGTGGATCTGGCCCTGAGCTCAGACGTTCCACCCGGCGCAGGGCTGTCCTCCTCGGCCGCCGTCGAGTGCGCAGTGGCCATGGCCCTGAACGATCTGTGGAAGCTCGGCCTGGGGCGCCAGACGCTGGCCCGGATCGGCCAGCTGGCCGAGAACCGCGTCGTCGGCGCCCCCACCGGCATCATGGACCAGTCGGCCTCACTTCTCGGCGAGCCGGACCACGGCATTCTGCTCGACTGTCAGAGCCTGCACACGGAAAGCGTCCCGCTCGGTTTCGCCGCCGCGGACATGGGACTGCTCGTCATTGATACCCGCACGAGCCACTCCCACGCCGACGGCGGCTATGCCAGCCGCCGCCGGTCCTGTGAGGATGGTGCCCAGGCGATGGGCGTTGGCAGCCTTCGGGCACTCGGCCCCGGCGATCTTCCCCGCGCAGCCGACGTGCTGGACGGGCAGACATTCCGCCGGGTCCGCCACATCATCACCGAGAACAGCCGGGTGCTGGACACCGTCGCTGCCTTGCGGACCGCAGGCCCGGCCGCCATCGGAGCGTTCCTCAACGAATCGCACATGTCCATGCGCGACGACTTCGAGATCTCCACACCGGAACTGGATCTGGCCGTCTCCGCCGCGCAGGCCCTGGGCGCCCTGGGCGCGCGCATGACCGGCGGAGGCTTCGGCGGCGCCGCCATCGCCCTGGTCCGAAGCAGCGACGCCGACAGGGTTGCCGACGGAATTGCCCGGGAATTCGCCCGCGCAGGCTTCTCAGTCCCGCACATTTTTCCCGTCAGCGCCTCGGCCGGTGCCCGCCGGGAACTGTGACCTGCCCGCCGGGACAGACGAAGAATCTGGGCCTGCCAGCCGTGAACAAGCAGAAATCGAAGGACGAAAATGCATAGCATCCCATACCGGAAGGCGTCATCATGACCTGGCTTGTTACCGGCGGTGCGGGCTATATCGGTTCCCACGTCGTGAAGGCCTTCACCGCAGCGGGCGTTGATTGCCTCATTGTGGATTCCCTCGCCAGCGGACACCGCAGCTTCGTCCCCCCTGGCGTGCCGTTGGTGGTTGCCAGCATCCTTGACACCGGGACAGTGGCGCGTGCCATGGCCGAGCACCACGTCACCGGTGTCGTTCATCTGGCCGGATTCAAATACGCCGGGGTATCGGTACGCGAACCGCTGTTGACCTTTGAACAAAACGTGGAGGGCACGGTCTCACTGCTCCGGGCCATGGAAACAGCGGACGTGGAGCGGCTCGTTTTCTCATCCTCCGCGGCCGTCTACGGCACCCCCAACGCCGAACGGGTGACCGAGGAGACGGCGACGGGGCCGGAGTCCCCGTATGGGGAGAGCAAGCTCGCAGGTGAATGGCTGGTCCGCGATCAGGGCATCGCCACAGGGCTGAAACACACCTCCTTGCGGTATTTCAACGTTGTCGGTTCGGGCTCGCCCGAACTGTACGATTCAAGCCCCCATAACCTTTTTCCCCTACTCTTCCGGGCGCTGGCCGCAGGGCAAACACCGAAGATCTTCGGCAACGACTACAGCACGCCTGACGGAACCTGTGTCCGGGACTACGTACACGTTACTGACCTCGCCACGTCACACGTGGCCGCAGCACGGGCACTGGACTCCGGCGTACCCCTCGAGCGGGTCTACAATCTGGGATCGGGCGAAGGGGTCTCCGTACACCAAATCATGAACACAGCCAGACAGGTCACAGAGATCGATTTCGAGCCGGAGATCGCGCCCCGGCGCCCAGGGGATCCCGACCGGATTGTCGCCGCCGGCGATCTGGCCGCCCGAGACCTGGATTGGCGGATGCGCCATACCCTGGAAGACATGGTGTCCAGCGCATATCATGCGCAGCGGCTCGCTGCCCATACTTGAATCGAGTAGGCGCATTAAAGTTCGCCGGGTTCTCTTGAGTCTCGTTGGGGAAATTATCCTCGGACAAGCGGAAAAGCGGGTGCACCTTCCCGAAGAAATGACGGATCCGCAGGATGGGAATACGCGTCGTGTAGTCGCGATGTTGAAGGCGGCCAACAAGGGTGAACGTCCCCCTTCACCAAAGCCAGAAACACGGCATCAATGATGTCCCTGCGGAGCTCCCGCAGCAGTGACATGCTCCGATGGGTGGCTGCAAGAGGTGGCCGGGTCCGTCTCCTGTTGTATCTCCTGCAGGCGTTCAGCAGCCACAGATTGCCTTCCCCCAGGACACCGCCGGCCCGCCCGAGAACAGCAGGTACAGAACAGTGATCTGCAGTGTGAACACCAGCAGACGGACGCTCCGGACGCCGGTGACCAGGCGGAAGCTGCGGCGCTTCTCCACGGTCGAGTCGAAAGTCATGCGTGCCGAGATGTACCGGAAAGCCCTAGCTTAGGAGGTTGCGGCCAAGCATCTCCCTGATAGTACGGACGGCGATCTCTTCCAGGTCCGGGCGAGCTGCGCGGAAGGCGACAAGCAGCTCGTCGTCTTTGTCTGCCCAGGTTTGACGAATGCGAGGTCCATGGCGGCTGCGATGTGGGCGTGGTCGAAGCCAGCGGCCTCGGTCAGGATGGTGTTGGCGCCCGCGTCCCCTGCCAGCCGGACCAGAGTCCATTCTTCAACAAGCCAAGATTCACCCCACCACAATCGCACGAAAAGACTTCCCTGCGGTACAAAACTTGGCGGCTCACGACACCTTCAGGAGAACCGGGCCTTCGTCGGGTGTCTCAAGGGTAAAACAAAGATCCGCGGTGACAAGTCATTGTCCACCCTGGCACAGGGAGATTTCCTTTTCGTGACACCCGACGAATCGCGGCTGACCGTCGACCCCGGCGGGGAGATTTTCGTTGCAACAAAAGCGCTCTCCGGTCGCGCCCACAATTATCCTCAAGCCGTTGGTACCGACCAACCCTGAGCCAGAGATCTCGTGGGTCCAGCGCAACCCTAACGCCGGATTTCACTTTTTCACAAGCCACCCCAACAAGCCTGCTGTCGTCATTTCCAACCACATGCTGGAACAGTTCGCCCGGGGATGGCTCCAGATCTACCCGCAAGCCAGGATCCTTGCCGCATCATCGAACGAGCAGCGGCGAATGCGGACGCATACTCTAGACGGGTTTGGTCGGGCCCCATTGGCAGGAACAAGCCCAGGCCATCAACGCGGCGCCGGTCATCCGATACCGGACCATTGGGCCGCTGAAAACCGCCCCGCAGAAGTCTGGATGCGAGGCCAGGGTCCGGGGCGGACGACTGCGTGCTTCGTTTCTCCCTGATCCTGGACGACCGTGCGATTCTACTTTCTGAACCACGAATGTTCTGTTTTGACTATTGACGTTCGCAATTGATCGGTTATGATTGGAATGTGTGTGAGGAGCTTCACATTTGGTCGGTCTTTTCAAAGGAGAAACAATGACAAGTCACGAAGACGCGCTCTCGTCCATTCGAGGCGGATGGGACCGCCGCACACTGCTGAAGACGTTGGGTGTGGGCGCCGTGGCCATGGCCGGGGTCCCGCTGCTGACGGGCTGCACAGGCGGCAGCGGTCCCGCGGCCAGCGGCGGAAGCAAGGCGCTGACGTTCGGTTCCGGATCCTCGGATGAAGTTCCCAAGGCCGCCTACAAGGCCGTCACCGACGCCTTCACGAAGAAGTCCGGCATCACCGTCAACACCAATGTGGTGCCGCACAACGACTTCCAGAACAAGATCAACACCTACCTCCAGGGCAGCCCGGACGATACCTTCACCTGGTTCGCCGGCTACCGGATGCAGTACTACGCCGACAAGGGTTTGCTTGCCCCGATCGACGATGTCTGGGAGAAGATCGGCGGGAACTACTCCGACGCCCTGAAGAAGGCGTCCACCGGTGCCGACGGAAAAATGTACCTGGTCCCGAACTACAACTACCCCTGGGGCTTCTTCTACCGGAAGAGCCTGTGGGCCGAGAAGGGCTACCAAGTCCCGAAGACCTTCGATGAGCTCACTGCGCTGTCGAAGAAGATGCAGGCCGACGGCCTGATCCCGATCGAATTCGCGGACAAGGACGGCTGGCCCGCGATGGGCACGTTCGACTACCTGAACATGCGCCTCAACGGCTACCAGTTCCACATGGACCTCACGGCCCACAAGGAATCCTGGGACCAGAAGAAGGTCAGCGACGTGTTCGACACCTGGAAGGCCCTGCTGCCCTTCCAGAACCCCAACGCCCTGGGCATGACCTGGCAGGACTCCGCCAAGAACCTCGGCGACAAGAAGTCCGGGATGTACCTCCTCGGTTCCTTCCTGACCCAGCAGTACACGGACAAGGCAGTCGCCGACGACATCGACTTCTTCCCGTTCCCGGAAGTCGCCATGGAGGGACGCGACGCCGTCGAGGCTCCCATCGACGGCCTCCTGCTGACCAAAAAGGGCGGCCAGAACCAGGCCGCCCGGGACTTCATGGCCTACCTCGGCACCCCCGAAGGCCAGGATGTCTACGCCTCCGTCGACCCATCCAACATTGCCACCGCCAAGGGCACCGACACCTCCAAGTTCTCGCCGCTGAACAAGAAGATGGCGGACGCCATCTCCAACGCCAAGAGCATCAGCCAATTCTTCGACCGCGATGCCCTCCCCGCCATGGCCAACAACGTCATGATCCCGGCCCTGCAGTCCTTTATCAAGGACGGCACTGTCGACGTCAAGAATCTCGAAGCCCAGGCCAAATCGCTGTACGCGGCCCAGTAACGGCTGAACCAAGACAACCCAAACGAACCAGATCAAGGAATCGTCGTTGTGACTACATCAACCGATACAAGCCCCGCCCGGGCGCAGCGCCCAGCCGCCGCCCCGGCGGGGCGGGTCCGGCGGC
>NZ_MQTS01000080.1 GCF_020532825.1 Arthrobacter sp. SO3
GCATGACATGGCAACTGGTCCGGAGCTGATCATGAGCTCGCTGAGCCTGGCATGTCGGTAGGCGGGGCGGGCCTCAAAGGGCGAGTAGTAGGAACTGGTGGGCTTTGCTGCCATCGCCTTCCCCCGAGTTAACCGGCCGCCGAAGCCATCATTTTTCCCCGTCATCGCCGCATCCGGCTTCTGGGTATCCGGCGTCGCTGTCTGCGTTTTGGACGTGGGAGCTGGCCTCGTGGCCCTCAATCAAATCCCGACGATCCCTGCCTCCGCCGGCGTCAACGCATGCTGGGCGAGCAGCGCGGCGACGACCCAGACCGGATCTTTACTGATCGCTGGTGCGATCGCGGAGGTCGTTCGTGGATACGGGGGCGAATCCGATGAGGAATCCGGTCATCATGTTGAAGGTTGAGGTCGCCGGGGCGGTGCGCAGGCGCATTCCGGACTATCTGCTGCCCGTCGACGTGGGGCCGCTGGTGGTGGAGTACTTCCCCAACCGCGCGGAGGAGTCGCGCTCAGCGGATCGACTCGTATCTGGTCAGGACCACGCCGCCGGGAAACATCCGCGTCTCCACCGGGTTCAGGTTCGCCCAACTGTCCAGCGCGGTGAAGAACGGAGTGCCGCCGCCCACCAGGACCGGATGGGTGGCCAGCGCGTATTCGTCGATCAGACCGGCCCGCATGGCTGCCCCGGCGAGCGTTGCGCCGCCGATGCTCATCGGGCCGCCGTCTCCGGCCTTGAGCCGGGTGATCTCGGCGATCGCGTCGCCGGTGACCAGACGGGTGTTCCAGTCGACCTTGTCGATCGTCGAGGAGAACACCACCTTCGGCGTGTCCCGCCAGTTCCGCGCGAAGTCGATCTCCGCCGGGGTGGCGTTGGGCTGCTGGTCGCCGGTCGGCCAATAGGAGCTCATGGTCTCCCACAGCTTGCGGCCGTACAGCGACAGGCTGCTGGCCCGCTCCTGGTCGAGCCACCACTGGAACAGTTCGTCGCCCGGCACGCTCCAGCCGATGTCGTCGCCAGCCGCGGCGATGTAGCCGTCCAGGGTGAGATTCATGCCGTAGATCAGTTTCCGCACGGCGCCAGCCTTCCGTCTCGTAGTGGTCGAGGGCGTCATTAAACTCTGTCGTCCCGCACATGATCAGCAGCATCCCGTCCCTCATGGAGCCACCGTAACTGCCAATGATCTGGATGCCATAGCCTTCGCTCCGCGATTTAACTGAGCCGCCCCTGATGGATCGCCCATCGCACCGGGTGTGGATCAGGCCGCCGGGGAGGAAATGGGAATCCCGGGCAGAAAGTGCCGTCGTCAATGAGGACTTATCCGGACTAGATAGGTTGTGGCGATCCAGCGAAGGTCAATACCGGCCCACTCAGAAGCGCTCCTTCCGTTCGGATTTCTGGCTTTGACGGTACTGCATCGGGCCCAACCCCTTAGGCGCGCATTCGGCTGCCTTCTGGTTATGTCCTTACGCCGGGTCAGTCGCGAGGGACCGGGATGGCAGGACATCCGGTTTCCATAGGCGATAACCCCGGGCAGGGGAATGTCTCGCCTGGATCTAACGTCGGCGGAACTCCCGCGCACTCCGCTGCCGGCTCTCCACCGACTCCGGAACTTCCTGCTGAGTAGCCGATGACGAATTCGCCTACAACTATCTTCCCCGTTGAGTCGTAAACGGGGACGACAAAGGTCTTGCCCATGCGCGCTTCCTGCCATGCGAGGGCATCGGCTGGACTCTTGAACGTCTTGCTGGCGGTGGTTCCATTGGCATCTTCAAGTTCTGTCCGATAGGCGTAGCCGGGCGTTCCGTTGGTCGCTAATACGGCGACCAGATCGGGGCTTCCGTTCTCGTTTAGTGCGCCGTAGGTGTCCCCTTCGGCGTTGACTGCCCAATCAGTGATCTCCGTGTTGACGTACTGGGCCGTCAGTTTCCAGCTAGCTTCGGGACTTGTTGTTATGGTGATGCTTTCTTCCCCTGGGGTGAGCGGAATTGTGTAGCCGGTCCAGTCCTGAGGCGTTCCTACATCGTCCTGGCCGCAAGTGCTACTGGCCCCCCGCCCGTACTCAAAGGTTCCAGGGCTCAGGCAATGCAACTCCATTTCGATGCCTGTACTCCCCTCAGGAGCGGGGCCAAGCTGTATCGTTGCCGTTCCGGTGTGCGTTTCCGTAACGGCGGACGCCAACGGAGTGACAACAGGGGAACCCGGCAGGACAAACAGGCCAGCCGCGGCAGCCCCGACACCCCCCAACAGTCCCAAACCAGCGAAGACGGCGGTGCCGACCCACAACCTGCTGCGCTTTCGTCTCCGGGCGGGGCCAGCCTTTTCAACTCGGGCAGTCAGTTCGGCCCGCAGGGCATCACTGAAAACTTGGTCAACGTGGAGCTGGTTCATGGCCGTTCTCCTTCCAAAACGGGAGTCGGAGCGGTGGGAGGTTTGGCTGACGTGTCGCCTACTAGGGCCGCCCTTAGCCGTTGACGCGCCCTATGCATACGTGATTTCGCCGCCCCAGGGGTGAGGTTCAATACGGCGGCCGCAGCTGCGATCGTGTGCTCCTCGAACACGACCAGGCTCACCAAAAGCAGGTCCTCGGACGCCAATGTGCCCAGCGCCCAGGCCAGGTCCTGATCAAGCTGGTTCTGGTATCTGCGATACGGATCTGCAGCAGCGTCATTGGACTCCTGACTGCGGGGAAGGGAGTTTAGGAGCCGCTGATATCGCAGGGCAGCGCGGGTCCGGTTACGGGCCACATTGGTGGTCGTCACCAGCAGCCATGGAAGGATCGATCCCTCCACCACCCGGACCTGCTTTCGCCGGCGCCAGAGTTCGAGGAACGAGGCCGCCATGATGTCTTCGGCATCGTGATGGTTCCCGCAGAGCCGGTAAGCGTGGCGGAAGACCCTGTCGCGGTGCAGGTCGTAGAGGGTACCAAAAGCGTCGCTCTGGCCCTGAACGCTAAGGTGCCACAGCCCCTCTTCTACGGTTTCTTTGCTCCCCATACCCTGTAGTGTCCGGCAATGCCCAAGAGGTTTCGCTGATTCCAAAAAACTTTGAGTACATTGCCGAGGTCGACTCTTAGCTATTTGCCGTCGAGGATGCGGCGCTTGGCGACGCTAAATTCCTCGTCGGAAAGCTCACCACTCCTATGGAGTTCTGAAAGGAGAGCGAGTTCCGCCGCTAAGGACTTCCTGCCGGTTATCTTGCCGAACACCACTTGACGCTCCCTGGCGCTTTCATTCCTCGCCGGTTTCAACTTTCGAGCGCGGGCGGAGGAGCTGAACGCGTAGGCGACGAGCAAGGTGATCGCGAGGGCTCCGAGGGTAATCCCCAAAGGGAGGCGGAACGGCTCAGTGGCGTTTATCAACACAGTAAGGACTGCCACGGCAACGACTGCGCATAACCCAACTATCCGCAGCATCGTTCGGCTAATGCCGAACCTAAATGTGTATCCCTCGGCCTCGGCCGGAACCAAGTGGTCGTTCATCTGCCGAGAATAACCCTGCGCAGGCTTCTTGAACATCCCGTGGACCGGGATCAGAGGCATGCGTCCGCAACTGCAACGCTCCATGCGGAGTTTCGGTCAGCGGGGTGAGGCAATCCATATCTCACCACTTGTGAGACTTTCCGCTAGACAGTGGGCTACCCGAATTGCATCTTCTTCGGTCGAATTCGGCAGGAGCTTCATGCTGAGATGCGAGGATGGCAGGTCGGCGCTCACAATGGCGTTTTCCACACTTGGATCCCCCTCGCACGGGGCAAGTGTGTCGTATCGAGGGTGAGTTGCGCCGACGTTCCAGGACCTATCATGGCCGCTGGTTCGGTGATACGGATCCGACGATGAGCCAGCGTCAGCGCAACCGGCAAGGAACAAAGCCAGGAGCGGGGCAATCATTCGCGGAGGCGTGTTCATACCTAATGATAAAGACGCGGCGGTGTGGGACGCGGTCAGACCTCAGTGCAGGCTCTCCGGGGTCTCTAGCCCCGGTTCATTCCCTAGACCCTGATAAACCGGAGCAGATTTCATTGGACCTGGACGGTCGCCGACACTCGCCCAAAATGCAATTGCGACTGCCGCTATGACCACCAACAGAAGTGCGGCAATTAGAATCCCGCGTGGTTTCATATCCGGAGCTTAGACGTTGAGTACCGCTGGTGCTGCCTTCTGCGTTCGGTCATCCAGATTCAACTCCGGACGGCCCGGAGCGAGCACGTGGGATGCCCAAGTCGACGACTTCGGACTTCTGGTTACTCTGCATCTTAAACATCTGTGCAAGCTTCATTTCGGCGCTGTTGAGGGTGACGCGCAGTCCTTCGGCGTCGCCGAGCCAGCCGTGTTGTTCGGCTTCGGTAATGCGTTCTTCGAGGTTGTCGATAATGTCCTGGAGCCTGTTGATCTGGCTGGGATCCGGACGGAGAAGGGCACAGCGGAGGCATGCGTGTTCGTGTTGGCAGCCACTGGTCAGCGGTCCAGAAGGGATGGGCGGCAGTGCAGGCGGTTGTTGTTCCTGTGGTGGCGGCGTGTGGTCATTCCAGCTTCGTCGTGCGGTCTGGATCTTGTTGATGGGCGGAGTTGTCACTGGTTCCCCCAAAGCACGCGTAACTCATCGGGGTTATAGGGCTGACCGGCCGGTGAACTGTCAGCGGCAGGGGAAGTCCTGCTGCTCAGATGGGCCCGGTAATGCTCGATGACTTCCTCCATATGCGGAACCGCATAGACCGTGGTCGTAGTCAGCGACTGGTGACCCAGTAACTCCTGGACTTCGTGAAGGCCCATCCCGCCCTCGAGCGCTCGGATCGCGAACGTGTGCCGCAGATCGTGCAGCGTCCAGTTCGAACCGAGGAGGTCGTTGCAGCGTCTCAGGACGGCGCGCATGGCTTCGTAGGACAGAGGACGGGGCTCGCCCCGCAGCGTGAGCCAAACCGGCTCATCCGGGCCGGCGACGCCTCCTTCGAGCTGATAGAGCCGAAGCCATACGAAAGCATCAGGCGCAGCGGGTGACCATTGCAGCTGGCCGCCTTTGCGGTAGACGCCGATCAGCTGGTCACCCACGTTGACCCGGTCGCCCGTGAGCCCGAGCAGCTCGCTCGCCCGCGCACCGCTGCTGACATAAAACGCCACCAACGCCCGGTCCCTGTTGGACCGCAAACGCCGGAACAGATCGTTAAACTTTCCATCCGGGATTGATCTGGGCACCCGGTTTGCCTGGCGCTGACGCAAGGGTTGTCGCCGCACCAGGGCAAACTCCCGCTGAGGATCATGATGCGCATGGGCTCGCCCACGACGCAGCTCGAAAGGATTCACGATAGGCCCGTCACCCATCCGAAGCTGGAAAGCGTAAAACTCCTTACACACCGTCGTCGTGTGGTTGATCGTCGAGGGCGAGTAACGCATTCCAAGATGCTTCTTTCCCGTGACAAGGTTCCGGCTCCCCCGCCGCTGAGGGACGTTACGATTCCCGACGAACTTCTCGGCCTGGCGCGCCCACAACACGAAGTCACGCGCTTCAAGGGACGTTGCCTGCTCCCAGCTGACCCCGACAGCCCACAAAAATCGAAGGAACCGAAGCAACGACAAGGCATAGGTTCGTACTGAGCTGCTGCGGAGATTTCGGACAGCGGATTGAATGGATTCTTCTACGCTGCCAAGGCTGGCTGTTGATAACCATAG
>NZ_MQTS01000081.1 GCF_020532825.1 Arthrobacter sp. SO3
CCTCCACGACCCCGCCGGCCGGCCCGGCGCCGTCGTCCACTGCTCCCGCCGCACCTAGCGGGTTCAGCCTCGGCAGCATCACCGCATCGCTGCTGAAGCCCTCCACCTAACAAATTTTGACCCGCTAGTCCGCTTCGTCACCCAGGCTCAACGCCGAGCCCGAATTGAAAGGACCGCCATGTCCCTGAAGTCCTTCCCCAAACCCTCCGAGCTTGCGGTCCCCGCCGGCGCCGAGGGCTGGGAAAAGATCTACCCGTACTACCTGGTCTTCCAGGACAAACTCAAGGAACAGGAAGACGCCAAGTTCTGGTTCTGCGACAGCCAGCACTGGCCGACCGTGTTCAAGCCCTTCGAGACGATCGGCGGCGAATTCGCGGTCAAGTGCCTGGGCCAGTACAACGCCCGGCACCTGATGATCCCCAACGCCAACGGCATCGAGTTCCGCGTCCACCTGGGCTACCTCTACATGTCGCCCATCCCGGTGCCGGAGGACCAGATCGCCGCGCGTGTGCCCCTGTTCGAACAGCGGGTGGGCCACTACTTCCAGAACTGGGACCAGCTCCTCAAGCAGTGGCACGTCAAGGTCAAGGGCACCATCGACGAGATGGAAACCATCTCCTTCCCCAAGCTCCCGGACGTTGTCCCGATGGAGGACATCCTCTCCGGCAAGGGCAAGGACGGTTCCGAAAAGCTGCTGGAGAGCTACGACCGGCTGATCCAGCTGGCCTACCAGAACTGGCAGTACCACTTCGAGTTCCTCAACCTGGGCTACATCGCCTACCTGGACTTCTTCAACTTCTGCAAGCAGGTCTTCCCCAACATCCCCGACCAGTCCATCGCCACCATGGTCCAGGGCGTGGACATGGAACTCTTCCGCCCGGATGACGAGCTCAAGCAGCTCGCCAAACTGGCTGTTGAACTACAGCTGCAGGGGCATTTCGGCAACACGGACGACGTCGCCGCCACCCTGGCTGCCATCGCGGCGGCCCCGGGCGGGGACCGCTGGACGGCCCAGTACGAGGCCGCCAAGGACCCGTGGTTCAACTTCACCGTGGGCAACGGTTTCTACGGCCACGACAAGTACTGGAACGAACACCAGGAAATCCCGCTCGGCTACATTGCGGACTACATCCGGCGCGTGGACGAAGGCCAGGAAATCATGCGCCCGGTCGAGGCCCTGATCATCGAACGTGACCGCATCATCGGGGAATACCGGGAACTGCTGGAAGGCGAAAACCAGGGCCTCTTCGACGCCAAGCGCGGACTCGCCGCGACCGCGTACCCGTACGTGGAGAACCACAACTTCTACATCGAGCACTGGACCATGGGCGTCTTCTGGCGCAAAATCCGCGAACTCAGCCGCATGATGCAGGCCGAGGGCTTCTGGACCGAACCGGACGACCTGCTTTACCTGGGCCGCAACGAGGTCCGCGATGCGCTCTTCGACCTCGTCACCGGCTGGGGCGTCGGCGCCAAGCCGATCGGCCCGGACTACTGGCCGGAGGAGATCGAGCGCCGCCGCGGGATCGTGGACGCGCTCAAGACCGCCCGCCCGGCCCCGGCCCTGAACACCCCGCCGGAAATCATCACCGAACCCTTCACCCGGATGCTCTGGGGCATCACCACAGAACAGGTCCAGCAGTGGCTGGGCGCCGGCGAAGCGGTCGAAGGCGGCGGCCTGCGCGGCATGGCAGCCTCGCCCGGCGTCGTCGAGGGCCTGGCCCGCGTCATCACCGACGCGGACCAGCTCTCCGAGGTGCAGCAGGGCGAGATCCTGGTCGCCACGGTCACGGCACCGTCCTGGGGACCGATTTTTGGCAAGATCCAGGCCACCGTCACGGACATCGGCGGCATGATGAGCCACGCCGCGATCGTGTGCCGCGAGTACGGCCTCCCGGCGGTGACCGGGACCGGCTCGGCGTCCACCACAATCAAGACCGGACAGCGGCTGCGCGTGGATGGCACCAAGGGAACGGTCCAGATCCTCGACGCTGAGGAACCGGAACTGCAGGTCGCCGGACCCGGAGCGCACAGCCACAGCCATGTCTGACCCGAATATGCCTACTGCAGAATATGACGGTGCGGGCCAAGGCGGCCAGCCGGCCCGCACCGTCCTGATCACCGGTGCCGCCGGCGGCCTCGGCCGGGCGTTCGCGCTCGGCTTCGGCCGCCGCGGCTACCGTGTGGCGGTGGCGGACGTGAACCTTGACGGCGCGGAGGAGACCGCGAAGCTGGTCCGGGAAACCGGGGCCGACGCGGCCGCCTTCCACGCGGACGTCACGAGCGTCGACTCCACCGAGGCCCTCGCGAAAAGCTGCGCGGACTTCGGAAAGGGGAGCATCGACGTCGTGCTCAACAACGCGGCGGTGTACGCGGGGGTCACCCGCAGCCCGTTCGAGGACATCGACCCGGCCGAATGGGACCTGGTCATGAACGTGAACCTCAAGGGCCCCTGGCTCGTCACCCGAGCGGCGAGCCCGTACCTGACCGACGGCGGGCGCGTCATCAACCTCTCCAGCGCCACAATCTTCAGCGGCTCGGAGCAGTGGCTGCACTACGTCGCCTCCAAGGGCGGGGTGGTGGCCCTGACCCGGGTGATGGCCAAGGAACTGGGCCGGCGGGGGATCACGGTCAACGCGATCGCCCCCGGGTTCACCCTGACCGAGGCCAGCTACGGGCTGATGGAGAACGCCGAGAACTACGGTGTGGACCGCGGAGCGATCAAGCGGGCCAGCCAGCCGGAGGACATCGTGGGTGCGGCGCTCTTCCTGGCCGGGCCGGACAGTTCCTACTACACCGGCCAGACCATGGTGGTCGACGGCGGACGCCAGTTCATCTGACCCCCCCTCACTCAACTTCCCGCTTCAACACAAGGAGGACCAATGCCAACGGTTCATTTCACCGACGCCGAAGGCGCCGTCCGCGACGTCCAGGGCAATCCCGGCGACTCCGTCATGGAAACCGCGGTGCGCAACGGCGTCCCCGGCATCGTGGCCGAATGCGGCGGCTCACTGTCCTGTGCCACCTGCCACGTCTTTGTCCGCGAGGACTGCCTCTCCCAGCTCCCGCCGATGGCGGACATGGAGGACGAGATGCTCTACGGCACCGCCGTGGACCGCGAGGACAACTCGCGGCTGTCCTGCCAGCTCCGGCTGACGGACGAGCTCGAACTCTTTGTCACCACCCCGGAAACCCAGGTGTAGTGATGGTCACCCATCTCGCCGCCGCAGAGCAGACCGCCACTGAGCATGTCCCCGCAACGCAGACCGCCGCCGGCGCCGCAACGCAGCCGGAAAGCCCTACCCGCACCGGCCTGCTGATCATCGGCGCGAGCCAGTCCGGCGTCCAGCTCGCTGTCTCCCTCCGCGCGCTCGGCTTCGACGAGCACATCACCCTGCTCGGCGACGAGGACCACCGCCCCTACCAGCGCCCGGCCCTGTCCAAGGAGTTCCTGCAGGGCACGGTGGAAAGCGAATCCTTGATTTTCCGCTCCAACGAGTACTGGGCCGAACACAACGTGGACCTGGTCAAGGGCGAATACATCGTCAGGATCGACAAGGAGGCCGACGGCTCCGGCGTGGCGCACTCATCCTCCGGCAAGCAGTTCCCCTTCAAGCGGCTGGCCCTCACCGTGGGCGCCCGCGCCCGGAAGCTGGAGATCGAGGGCGGGGATCTCGACGGCGTGCTCTACCTGCGCAACGCCGACGACGCCCTGGCGCTCAAGGCCAGGGTGGGGGACGCCCAGGACGTCGTCGTGATCGGCGGCGGATTCATCGGCCTCGAAGCCGCGTCCAGCCTGCAGAAGATGGGCAAAAACGTCACCGTGCTGGAATTCGGTCCCCGCCTGGTGGGCCGCGCCGTCGGCGAGGAAACCGCCGACTATTTCCTGCAGGCACACCGGTCGCGCGGCCTGGACATCCGGCTGAACACGAGCGCCACGCGCTTCACCGCCGGCGCAGGTGGCGCGGACGACGGCGGCGCGGTAGCCGGCGTCGAACTCCAGGACGGCACGGTGCTGCCGGCGCAGATCGTACTGGTCGGCATCGGGGTCATCCCGAACACCCAGCTCGCCGAACAGCTTGGCCTGAGCGTGGACAACGGGATCGTGGTGGACCGCTTCGCGCTGGCCTCCGACGGCACCACCGTGGCGATCGGCGACTGCGCCAACATGCCCAACCCCGTGCCCGGCTCGGCCCCGGGGGAACGGATCCGGCTCGAAAGCGTCAACAACGCGATTGAACACGCCAAGGTGGCGGCCTACTCACTCACCGGCCGGCGTGAGGAATACGCGGGCATCCCGTGGTTCTGGTCCAACCAGGCCGACCTCAAACTGCAGATCGCCGGGCTGTGCAACGGCTATGACCAGACCGTGCTGCGGCGCGACGAGGAACGCGGCAAGTTCAGCGTCCTCTACTACCGCCAGGGCCAGATCATCGCCGCGGACTGCGTCAACGCCCCGCTGGACTTCATGGCCGTGAAAAACGCCCTCGCCAAAGGCCAGAACATCCCCGCTGAAGCCGCCGCGGACCCGGCCACACCCCTCAAAACGATCACCACGGACAGCTAACTCCACTCAGACAGTAAGTCGGCCCCACCCGAAGGAGCACTATGACCACCCCCAAGACCCCGGTTGCCGACGCCGACGCCGGCGCCGCGAACCCGGTCTCCGAAAACCCGGCGGCAGGCAATCACGCTGCTGTTGATTCCGCTGCTGTTGATTCTGCTGCTGCGGACTTCGCCGCCGCGTACCCGGTCCGGCCGGTCCCCGCGCCGGGGCCGGTGGACACCGCCCCGATCGCCACCACCCCAGCCGCGCTTGAGGAACTCGACAGCCTCTGGCAGGCCGTGGTGCACGAGACCCGCACCCGCGGCAACGACGTCCACCTGCCCATCTCCCTCGCCTTCGCCGAGCGGCTCTGCCGGGCCTACCCCGAGGCCGACGCCGAACTGGTCAGGGTGGCCACCCTGCTGCACGACACCGGCTGGGCCCACGTGGACGAATCCCGCATCATTTCCGAGGGCTTCACCGGCGACTGGCGCAAGGCCACCATCCGCTACGAACACGAGAAGCAGGGCTGCGACGTCGCCCGCCGGGTGCTGCCGGGCCTGGGCTATCCCGCGGAATTCATCGAGCGCGTCTGCGCGATCATCGACGGCCACGACACCCGCCCGGTGGCGCAGTCGCTGGAGGACGCGCTGATGCGCGACGCCGACAGGCTGTGGCGCTTCGACCAGGCGGGTATTGCCCTGGCCTCCTCCTGGTTCAAGATGGACCCGGCAACCTACACCGACCGGCTGGCCACCGAAATCATCCCCGAGCTCATCACCCAGGCGGCCCACGACATGGCGACGGCGGACCTGAACCGCTCCACCGCGCTGCTCAAGACGGCGGTGATCCGGTGACCGCCGCCATGCACGACGCCCCCGCCGTGGCCGCCCGCGCCGCACTCGCGCTGCCCTACACACACGTGGACGACATCTTCATCGACGGTGCCTGGACCCCAGCACGCGGCACCGGCCGCAACCCGGTCACCGACCCCGCCACGGGCGAAGTCTGGGGCTCCGTCCCGGACGGCACCCCCGAAGACGTGGACGCCGCCGTCGCCTCCGCCCGCCGGGCTTTCGACGCCGGCGAATGGCCGCGGCTGGCGCCGTCCGAACGTGCCGCGTACCTGCTGCGCATCGCCGAGGAAGTGGAGAAGCGCGCCGGGGAGCTCTCGCTGACCAACACCCGCGAGAACGGCTCGCCGGTCTCGGAATCCGCCGGGGCGGCCGCCAACGCCGCGGGCATCTTCCGCTACTTCGCCACCCTTGCCGACTATCTTGAGCGCGAGGACGTGCGGCCCTTCCCCAAAGGCGGCGGCGAATCCATGGTCCGGCGCGAACCGATCGGCGTGTGCGCACTGATCGCCCCCTGGAACTTCCCGATCAACCTCGTGGTCATCAAGCTCGCCCCGGCGCTGCTGGCCGGCTGCACCGTGGTGATCAAACCGGCGTCGCCCACCCCGCTGTCGCTGCGGGTGATCATCGACGCCGTGGCCGCTGCCGGTGTGCCGGCCGGCGTCGTCAACCTCGTCACCGGTTCCGGGCGGCTGGGCGATGCGCTGGTGAAGCACCCAGGCGTGGACAAGGTCGCCTTCACCGGCTCCACCCCGGTGGGCCGGAAGATCGCGGCGGCCTGCGGCGAACTGCTGCGCCCCGTCACGCTGGAGCTGGGCGGAAAGTCCAGCGCGATCGTGCTGCCGGATGCAGACCTGGACGCGATGTCCAAGGTGCTGATCCGCTCCTCGATGCGCAACACCGGGCAGACCTGCTACATCTCAACCCGCATCCTGGCCCCCGCCAGCCGCTACGAGGAAGTGGTGGACATGGTCACCCGGACCATCGCCGCCGGCAAGCAGGGCGACCCGCTGGACCCGGGCACGGTCTTCGGGCCCTGCGCCACCGAGTCGCAGTACCGGACCGTGCTGGAGTACGTGGACGCCGGCGTGGCCGAAGGCGCCCGCGCCACCACCGGCGGCCGCGCGGCGGCACTGGGCGGCGGGCTGGAGGGCGGATACTTCGTGGAACCCACCGTGTTTGCCGATGTCACCCCGGACATGCGGATCTCCCGCGAGGAGATCTTCGGCCCGGTGCTTTGCATCCTGAAGTACAACGACGCCGGCGGCAGTGTTGACGAGGCCGTGGAGCTGGCGAACAACACTGAATTCGGACTCGGCGGGCTGGTTTTCGGCGCCGATCCGGACGCGGCGCTGGCCGTGGCGGACCGGATGGATACCGGCTCGGTGGGCATCAACTTCTTCGCCTCCAACCACGCCGCACCCTTCGGCGGCCGGCACGACTCCGGGCTGGGCACCGAGTACGGCGTCGAGGGTCTCAACGCCTACCTGAGCTACAAGTCGATCCACCGGAAGGTCTAAATACCCGCCCCATCAACAGCAACGCGGGGTCACATCGCGCCCATCCGGAGGTCCCGGACCGGCGCTAACTGACCCCGCGTTGCCTCTGCGCACGGACTTTCTGGCGCCGGAGGTTATCACTGCATCGGGTAGATCGGCCCTACCGGCGTCTGTGGCCCGGCCCGATAATCGGGGGTATCCACCCCTTGCAGACCATGGAGGCGATCGACGTGTCGGTTTATACGCTGGGAATCTGGCTGGTACACCCCGGCCGGGAGAATGATTTCGTGCAGGCCTGGCGGGATCTGGCCCGAAAGACCCAGGAAGACTTCCCGCACGCGAAGGCCGTGCTGATGCATGACCGCAACGTCCGGAACCGGTTCATCAGCACCGGCCCGTGGGAGTCCCTGGAACAGGCTGAAGCGTGGCGGGCGTCCGAGATGTTCAAGCAGAGCATGGACGGCATGCGCGAGATGCTGGAACATTTCGAGGCACGCACCCTGGACGAGGCCGCCAGCATCGGCTGGGATACCCCCTAGCCGCCGGTTCCCAAACCCACCCCAACGCGGGGTCACTTCGCGCCCATCCGGGGCGCTCCGATGGGCGCGATGTGACCCCGCGTTGGTTTAGATCAGGGGAACAAGGCGTCGCCGACGAAACCGCCCGCACGGCCGGGATGACCGTGCCGTTCAGCTCAGCCCTGCTGCCGCGGTTTGCTGGGGAACAGCGGGCGGCAGTCCGTGCAGACGTCGACGTCGGAATCCACCGACCTTCTGTGGCCCAGCGTGATCCTGCGTTCCAGCTCCAGGCGGCCATGCAGGGCCCATGCCATCACGGCCACGGACAGCAGGCCGACGGTGATCTGGACTGACGGGAGAGCCTCTCTCGTCGAGCCCGCCCACAGCCGCGGAGCACCTGGGGGAGCTGCCGAAGGCGGCCGCGGCTTCCGGGTGCCTCAAAGGCGCGCTTGCCGATGATCTCCTTGGGGGTTGCTGTCGATTGTCATGGCTGTTCCTGGGCTTGGAGGGGCGTCGTGGCTGCAGGAGTGGACGGGGGATTGCGGTGGCCGCTCCAGCAGCCGGGGACGCTTCCAAGATACCCTATGGGGTATTATTGTTAGTGCTAGGTGCTGCATCCGCGGCACCCCGATTTTGGAGATCCTATGTGCGCTGCAGTTCGTTGTAATCGTTGCGGAAAAATCACCTGGGCCGGCTGCGGCGAGCATGTCGACGCGGTTATGGCCGATGTACCCCAGGACCAGCGCTGCACCTGCGACGACTAAGCAGGCTGATCCCACGGAAGGTGCAGGCGCCGCCGTCGCCCGTCCAACACCAACGCGGGGTCACTTAGCGCCCGTCCCGGGCCTCGAGATGGGCGCTAAGTGACCCCGCGTTGGGGTGAGGGCTAGAGTTCAGACCGGGGGTACACCCCGCGAGGAAGTTTTCAGCCATCGCCACGAATCCGCGGCGCAGACGTACCCGGGAGTCATCAGTGCGGCACGGATCCAAGCCCACCATCCGCGACGTCGCGGAGGCCGCGGGAGTGTCCCTGACCACCGTCTCCTACGTGCTGTCCGGCCGCCCCGGCGGCAACACCCGGATCAGCCAGCCCACCCAGGACCGGGTTCATGCCGCGGCCGATGAGCTGGGCTATGTGCCGAACCGGGCGGCCCGCGGGATGCGGCGGGGACGCACCGACGTCGTGGCCGTTGCCATCAGCGACCTCGACGATGCCTGGGACCGCGCGCTCGCTGCGGCAGCCGCCACGATCCTGCCCCGGCACGGCTACCAGCCCGTGATCCTGCTGGGCGAAAGCTGGCGGCAGTTCATGCTCTCCGGCGGGGCCGACGGCGTCATCCTCGGCTCCCAGCCGGCGGAACGCACCGCCGTCGACCTTGAAACGATGAAGGAACTCGTCGAGCGCGGCGCGGCCCTGCTGGTTTTCTCGGACTCGGCGCAGCCGGACGGTGTCGAGGTCCTGGTGCCGGGAACTGCGGGGGCGGCCGGGGCCGAGACACTTTTCGAGCAGGCGGTCGCGAGGCTGCTCGCGCGGCTGTCCGCCTAAGCGCCAGGGAGGAGCCGGCCCCTTACTCGTCCCGCAGCGGACGCCGCGCCAGCCAGGCCGCGACGATCGCGCCGGAAATGTTGTGCCAGAGCGAGAACACCGCCGAGGGCAGCGCTGTGAGCGGGCTGAAGTGCGCCGTGGCCAGGGTGGCGGCCAGGCCGGAGTTCTGCATGCCGACCTCGAACGCCAGCGCCCGGCGGGCCTTGTCGTCCAGGCGCCCGAGCTTGCCGGCCAGATACCCCAGGCCCAGGCCGAAGCCGTTGTGCAGCACCACGGCGAGGAACACGATCCCGCCGGCGGCGACGATCTTGCTGGCACTTCCGGCCACCACAATCGCCACGATCAGGGAAATGACGACGGCGGAGGCCCAGGGCAATACCGGCAGCACCCTGGCGACGAGTTTCTTGAGGAACAGGCGGGCCAGCAGGCCGGCGATCACCGGCAGCAGCACGGTCTTGACGATGTCGAGCACCATGCCGCCGGCGTCGATCTGCAGGTAGGAACCGGCCAGGAACAGCACCAGCAGCGGCGTCACGATCGGGGCGATCAGGGTGGACACGGAGGCGACGGCGACCGACAGGGCGACGTCGCCCTTGGCCAGGAACGCCATCACGTTGGACGCGGTGCCCGAGGGCGCGCAGCCGACGAGGATCAGGCCCACCGCCAGTTCCGGCGACAGGTTCAGGCCGACGGCGATCAGCCAGCCGGCACCGGGCATGATGACATAGTGCGCCACGATGCCCAGGACCACGGCCCAGGGACGCTTGGCCACGGAGGCGAAGTCGGGCGGCGTCAGGGTCAGGCCCATGCAGAACATGATGATGCCCAGCAGGTACGGCACGCTGGGCCCCATCGGCTTGAAGGCGCCCGGCAGCAGGTACCCGGCGACGCCTGCGATGACGACCAGCAGCGGGAAGACGGTCACCGCGATGCGGGCGATCTTGGCCTCGGCGGCGAGGGCGGGATTTACCGGGACCGCGCCAGTGCTGGTCTCGGCGGCGGACTTCGGGGATTTGGTTGCCTCAAGCATCCAAGCATGGTGCCACTGCGACCGCTCCGCTGCCAGTTCGTGACCGCACCGCGCCTGAATATGTCGGATTTCAGGGCGCCGGCTAGTGTAGCGTGTCGGTGATTCCTTTGGGTATGGTTTTTTGTCAGACTTGATTCATGGTTTATCTGGCAAGGGCTTTG
>NZ_MQTS01000082.1:0-16836 GCF_020532825.1 Arthrobacter sp. SO3
ACTACTTCTTGATGGTGATTCCATTCGCGTTGCAACTCCCGATAATTCGGAGGTGTTGCAACGATCGCTTGAACCCGCCACCGACGGCTGCTGGTGCGGGTGCAGACCTGGACCGGGCCACGACGCCGGGACCAGTGGCAATGTGGCCAGCAAGATCGCCGTACCGGCTTCTGTCACCCCGGTGCACCTAAGTCGTGAAGGTGATGTGGCTGTGTCCTCAGTTGCTGTTTCCTCATTGGTGGCTGAGGCAAAGGACTTGGGGGCGCGTCGCCGCTGACACGGGCTCTCCGCGGAGCCCGCCCGGCTTTCAACTGCCTCCGGGGGAAATGCGTTTAGACTGCTCGCATGCCTATCATCCCGGATATCAAGGATTGGACCTGGGTCCTGCAGCGGCCCTGCCCGGAGTGCGGTTTCGATGCGTCGGCGGCGACGCCCGCGACGGCGGCCGGGATCGTGGAAAGTATGCTCCCGCGCTGGCGGGTGGCGCTGCGGCGTCCGGACGCCACGGAACGCCCGGAGGGGAACACCTGGTCGGTGCTCGAGTATGCCTGCCACGTCCGGGACGTCTTCACCTTGTTTGATCACCGGTTGGGCCTCATGCTCAGTGAGGATGACGCCCGGTTCGCGGACTGGGACCAGGACCTCACCGCGGTCGAGAAGGACTACGCCAACGCCGACCCGGCCGAGGTCAGCGCGGAACTCACAGCTGAGGGCGGGCAGATCGCCGCCTCCTTCGCGCGGGTCACGGAGGAGCACTGGAGCCGCAAGGGCACCCGCAGCAACGGTTCCGAGTTCACCGTGCTGACCTTCGCGCAGTATTTCCTGCACGACGTCGTCCATCACCTCCACGATGTGGATGGCTAGCATACGGGCGGGCAACGTGCGGATGGCTGACGGGCGGCTCGCCCGCTAGAGTTCCTTGTCCCAGGCCATGCTGGTGCTGACGGCGGCGTAGCCCATCTTGGCGTAGAGGGCCAGGGCCCCGGTGGGGTTCTCCGAGTCGACGTCGAGCGAGGCCTGGTCCATCCCGGCCGCGGCGAAGCGCCGCATCGCATCGGCCAGCAGCGCCTGCGCCACCCCGCGGCCGCGGAACTCCCGCCGCACCCCCAGCAGGTCCGTGTAGCCCTCTTTGTAGCCCCGTGACTCCGCACTGACGGCGTCGTGGCTGGCGAGCTGGTAACCGGCTACCCGCCCGCTGGCCCATTCCAGGACGACGGCGCTCAGGTCCGGCCGGGCCAGCGGATCATTCACCACGAAGCCCCAGGACTCCTCGTCCCGGGGCTCGCTGCCCCAGTGGTCCCGGAAGGCCTCGTTGTGCGCCAGTCGCACCGGCTCGTGCAGCCCGGGCCCAAAGCCCACGAGCTCCAGCCCGTCGTCGAGCCCCACCGCGGGAAGGCCATCCTGGAGCGGCCGGTGCATCTCGTTGTAGTAGCGGACAATCCGGAAGCCGGCACCCTCGAACAGGGCGGCCTGATGCGTGTGCTGCTGTTCCATATGGAGCCGCAGTCTCGGCGCAACGCCCTCCGTCGCGTCCTCGGCAAAACGCTGCCGGGTCCTCGCTTCCATCCAGCCCAGCACCCCGGTGCCGATCCCGGTCCCCTGCCACGCGGGGTCGACGCAGCCGAATCCGACCGCCTTCTCACCGTCCGGGTTCTTGGTGATCCGGCCATAGGCCCGGGCCACGCCCTGGGAGTCGAAGCCGAGGATGGTGTTCGCGGCGGCCGGGTTCTTCTGCGATTGGAAGACCTGTTCCAGGTCCGCGCGTCGTTCAAACCACACTGGCCGTTCGACGGCGGCGGTCCGGGCGATCAGCGCCGCCCAGCCGTCCAGGTCCGCGGTCCCGGCGGCCCGCCACGACAGGCGGGGATCCAGGCTGGCCAGGGCGTCGGGGTGTCCGTTCATGGCAACAGGCTAACGTCCGGGTTACCCCCGCGCCAGCAGCGGCGTTGCCTCCTGCGGACGCGACGTGTGCGTGGCCGCCGCGCGGTCAAGGTCCAGGCGGCTGTCACCCGCGGCGATGTCCTCCGGGTTGTGCGTGACGAGCACGACGGTGCGGTCCCGCAGCCCCTGCCGCAGTTCCGCCAGCATCGCACGGCCGGACTCCGCATCCAGGTGGGCCGTGGGTTCATCCAGCAGGATCACGTCGGCCCCGGTCAGGAGCGTGCGGGCGACGGCGAGTCGCTGCCGCTCGCCGCCGCTGAGGAATGCCCCGCCGGGTCCAATCCGGGTGTCCAGACCGTGCTCCAGCCGTCCGATCAGCGGCCCAAGGCCCACCGCGGCCAGGGCGTCCTGCAGCCGCGGCTCCGCCAGTCCCCCGCGCTGGCCTTCCGGAAGCCCCAGCAACAGGTTGCCGCGGATGGTGGAGTCGAAGAGGTGCGCCTCCTGCGGGCACCAGGCTGCGCGCCCGCTCAGCAGGATTTGACCGCTTGCCGCCGGGAGGAAGCCCAGGACGACGGCGAGCAGGGTTGATTTGCCGGAGCCCGAGGTCCCGGTAACGGAGAGCCAGCGACCGGGTTCCGCGGCTGCTGTGAGTTCGGTGAAGACCCGCGGGCCGCCGGGCCAGGCTGCCGCTAGGTCCCGGAGTTCGATCCCGGGCTGACCGCCGGGCCTCCCCGCCACCGCGACAAGGCCTGCGGAGTCCCGGGCGGCGTCGTCCTTGTCGAGCACCCCGGCTTCGCCGATGCGCCGCAGCACTGCGCGCAGCGCCGGGTATTGCCGGACCGCCGTCGTGATGGCCGCGTACGGTTCCACGAGGGCGAGCTGCAGCAGCACAACGACGGCAACGGTTGAGGGTTCGACCGCTCCGCTGAGCGCTAGCGGAGCGGCCAGCACGGCGCTGGCCAGGGCGGCTGTCCCGCAGGCAAGCACTGTGAGCCCCTGGCCGAGCCCTTCGGCCCAGGCCGAGCGCTGGGAGGCGGCGGTCGCGGAGCGGTCGGCGCTTGTGATGGCGGCGAGCACCGGCGCGGAGACGTTGTTGGCGTGGAGTTCGGCGCGGGCGTCGAGGGCCGCAGCCACCTGGCGGAGGACACCGGAGCGCAGCCGCTGTTCGGTGCCCGCGGACATCCGGTCCGCTGCCAGCGCCAGGGCGGGGGCCGCCACGAGGCTCAGCAGGGCGGCGGCAATTACGGCGGGCAGCGCGGCCGGCAGCAGCAGGGCGATGCAGGTGGCTGCGGCGGCCGCGACGGCCACGGCGGTCACGGGCGGCAGGACCACCCGGGGCAGGAGCTCCCGGACGGTGTCGACATCGTCCACCACGGTGCCCAGGACGTTGCCGCCCTGCAGCAGCCGACGCAGCGAGAGGGCACGGCGGCTCAGCGATTCCCAGAGCCGGCCGCGGAGCCGGGTCAGGGCGGAGAAGACGGCGTCGTGCAGCAGGAGCCGTTCAAGGTAGCGCAGCCCGGCCCGGCCGATGCCGAAGAAGCGCACCCCCACGATCGCGGTGAGCAGGTACAGGATGGGCGGCTGCTCGCTGGCGCGGATGATCAGCCAGCCGGAGAGCCCGGCAAGGGCGACGGCGAAGAGGGCCGCCAGGGTGCCGACGACGCCGGCCGCGGCGAACTTGGCTCCGACCGGGGCGAGCAACCGGCTGAGCCGGGCCGCCGTTGACCCGCGGGCCGCCCTTCCGTCCGCCCCAGCCGTCAGCTCACCGGATGCCATCCAGCCGGCCGGCTGGAGTTCGGCGGGCCGGAGTTCGGCCGGCTTAAGTTCGGTTGGCCGGGGCCCGGCGGACTGTGGATCGGACCGGCCGGCCGCGGATGCGGCGCCAGAGCGGCCGGATGACAGTGATGCCGGCGCGGTTTCGCGCACGGACGCCTCGACTGTCCCGCCGGACGAAGCGGTGTGCGCAGCGGACACGGCCCCGGAGCCGGCTGCCACCGCCACCAGGTCGTCGGCGAGTTCCCGGGTCTGCCGGTCGTGGGCTACCAGCAGGACGGTGACCTTGCCGCGCAGCCCGGCGATGGCGCCGCTGACCGCAGCGGCGGATTCCCGGTCCAGGTGGGCGGTAGGTTCGTCGAGCAGCAGCACAGTCGCTCCGGCCTCGATCCTGGCCAGGCCGCGGGCCAGTGCGACGCGGCGCAGCTCCCCCGGGCTGAGTTCAGCGGGGTGCTTGGCGGCGAGGTGTCCGGCGGCGCAGGCGGCCAGGCAGCGCAGGGCGGGGTCGGCGGCGTCGCGCGCTACCCGGTCGTGCGCCGCGCCGGCCGCTGCCCGGTCGTCGGCGGACGGCCCCGCGGCCGCTCCCAGATACAGCCGGACCTCCTCCAGCACGGTCGCGGCGACCATGACGGGATGCTGCGGCACCCAGGCGACGTCCGCCGTCGTGAATCCTTCGAGCCGTCCGGTGACCGTGGTGTGCCGGTCCGTACCGCCGCCGGTCCCGATGGTGCCGGCCAGCACGCCAAGGACGGTGCTCTTGCCGGCTCCGCTGGGGCCGTCGAGGGCGGTGATCCGGCCCGGGGCGGCGGTGAAACTGAGCGGCCCGACGGCGGCGCCGGTCCGGCCGCCGTAGCGGACGGTCAGACCGGCAACGGTCAGGGCCGGCGGCCGTGCGGCTCCGGATGCCGTCCCCGCGGCGTCCGCTCGGAAGGCCGCGGCCGGAGCAGCGGGCCGCAGCGGGGTGGGCTCGGGTGCCTCAAGGACGGCGGTGGTTTCGGCGAGCGCGGCGCGGCCTTCGTCGCTGGCGTGGTGGGCGGTGCCCAGTTCCCGGAGCGGGAGGTAGCAGTCCGGGGCGAGAATCAGGGCCAGCAGCCCGGCTTCCAGTGCCATGTCGCCGTGGACCAGCCGGACGCCGATGAAAACCGCAACGACGGCCACGGAAATGGTGGCGATGAGTTCCAGCGCGAGGGCGGAGAGGAACGCGGTCCGCAGGGTTCCCATGGTCCGGCGGCGGTAGTCCTCGGAGAGGTCCTCGAGGGCCTTGCGCTGGGCGGTGGCGCGGCCCAGCCCCACGAGGACGGGCAGGCCCCTGGCGAGCTCTAGCATGTGGCCGGACAGCCGGGCCAGGGCCGACTGGGCTTCCCGGACGCGGTCATCGGTGTAGCGGCCGATCAGGATCATAAAGAGCGGGACCAGCGGCACGGTCAGCACGATCACCACGGCGCTGATCCAGTCGGCGTAGAGGATACGCGCGCCCAGCAGCAGCGGGATCGCCGCGCAGTTCACCAGGGCGGGCAGGAACTGGGTGTAGTAGCTGTCCAGGGCGTCCAGTCCGCGGGTCGCGAGAATGGCGAGTCCGCCGTCGGAGGGGCCTGACGGCCGGGTGCCGTTACGCAGGGCATGCGCGAGCAACTGCGAGCGCAGTTCCTCCTTCACGCCCAGCGCCGCCCGGCGCGAAGCGACAGCCTGGGCCCAGACAGTCAGGGACCGAAGCACCACCCCCGCGACGCCCCAGTACAACTGCCCGCCCCAGGCAGGGTCTCCGGCCATCAGCCCCGCCAGCATGGACGCGACCGCCTGCCCGATCAGCACGAGGGACAGGGCCTTCAGGGCCGCGAGCAGGCCCAGCAGGTAGAGGGCGGCACGGTTGGCGGCCCCCGCGGGGAACTGCGGTCTCATCAGCTGCTAGTCCTTGGGCGCCAGGGCTTTGGCGGCGATGGCGGGGAGGAAGCTGTGGGCGTCGGGGATGTGCGCGTCGCTCACCCGGCGCCGGAACACCCAGTACGTCCATGCCTGGTAGGCAAGGACCAGCGGCAGCCCGATGCAGGCGACGATGGTCATCAGCCCCAGGGTGTAGTCCGAGGATGAAGCATTGGAGATCGTGAGGTTGAAGGCCGGGTTCAGCGTGGACGGCAGCACCACGGGGAAGGCGGCGCCGAAGATCGAGGCGCTGCCGAGCAGGAGGAACGCGCCCAGGGACAGGAACGCACGGCCTTCGGCACCCTTGCGGGCGAAGTTCCAGGCCACGACGGCGGCCACCACGGCGGCGACGACGGCAAGCACGGTCCAGACCTCGCCGCTGAGCAGCTGCAGGCTCACCGCCCAGCCCGCGATCGGCAGCAGCAGGACGGGCAGGAGCCGGACAAACCACCGGCGCGCGCGGTGCCGGACGTCGCCGTCGGTCTTCAGGGCCAGGAAGGCGAGTCCGTGCAGCAGCGAGAACCCGACGACGGCGAGGCCGCCCAGCACGGCGTAGGCGCTGAACCACGCGAACGGGCCGCCTTCGCGGTCTCCGTTGGCGTTCAGCGGGAGGCCGGTGGTGGTCAGTGCCAGGGCCGCGCCGACGCCAAAGGCCGCCACAAGGGAGCCCAGGGAGATGGCCCAGTCCCAGCGGGCACGCCAGCGCGGGTTGTCCACCTTGCCACGGTATTCGAAGGCCACGGCACGGAAGATGAGGGCGACGAGGACCAGCAGCAGCGGCAGGTACAGGGCGGAGAACAGTGAGGCGTACCAGAGCGGGAAGGCCGCGAAGGTGGCGCCCCCGGCTGTCAGCAGCCAGACCTCGTTGCCGTCCCAGACCGGGCCGACCGTGTTGAGCAGGACGCGGCGTTCGGTGTTGTTCCGGGCGAAGCCCTTCATCAGCATTCCGACGCCGAGGTCAAAGCCCTCGAGAAAGAGATAGCCCGTCCACAGCACCGCGATGGCGATGAACCAGATGGTGGGAAGCAGTTCCATGCTGAGTATCCTCTGCGTTTCTTGGGGAGCGAAGGCTTAGTAGGCGAAGGCCAGGACGTCGTCGGCTTCCCCGGGCCTGCCGGGACCACCGTCCCTGGGGGCGGCGTCCTCGTTCTCGTCGGCGGGGACGTGCGCGAGTTCCGGCATGGCCGCAACCACCCCGCCGCGGATGTACTTGACCAGCAGTTTGACCTCGACCACCAGGAGCACGGCGTACACCGCGGTGAGGACCACGAGGGAGGTCAGCAGCTCGCCGGCCGAGACGCCGGGTGAGACGGCGGCGGCCGTGAACATAAAGACCTGGTCGATCCCGCTCGGGTCCGGGTTCGGGGCCACGACGAACGGCTGCCGGCCCATCTCGGTGAAGATCCAGCCGGCGGCGTTGGCTCCGAACGGCGCCAGGATCCCGAACACGGCCAGCCGCATGAGGCCGCGTGAGGCCGGGACGGTTCCCTTGCGGGTGAGCCACAGGGCAGCCAGCGCGGCCAGTGCCGCTACACCGCCGAAGCCGATCATCATCCGGAAGCCCCAGTAGGTGACCTCCATGACCGGCACGTACTGGATCTCCTGCCCGGCCCGGTCCCCGTAAATCGGGTTGTCCGGCAGGTTGGTGCCGTAGTCGGCCTTGTACTGGTCCAGCAGGCTGTTGACGCCCTTGACCTCCGTGGTGAAGTCACCCTTGGCGAGGAAGGACAGGATCCCGGGCACCTCGATGACGGCGACGACGTCGTCGCAGTTCTTGGACCCCACGTTGCCGACGCTGAGGATGGAGAAGCCGGTGCCGTCGTGGCAGGCCGCTTCGGCGGCAGCCATCTTCATCGGCTGCTGTTCGAACATGAGTTTGCCCTGCAGGTCGCCGGTGACGGCGGTGCCGGCGAAGGAAATCATGGCGACGACGGCGCCGATGCGCAGGGAGCGGATCCAGACGGCGTGGTCGGTGCGGTCGCGGCCGGGGATGGCGGCCTCGCCGGGAATGACCTTGCCGTCGGCGCCGATGGTGTCGATCCCGTCGTGGCGGCGGCGCCACAGGTGGTACCAGGCGATGCCGAGCAGGAAGGCGCCGGCGACGGCGAGGGCACCGAAGAGGGTGTGCGGGACGGCAACGAGGGCGGTGTTGTTGGTGAAGACCGCCCAGGCGTCGGTCATCACGGGCCGGCCGTTGATCATCTCAACGCCGACCGGGTGCTGCATCCAGCTGTTCGCCACGATGATGAAGTAGGCGGAGAAGGCCGAACCGATCACGGCGATCCAGAGGCAGGCCAGGTGGACGGCGGGTTTGAGCTGCTTCCAGCCGAAGATCCACAGCCCCAGGAACGTTGACTCGACAAAGAACGCCAGCAGCGCTTCCATCGCCAGCGGCGCCCCGAAGACGTCGCCCACGAAGCGGCTGTACTCGCTCCACGCCATGCCGAACTGGAACTCCTGCACGATGCCCGTGGCGACGCCCATGATGAAGTTGATCAGGAAGAGCTTGCCCCAGAACTTGGTCATCCGCAGGTATTCGGGTTTGCCGGTGCGGTGCCACATCGTCTGGATGACGGCGACGACCAGGCCCAGGCCGATCGTGAGCGGCACCATCATGAAGTGGTAGACGGTGGTGATGCCGAATTGCCAGCGTGCGATTTCCAAGGCGTCCAAGGCAGTCCCTAACTTGCTAGGCGAACAACTTCTACACAACGTAGAAAGATTCTTCTACAGAGTGTAGAACAGTTTGGCGGTTCCCTGCACCTCAGCGTCCCACGGCGCGGATCGGCCCGCAATGGATTGGCCGGGGACGCAGGAGTGGTGCCGTCGTCCGAGGCCCAGGATCCCGGGCCGTTCTACCACGGCACCAAGGCCGACCTTAAGCCTGGGGACTTGCTGGCACCTGGCCATAGTTCGAATTTCGGGGAGCGAAAGAGGGCGAACTACATCTACCTGACCGCAACCCTGGACGCGGCCACCTGGGGAAGCGGAACTCGGGGTGGGCGAGGGGCGGGAAGAATCTACCGCGAGGTACCCACTGGCCCCTTTGAGAATGTCCGCAATCTGACGGACAAGAAGTTCCCGGGCAACACGACGAGGCTTACCGCACCCGGGCCCCCTGCGGGTGGTCGACGAGATCGTGGACTGGCAGCCACACTCCCCCGAGGGTGCTTCAGAACATGCGGAACCACCTTGAGGAACTCAAGCGTCTTGGCATCGAAGCAATCAACTGAGCTCCGACGAAGACGGCAGCTTCGGCGCATCAGCACCCGCGTCTCGATCGGCATAGACCAGCACCTGGAGAAGATCGGCAAAAGGATCGGTAGCCCCGCCGGCATCAACAGGCACGTGGAGCGGGGCTGCCCATCATTGAGGAATCCTTGCCCCTCAGCTCCCGGCCCTTGGGCTACGCCTGACCCCGCCATTGCCCCACACGACAAGACATCTTCTGAACTCGCAGATGCCTGGCCACCGCCGCAAAGGGGAGCCAGGAGGCAGCCGCGATCCTCACCGCGGATAACCAGCGCAGATAATCAGCTCCCACTTGGGTGCCTCGAACTGCCCTGGGCCGCGGGTCGATCCTACGGTCGATCCCAATTGATTGGCGCTCCCCCTCAGCAAATGATATTTTTCGGAAGACCGATTAATCTATTCGATGGAGATTCAAGATGAAACGCATACTAGTCACTTATCTGGCCGCCTTGGCGGCAGCTGCATCGGTATTCATCGGTGGAGCCTTGCCCGCGCAGGCGGCCACGCAGCGGGTGTCGTATTACTACTCCCTGTCCCAGTGTTCCCAGGCTGCTGACTATTACAGTCAGCGGGGCACGATCGAGCAGTTCTGCACCGCGGATGTCTACGTCAACGGGCAGCCCTACCGGTGGCGGTTGATGTACAAGCTGTAGGACCGGGCGGCACTACACAGTGGAGATCCGAGAGGGCTGGCCGCTAGGTGCCAGCCCTCTCAGCTTTCAGTTCAGCAATATTCAAGAACTAGCTACACAAGTTCCGAGTTCATGATCCGTTGCGGGAAGTGGCAGCACGGCAAACGCCCCTGATAAGTGATCGCTCGTGAAGCCTCTCCAATGTCGCGGCGAAA
Organism: Arthrobacter sp. SO3; assembly: GCF_020532825.1. Lineage (GTDB taxonomy): Bacteria > Actinomycetota > Actinomycetes > Actinomycetales > Micrococcaceae > Arthrobacter. The sequence goes on from NZ_MQTS01000082.1 coordinate 9,674, forward strand.
CGGGAAGAGAACGGCGCCGGGAGCTCTCTGCCGTCGGGGGTCAGGACCTTTCAAGACCCCCGGGCGGTTCGGTCCCCGGGCCCGGGCCCCGGACCGGGACTGGGACTGGCCCCGTCAAGGAGCTGCTGCTCGCCGCGCACCACTTGGTTGACGTAGCCCGTGAGGCGGTTCGCCTCGTTGCGGTAGTCACTGGGGTCGGCCAAGGGCATCGTCGCCTGGACAAACAGGGTCCCGTTTTTTGCTGCCACGCGGAGGAAATGGGCTGGGCGCTGGCCCTCAACGATGATGGTGGCAATCACGGAACGCCAGCACGGCATCGCGGTCCGCGCTGACGGCGATAAACACGGGCTCGGCACGGGTTCCGCTGAAAGTTCCTGCAGCCGGCAATTCTGCGGACATTAACATGGCCCACGCCAGCACTCCCGAGCACTTGGCCGGGCTCACCTGTGCCGAACCCGCCCCGAAATGCAAGGACTGGTTTTCGTCCCACAACCGTCCTCCAGTCAGGACCTCGCCTGTCACTCCGCCTGGCCCGGCTGACTTCGCTACCAGCGGGCGGCAGGGGGGATTCAGGAATTGCGCCGCCAGGTGGAGACGGAACGCAGGCGGTCAGGAGGCTGATTAGGAGGCTCATTAGGAGCGCCGTGCCCCAAAGGCATCGAAGGCCGTTTCCGATTTCCATCATGGTTCCCCCAACCTCGAACGGATGTGCAGTTATCCTATGCTGACACCGGCGACTGCAAAGTCGCGGGGGGCTCGGCGGAGCCGGGCGGCCCGGTCCAGCGCCGCCGTCGGTCTCATGAACGCAGGCCGCGCCGTGATCGGCGTCGGGTCACGGCTTCTGCGAGGCCGCCGCCGATGGTTCAAGATCGGCGAGGGTGAGAGGATGCGCAAGGGCGTCCGGGAAGGGGAAGGTGGCGGTCACCGCCAGGACCGGGCTGACGTGAACCAGTTCGCCGGGTGCCATGGGACGCCAGCCCGGGTTTTGGTCCATCGGTTCGGTAGCGAAGAGGACATGCGGGGAAAGCGAAAGATCCGTGCTGCGGGAGCGGATCCGGTTGCTCCGGGCGTTCAGTGGGGCCGCGGGAGCAGGTTCGGCGGCAGGGTCCCGTTCCAGCACGTGCAGCTCGTGGGTTGCCGGGTACCTGACGGCCCAAAGATCCGTTGCCGTGGTCACGATGAGGTTCAAGCTGAAGACGGGCAACTCCTCAGCGATCCAGCTGATCGCCCTGGTGATCCCTGCTCCGACGTCGCCGCCGGTCCGTCGAGTCTCAGCGGTGATGAGGGCGAAGAGGCGTTCACTGTCGGTCTGACCCTGAACAAGGTCTGTCACGCCAAGCCCGGCCAGATGCTGATCGAGCCGTTCGAGACCACTGAAGGCGCCGTTGTGGGCGAACAGCCGCCCGTCCTGTTCGAACGGGTGCGTGTTCACCATGGTGTGCGCGCCGGCGCTGGCATACCGCACGTGGGCCAGGAACGTTGTGCTCTGCAGATCCCGCGCCTCGCGAGCGAAGGCATGGTCCTCCCATGCGGCGAGCGGCTGTTTGGCCACTCGGGCTCTGCCGTCCGCATCGAAAGTCCCTATGCCGGCCCCGTCGGGCTCCCGATGGCTTTGCTCGGCCAGGCTGTCCGGGGCGTCCAGGAGCCAGAACGTGGCGCGGACCGGTCGGGGACCGGCGTGCAGCCCGAATAATCGGCACATGGCAAGTTCTTCCTCTTGAGTGCTGGCTAGTGGTGGAATGCCTGTGTTTGACCGGCCGGCGGCATCGGCGTGGCCAGCCCGTTAAGGTAGGCAACGTCCTTTTTGAGGTCAGCCAGGAAGCTGGATGCGAGGTCGCGTGTGAAGCCGTTACGGGCAACGATCCTTTGCACCGTGACCTCGCTGAGCCCTGCAGGCATGGGGTCGGCCGGAACGAGCCAGCCGTTCATCCGGAGGCGCTCGGACAGGTGGTGAAGGTTCCAGTTTCCGGTGTGGCCGTCGGTGAGCTGCCATGCAAAGACCGGGATGTCAGACCCGTCGCTCCACAGGGTGAAGGGTTCCATGGCTCCGATTTCACCGGAGAGAAAGAGGTAATACTGCAGCAGCACTTGGGCGCCGGGCCGTGAAAAGTTCAGGGCGAAGGTCGGCATGTCCCCGTCGAGAGAGCTGGCGTGGAAGATCAGGTCATCGGGGAACGCCTCTTCGTCCCGCCACACGACCCAGCCGAGGCCGGGGTACACCAGTCCGTACTTGTGGCCCGAGGTGTTGATCGACGCGACCCTGGTGAGCCGGAAGTCCCAAACAACCTCCGGCTGCAGGAAGGGTGCGATCATGGCCCCGGAGGCGCCGTCCACGTGGATGGGAACATCCAGGCCGCGGCGTACCTGAATTTCGTCCAGAGCTGCCGAGATTAGCTCGACCGGTTCGTATGTGCCGGTGTAGGTCACGCCCATAATGGCGACGACACCAATGGTGTTCTCGTCCACGTACCGGTCCAGGTCATGGCCGTCAAGCATCGGGTGTTCCACCGATACGGGAACAAAGCGGGCTTCCACGTCCCAGTAGTTGCAGAATTTCTCCCAGCACACCTGGACAGGTGAGCTGAGGACAAGGTTGGGCTTGTCCGTTGGCAGGCCGGCCGCGCGCCGGCTGTGCTGCCAGCGGCGCTTCAACGCCAGGCCTCCGAGCATGCACGCCTCGGAGGACCCGGTCGTGGAGGTCCCGATGCTCTTTGCGGGATCGGGCGCGTTCCACAGGTCCGAGAGCATCCGCCAGCAGCGGGTCTCGATTGACGCTGTCTGCGGGTATTCGTCCTTGTCGATCATGTTCTTGTCGAAAGTCTCGGCATAAAGTTGCGATGCTTCCCGCTCCATCCACGTTCCGACGCATGTCGCCAGGTTCAGCCGGGAGTTCCCATCCAGCATCGCCTCATCGTGGACAACCTGCTGGGCGGTCGAGGGCAGGGACTCCCCGTCAGGAATCGTGAAGCGCGGAAAGATGGTGGACTCCCCCGGCCGGCTGAACAGGGGGTTCAGCTCAACAGCCGTGTCGGGTTCATGCTGCGATGTCCGGTGTGACGTGCTCATACCTGCTCCTTAGAATCGCGCGGCCTCAACGACAGCACAGCCTGGCCCGTAGTTCACGGTACAAGGAGTGCCGGCTGAGCCTCCACGTGGTGTTCCCGGCCCGGACTTGGGGTCTGCGGGATCGGATCACACGTTGGGTCGATACTCGTCAGTCGACAGCGGAGTGCCTGCAGCAAATGCCAGGCGTGCGAAACGTTCCCCCATCAGCTGGTGCGTTGCCGCATCCGGATGCAATGCATCTGGGAGCGGGAGTTCGATCGCGTCCTGCTCCCCATATAGTTCGCGGCCGTCCAGGTAGTACAGGTTCGTGTCGTCCAATGACCGCTGGCAAACGATCCGGTTCAACTCATCCCGGATCACGCCAAGGGTGAGCTTGCCCGCAGCCCGCTCGGAGGGGTCTCCGGTCGCCCGGAACCGGAGCTCACCGGCAGCGAGCGCCTCGGGGTCGAATGCGCCTGGCCCAGGGGTTTCCTCATGGATCGGGCAGTGGATGGGCGATACGACCAATAATGGTGTCGTTGGGTGTCCATCGCGGATGGTGTCAAGGAAACCGTGGACGGCCGGCCCGAACGCGCGCAACCGCATCAGGTCGAGGTTGACGAGGTTGATGCCGATTTTTAGGCTGACCAGTTCGGCGGGTGTGTCGCGTATGGCGCGTGCCGTGAACTGGTCGAGGAGCGCACTGCCGCCAAAGCCCAGATTCGTGAGATCGGCGCCCCCCAAACGCCCGGCGACCGCCGGCCAAATCGTCGTCGGACGGGTGGCATTGGATCCTTGACTAATTGAACTGCCGTGATGCAGCCATCTCGGCAGCCCGGCCGGTGGTGTGGGCTCCACCGATGCATTGGTGCGAAGTGCAAGGAGTTCCGTCTTCTCGTTGTGTGGCAACCACAGCTCGATGTCCTTGATTCCCTCCGGGAGGTCCACGAATCGACTCGTGCAGGCCGGACCAACCACCTGAGTGGCAACTCCTGTGGCCATGTCGATCGTCACAGCGTTCCCGCCACTGGTCACGGAACTGCCAAGGACTTGGCCATTCACGACTAGCTCGACCACTCCGTCAGGCCTCGGCGGCACACCGGAGTACGTTGATCGGAAGCGCAGCGTGTCAAGCTCCAGAGCGCTGGCGCCCGTGCGGAAAGCAAGCCGGACACCAGACGGTTGAGCCTCCGCCATCAACAACTGCGGGTCATTGGCCTGAAGGCGTGCCCTCGCCGGGAGTCGGTGGGGCAGGACCCCGTGGCCGGTCTGTTCCACTTCAAGGACGCCCTTGAAGAAGGCAGCCGGGATAGGGGTTGTGGTGGTCCAGTCAGTGTTTGTCATGCGCTCGTCATTCCCGGTCGTTCGCTGCGCCCGGTTGGCGCACTTGCCAGTTCTGCAACAGGATGTGGAGTCCGTGGATGATGTGCTCCCAGCTCACGTTGGATGAGGGCTCGCTATGGCTGAAACTTCCGCTCAGCTCCAGGTTCACGTAGCCCTGGAAGGTGCTGCCGAGCAAGCGGACAGCGTGGGTCTGGTCAGCCTCGCCCAGCTCGTATTCACGGAGGATTGCCCGCATCAGGCGGGTGTGCCGCGGCCCGTCGCTCCGGGCGGCCGTCTCGGAGTCGAGCCGCAGTTGCATGGCGGCGAACCGTCCCGGATGCTCGTGGGCGTAGTTCCGATACGAGTTTCCCAGGGCCGCGAGAGCCGCCTCGCGGGACCGGCCGGCCACAGCCTCCGACGCACGGTCCGCGAGTTCGGCGAGGGCGACCAGCGCAACACGGGCCTTGAGGTCCGCGGAGCTTTTGACGTGGAAATACAGACTCGCCGGCTTCACCTTGAATCGGCGCGCCAGTCCGGCAACTGTCACCTGCTCAAAGCCGATTTCGTCGGCAAGATCGGCCCCTCCTTGAGCGAGGCGTTCAGCTGTCAGGCCTGCTCGTGCCACGGCCGACTCCTTCTTTCCCGCGTTCTTTCCCCGTAAAACCTAATGGTCGTAGGCAAAAGGCTACTACCATTAGGCCAACTTCGTATGCCCGCCAAGGACGAAGACTGGTGCATCAGTTCACGACACGGGTGCTGTGCGCCAGGACCGCCCTGACTTTCGTAGACTCAATGGAGCTTCGACATGTCTCCTCCATAGAGACAAGCCCGCCACAGGAAGAGCCATCGATGAAGATTATCGTCCTAGTAAAGGAGGTCCCCGACACATACGGGGACCGAAAACTGAACCTTGAAACAGGCCTCGCCGATCGGGGAGCCAGCGAGGCAGTCATTGATGAGATCGGTGAGCGGGCCCTGGAACTGGCACTGACTTACGCCGATGCGAACGAGGGCACTGAAGTCGCACTCCTCTCCCTCGCTCCCGAGGGTGCGACGGCAACGATCCGCAAGGGGCTTGCGATGGGCGCGGGCAGCGCCATCCACGTCTCTGACGAAGCGCTCCGCGGTGCGGATCTCGGACTCACGGCTGAAACCCTCGCAGCAGCGGTCCGTCGCGTTGGGTTTGATCTTGTCATCACTGGCAACGTCTCCACCGATGGATCCGGCGGCATGATTCCCGCGATGCTTGCAGAATTGCTTGACGTGCCACATGCTACCGGCCTGAGCTCCGTAGCAATCAGCGACGGCGGCGTGTCCGGGTCCAGGCCCGTCGACGCCGGCGTGCAGACGGTATCAGCGAAGCTGCCCGCGGTGATTTCCATTACCGAGGCGCTTCCCGGGGCCCGCTTCCCGAACTTCAAAGGAATTATGGCCGCGAAGAAAAAGCCCCTCGAGCTGCTTACCCTCGCAGACCTCGGGATCACGGCGGACAACCCGGAGGCGGCGCGTTCGATCATGCTGACCGTTGCCGAAAGGCCTCCGCGTGCGGCGGGCGTAAAGATCATTGACGAGGGTGATGCCGGCGAGAAACTCGCCGACTTCCTCGTAGAGAACCGACTGGCGTAAGGAGCATGGACATGACTGAATTCCCTCCTGACGCAATCCTCGTCGTCGTTGAAACCCGGTCTTCCGGTGAACTGGAGAAGGCTGCACCCGGACTCTTCGGCGCTGCCGCTGGCGTCGGCACGCCAATTGCATTGGTACTTGCCGCACCCGGCGCCGGGAGCGCCGCCGCTACGGAGGCCGCGGGCCTTGGTGCCGTGCGCGTACTGATCGCGGAGAATCCGGATCCTTCCGAGCTCGGCGTGCCGGGCGTGGATGCGCTTGCCGCCGCTGCGGAGCAGGTGCAGCCGGACGCGATCCTGATTTCGCATTCCCTGAATGGGCGCGACCTCGCCGGCCGTTACGCTGCCCGTTCTCGTGCAGCGGTTTCTGCCGATGCGATCGGAGTGTCACGCGATGACTTGGGCGTCGTGGCACACCACTCCGTTTACGGCGGCGCCTACAACGTGACGTCAACGTCCACGTTTGGGGCACCGGTGATTACGGTTCGCCAAGGCTCCATCGAGGCGCGTGCTACGGCTCAGCCGCTGGCCTCGGAGGCGTGGGCTGTGACGCGCTCCGAGAAGCCGGCCGCGCGGATCGATGCGTTCGAGGAGGCAGTTGCCGCCACCTCGCGGCCGGAGCTGCGTGGTGCCGCGAAGGTTGTCGCGGGTGGCCGCGGCCTCGGGTCGGAGGAACAGTTTGCCCTCGTTGAACAGCTCGCCGATACGCTCGGCGCTGCCGTTGGCGCTTCGCGTGCCGCGGTGGATGCGGGCTACATCCCGCAGGCGCAACAGGTCGGCCAGACCGGGGTTTCGGTGTCATCCCAGTTGTATATCGCGCTGGGCATTTCCGGCGCGATTCAGCACCGGGCTGGCATGCAGACCTCGAAGATGATCGTCGCCATCAACAAGGATTCAGACGCGCCGATCTTCGAGATCGCCGACTTTGGTGTGGTCGGCGACCTCTTCAAGGTGGTACCCCAGCTGATCAGCGCGCTTGAGGCTCGGAAGAAGTAGATGACAACTCTGTCTCGGTCCATTCGGCGGGGCCTGCCGCGCGTCGAAGGTGGTGAGCCCTGGCCGGCAGCAGGCCAGGCGCCCGCACGCCATGTCACGGCAGGAGCGGCAGCCCCGTCGGCGTCTGTTTCCGGGGCGGGCTCGGTCACCGCCGCGCCGGCGGTGTCCGCGCCC
>NZ_MQTS01000082.1:16865-36003 GCF_020532825.1 Arthrobacter sp. SO3
CCTGCTGCCCGGGAAACGGCGCCGGGTGCGACGGCGGTGTCCGCTCCAGTCGCAGCGGTGAACGCAAGCACAGCGGTGGCGCGGCAGCTTCGCCGTGGACTGCCGCGCGTGCCGGGCGGCGAGCCGTGGCCGCCAGCGGGCGAGGCTTCGGTATCCGTGGCGGCTCGGGTATCAGTGGCGGCTCCGTCCGGGTCTCCGGCCGCGGGCGCCACGCCCACGCCGGCCGCAAATGCTGTTGCGCAATCAGTGCCGGCAGTGGCATCACCTGCCGCTGTACCGGCCACCGCACCGGCCACACGGGCGACGGGAACCGCCCCGCTTCGTCGCGGGCTTCCCCGTGTCCAGGGTGGTGATCCGTGGCCGGCAGCTGGACTTGCTCCGGCGGCCGCTGCCGCCACCGCGGTGCAGCCAGCTCCCGAACACATCGCCCAGGCCCTTGCCCCGGCAACCAGCGTGGTGGAGACCGTTGCCGAGACGGAGCCGCCGGCAACCGCGAATGCACCCGCGGTCACCGCCGCCCCCGCATCGGTGGCACAGTCCGTCGCCGCGGAGAGGCCAGTGAGGCCAAAGGCCGAGGCAAGGCTCTACGGTACGCGCACCCTGGGTCAGTGGATCAGGCTCGTCGTGCTCCTCGGGGTCGGCGCCGTGGCCGCTGCAGCGATTCTTGTGCTCGCCGCGCGGGGTGTGACGACGCTGCCGGGTGTGCCGGAATTCCTCGCGAGGTACCCCGGCGAATACAGCCCGCCCGCTGCGGCCGAGTCCGGCTTCCCGTGGTGGGCCCAGTGGGCGCACTTCATGAACATTTTCATGATGGTGCTCATCATCCGCTCCGGCTACCAGGTGCGCACCCAGCAGAAGCCGCCGGCGTTCTGGACGCCCAAGCGCGGCGGCAAGAAAATCAGCATCAACCTGTGGCTGCACCAGTCGCTCGACATTTTATGGCTGGTCAACGGACTCATCTTTGTGATGCTGCTGTTTACCTCCGGCCACTGGATGCGAATCATACCGACCAGCTGGGAGGTCTTCCCGAACGCGCTCTCCGCGCTCCTGCAGTACATGACCCTGGACTGGCCCGTTGAGACCGGCTGGGTGAACTACAACAGCCTGCAGCAGCTCATGTACTTCCTCGTGGTGTTCATCGCGGCCCCGCTCTCGGCGATCACGGGTGTGCGCATGAGCGAGTTCTGGCCGAAGAACGCCAAGACGCTGAACAAGATCTACCCGGTGGAGGTTGCGCGCGCGGTTCATTTCCCCACGATGCTGTTTTTTGTGCTGTTCATTCTCATCCATGTGTTCCTGGTGTTCTCGACCGGCGCGCTGCGCAACCTGAACCACATGTTCGGCGGCACCGACGTGGTGAATTGGGTGGGGTTCTGGCTCTTCGCGGCCGCGATCGCCATCACGGTGGCCGGGTGGTACGCCGCCCGCCCGATCGTGCTCGCACCCATCGCGAAGCTGTTCGGTCAGGTGAGCAGCCGCTAGGCTTCACCGCCTGCATAGGAAGGATCCGCCCTGGAACTGTATTGCTGGCGGATTGGACGTCTGCCCCGGGTGGCGTGGGAAGGGACTACGCCGGGCCGGTGACAGCTGGAAGCCCGTGTCAGCCTCTGGTTGCACTGACCGCGACGACACCACCCTGAGGGTCCTTGATCACGGCGCTTCGAAATCCCGGGGTGTCCACGGGCGCCATCAGGATGCCACCACCCAGGGAGACAGCATGCCCGGCAATGGCGTCGGCATCAGCGACGGCGAAGTTGACGCTCCAGCGCGGCGGGACCTCGACGCCATCGGTGGCCGTCACTACCGCCACGACCCGGTCCGAGCGCAGCCACAGCGAGAAGGGAACGTCCGGCAATGATTTGAGCTCCCAATCGAACATTGCCCCGTAAAACGCCTGGGCCTGGCCAACATCGGGGGTGTGCAGCGAGCTCATGGCCCAACAGTTCGGCTCATTGGCCAGCTCGACGCCGTCGTTCTCACCCGCCTGCCGCAGGCAGAAGGGGACGCCGGAAGGATCGGCGAGTACTGCAAAGCGGTCACCGGGCCCGGCGCCAAACGGCCCGAGGCGTCTGCCTCCGGCCCGCTCGGCGCGGGCCACGGACTCCCTAACATCCTCGACACGGACGTGGGTGAGCCAGCCCGGAGGTGACAGCGGCGGTGCCTGGCCTATGCCGGCGACCATCTGCCCGTGAAGGCGCGCAGGGTAGTAGTCGCCGTCGAGACCGGACGGCATCGGGATGGGGTCGTCGAAACTCCAACCAAAGAGCTGACCGTAGAAGTCTTTTGCGCCCCGGGGATCGGGCTGCCAGGCGTCGACCCAGCAGGGCGCACCGACTGAGGAGGTATCCCGCGCTGTCATAGCAGAAATCCCTTTCGACCTGGCTGGATCCGGCCGGAACATTGTTTCCCACGCCGGCACCTTCAAGCAAGATCTCCGCTGCCGCCTGCTGCCTTTGAATGGTGGGCCTCAGCACGGAACTGACGTAGGCTGGCGAAAGCTCAGCGGCACGCAAGTCCAAACCGTGCAGCCGGATCCAGAAGGGCATGACATGAATGAGATCGAAGCTTTGATCGGTGCCGAGCGGACCCGGCTGCTCGGGGTGCTGGAGAAGTTGGACAACGAGCGGTGGAACTCGGCCAGCCTGTGCGCCGGATGGCGCGTGCGGGACGTCGTCGTGCACCTGCTCATGCCCTACCACCTGACGGTGCCGCGTTTCCTCGTCAACATGGCGGCCGCCGGATTCACATTCGACAAGATGGCTGACCGATGGGCAAGGGGAGACACCCGACCCAACGCACAGATCGTGGAAGCCCTCCGCGCCACCGGGCAGGGCCGTTTCCGCATTCCTGGCGCCCCCGCCGAGGCGCCACTAAGCCACTTGGTCATCCACGCCCAAGACATCTACCGGCCCCTTGGCATCGACCACACCATTGACCCACAAAGCGCCAACATCGTCCTGGAACAGCTGACCAGCCCCCAGGCCCGGAGGGCCCTCACGCCAGGTCTGATGGACGGGCTCGCCTTCACCGCCCATGACTCCGGCTGGAGATACGGCACCGGCGCCGAAGTCATCGGGAGCGCGTCAGCGCTGGTCACAACCCTTGCCGGCAGGCCGGCAGCGGCCCACGAACTCACCGGCAGCGGAGCCGCCCAAATCCGGCGGAGACTCCTGCCGCCATCGCCCGAAACCGACGAGCCTACGTCAACCTGATCGTGGGCCCAGGCTCTCCCGGGTCCTCCAGCTCGAGGCTGGTTCGGGTCCGTGCGTGGACTGTTGCCGAACCGGAGCTGCCGTAGCCATCGATCACATCGCGGCGCAGGGCTCACGCTGGCCCCTGTTCCAGTCCTCTGCGCTCTCCCAGGGCGTCCGGTCCCTGCACGCCGTCCCCATGCGCCTGCGCAGCCGGACCATCGGCGCCTTGATTCTCTTTGGCCACGAGGCCGGTCCGCAGCACAGGCGGCCGGCCTCTGAGCCCCGGCCAATCCGGTAGGCAGAGATCAACCGGGCGACACGCGGCACGCACTTCTACCTCCTGTAGAAACTATCTGCAAAACACGCTAAATTTAAGACAGAGGTATTCACCTACCGCCCACCGAGTCGATTGACCGGAGCGGTCGTCACGAAGGATGTATGGAATGGCAAGTCTCGGCGAACTGGAACGGGCAGTGATGGATCTGCTCTGGGCAGGCCATGAGGCTGCAACGGCGAACACACTGCGGGATTTGCTTGCACAGAGCACGCGCGCGGAAAACGGTACCGCCGGACACGAGGGCAAGGACCTGGCCGTCACGACGGTGCTGACTGTGCTCTCGCGCCTTGAGCGCAAGGGCCTGGTCGAACGCGAACGCGGCACCCGTCCGCACCGATACCAGGCAGTCTCCAGCCGTGAAGACCACACCGCTGAACTGATGCACGAGGTCCTGGGATCCGCACCGGACCGCGAGGCAGTGCTGGCCCGATTTATTGGTTCCGTCACCGACACCGAGGCAGAAACGCTGCGCAAGCTGCTTGGACTCAGCTAGCGCCCGATGTTCTGGACCTCATGGTTTCTGGCGGTCCTCGCGATAGTGCTGGCCTGGCCGGTGCCTATCCTTCTCTCGCGTGCCCAGTGGCCGTCCCGTTCACCGTTCACGGCCATGCTGCTCTGGCAGGCGATCGCCCTGGCCGGCGGGCTGTCCATGATCGGCGCAATGCTCGTCTACGGCCTGGAGCCTGTCGGCGATAACCTGCTGGCGGGCCTGCGCGCCCTCGCCGGGATGGTCTTCAACAATGCGCCCACCACGGCGCTGGGCTTCTGGCACATCTTTGCACTCTCGGCCGCGGCACTGCTGACCGCCCACCTCGTGTTTACCCTGCTGCTGACGTACTACAAGATCCAGCGCCAGCGGCGGCGGCACCGGGAACTGCTGGCACTGCTGGCCTCCCCCTCCGCTGACGGCCCGCGGACCATGGTGATCAATGTCGATTCCCCCGTCGCGTACTGCCTGCCCGGAGGCGCCCGCTCCGTCACCGTCCTCTCCGACGGGCTGATGGCGGCCCTGGAGCCCGCCGAATTGCGCGCGGTCCTCAACCACGAGAACGCGCATCTGGACCAGCGACACCATCTGCTGCTCTGGGCTTTTGCGGCCTGGCGGCAGGCGCTGCCGTGGCTGCCCACTACCCGGCTGGCGCAGGAAGCGGTCAGCTCGCTGATTGAAATGCTCGCCGACGACGTCGCGTTGAAGACCGAGAGCAAGGCCACCCTGATCAAGGCCATCGCAATTGTGGCCAGCGGCTCCCCCGGTGCCCACGGCGCCCGGATGGCTTTCGGCGAGCCGGACCTGTCCGACGTCGAGCCCGGCCAGCCCGGAGCCACCGGAGGCGCCGGTTCGGCCCGGACGACGGCGTCCCGCGTCAGCCGCCTGCTCTCCCCGCAGCCTCCGCTCCCGGAACCCCTGCGCGCGGCCGTGCTGGCCGCCTGTGTGCTGCTTCTGTCGGTCCCGACGGCCCTGCTGATTGTCCCCGGCCTGCTGGGCTGAGCCCCCGTTAATGATTCCTACCGGCCTGCCGGGGCGAGTGCCGGGCCACGCCACCCGCAGGCGGAACGGCCCGGCACCCGATGCCCTGCTGGGGCCCGGAGGCTACTTGAGCAGCTTGTTGCCCTTGTATTCGAGGTCCACGTTCCCGGTTCCGTTGCCCTTGGTGGTGCCGTTGACCGCCGAGGTGGTCATCGCGAAAGTGAGCGTGGAGTGGGCGATCGCGTCGGCCATTTGCTCCAGCACGGCCGTGTTTACGTTGGCGATGGTGTCGCAGGCCTGGTGGTAGCAGGCATCGTGCGCCACGCCGGCCGTGCCGCCGAAGACTGCCGCCTCTTGTGCGGTCTTCAGGTCTTCCGCACCGGTGAACAATCCGCCCGCGGGGATGCCGTTGTTGATGAAACCGAAGTAATCGGACCGCCCGTCGAATGCCGTCGCCGCCACCGGCAGGTTCTGGGACTTGAAGTAGTCCAGGAACACCTTCTCCACGAGTGCGGAGCCGTTCGGGCCCTTTTCACCGAATGCCGAGCCGTCGCCGTCGTAGACGTAGCGGACGAAGTTCGGGGAGCCGACCATGTCGAAGTTGAGGTTGACGGCATGTTCCTTGATCTGGCGCGCCGTCAGCTGGGAGACGTAGTAATCGGAGCCGATCAGTCCGGCTTCTTCGCCTCCCCAGAAGGCGAAGCGCACCCTGTTGGTCGGGGCCTGGCCGCTCGCCTTCAGCTGGATCGCTGTCTCCAGGATGGAGGCCGTACCGGTGCCGTTGTCGTTGATGCCTGCACCTCCGGGCACAGAGTCCAGATGCGCTCCCACCAGGACTGTCCGGTCCGCACGTCCGGCGGTATCGGCCAGGATGTTGAAGGATGCGGTCTCGGTTATGGTGGCGCTGACGGCGAGGTGCACCGCCACATTCTGCAGCGCTGCGAGTTCGGCGCCGTTGTCGAAGCTCGTGCTGACCACCGGGATGGCCGGTTGGGGCGCGCCGAGGGTGCCGCCAAACAGGCCGAGGCGGTCTTCACCCGGGACGACGTTGCCCTGGTTCGACGGCCGCCACTGCGGCCGTGACGTCCCCTTCACCGGAGTAGTCCATGTCCAGGAAGTCCTCGCCGTAGGCGTATGTGTTGGACGTTGGCGATACCCGCTCCATGGTGGCCCCGAGGGTGGCGTACTGCTTGTAGGTGAACGGCTGGCGGACCGGAGTGTAGCCGGCAGCTGTGAGCCTGCCTTCGATGTACCGGGCGGAGGCCTCATAGCCTGAGGTCCCGGCCGCGCGGTTGCCTCCATTGTTGTTGGCGACGTCCTGGAGGGCTTGAAGGTGTGCCGTGATGTTCTGGGCCGACACCGCGGAGCGCAGGGCGTCCGAGGTGGTGCCGGTTGCTGCAAGGGCCGGCGGCGCGAAGCTGACCGCCAGCCCGATCGTGGCGGCGATGGCCGCGCGTTGAAAATTCCGAGTTTGCCTCATAGGGGTCTCCTGGATTTATGCTGCGGAATCCGGCCCCGGGCGTCGTTGCCCGGGGCCGTGAGACGACACTATCGGAACGAGACAATCCGGGTTAGAGGGTACTTGGCCATTGGCGTAAACCGGCGGCGGCCACGACAATCCGGGCCGCCAGACTGCCCCGACCAGCCTCCCCAAAGGGGCAGGTCAGGCGTCGATGCGCTCCCGGTCCAGGCTCGCCGCCCCGGCGATGATGAAGTCCTTGCGGGGCGCGACGTCGGAGCCCATCAGCAGATCAAAGGTCTCCTCGGCCTGTTTGGCGTTTTCGATCCCGACCTTGCGCAGGGTGCGGTGCCGGGGGTCCATGGTGGTCTCGGCCAACTGCTCCGCGTCCATCTCACCCAGGCCCTTATAGCGCTGGATCGGCTCCTTGTACCGCTTGCCCTCCTTGGCAAGCCTGTCCAGCAGGACATGCAGTTCCGCCTCCGAGTAGGTGTAGATCATCTCGTTGGCCTTCTGGCCGGCGTTGATGACCTCCACCCGGTGCAGCGGAGGGACGGCGGCGAAGACGCGGCCGTGCTCGATCATCGGCCGCATGTAGCGGAAGAACAGCGTCAGCAGGAGGGTGCGGATGTGGGCGCCGTCGACGTCGGCGTCGGTCATCAGGATGACCTTGCCGTACCGGGCCGCGCTGATGTCGAAGCTCCGGCCGGAGCCTGCGCCCACCACCTGGATGAGGGCCGCGCATTCGGCGTTGGAGAGCATGTCACCTACCGAGGCCTTCTGGACGTTGAGGATCTTGCCGCGGATGGGCAGCAGCGCCTGGAAGTCGGAGGAGCGCGCCAGCTTGGCGGTGCCGAGGGCGGAGTCGCCTTCGACGATGAACAGTTCTGAGCGGGCGACGTCGTCGGTGCGGCAGTCCGCGAGCTTGGTGGGCATGGAGGACGTTTCGAGGGCGTTCTTCCGGCGCTGGGTTTCCTTGTGGACGCGGGCGGAGATGCGCGACTTCATCTCGCTGACGACCTTTTCCAGCAGCAGCGCCGATTGGGCCTTGTCGTTGCGGTGGGAGGAGGTCAGCTTCGCGTTGATCTCCTGTTCCACCACCTTGGCCACGATGGCCCGCACGGCGGAGGTGCCCAGGATTTCCTTAGTCTGTCCCTCGAACTGCGGTTCCGCCAGCCGCACGGTGAGGACCGCGGTGAGCCCCGCGAAGATGTCGTCCTTTTCGATCTTGTCGTTGCCCGCTTTGAGTTTCCGGGCATTGGTTTCGACCGCTTTGCGGAAGGTCTTGAGGAGCGCCTGTTCGAAGCCGGTCTGGTGCGTGCCGCCCTTGGGGGTGGCGATGATGTTGACGAAGGTGCGCACCGTGCTGTCGTAGCCGATGCCCCAGCGGAGGGCGACGTCGACCTCACAGTCCCGTTCCACCTCCGTCAGCTGGCTGTGGCCCTTCTCATCGATGACCGGGACGGTTTCCTTGAACTTCCCGGCGCCGTGCAGCCGCCAGATGTCGGTGACGGCGGGGTCGGCGGCGAGGTACTCGACGAACTCGGAAAGGCCGCCGTCGTGGTGGAAGACTTCCTCATGCGGGCCGGCCTCGCCCGGCGTGCCGGGGAGCCGTCGCTCGTCCCGGACGGTGAGCTTCAGTCCGGGGACCAGGAAGGAGGTCTGGCGGGCGCGGGCCGCCAGCTCGTCGTAGGAGAACTTGGCATCCGGGGTGAATATCTGCCGGTCGGCCCAGTAGCGGATCCGGGTGCCGGTGACGCCACGCTTGGCCTTGCCCACGACGTCCAGGACGGAACCGTCGACGAAGGGCGAGAAGACCGAGGCCGGGTCCGGCTTGCTGCCGGTATCCTTGAAGCGCCCGGGCTCGCCCCGGCGGAAACACATCCTGTAGGTTTTGCCGCCGCGGTCGACGTCGACGTCGAGTCGGGCTGACAGCGCGTTCACGACGGAGGCACCGACGCCGTGCAGCCCGCCCGAGGCCGTGTACGAGCCGCCGCCGAATTTGCCGCCCGCGTGCAGTTTCGTGAAGACGACCTCGACGCCGCTCAGCCCGGTTTTCGGTTCGATGTCCACCGGGACGCCGCGGCCGTCGTCGTGGATTTCCACCGAGTTGTCCGCATGCAGAATGATTTTGATGTCGTGACCGAAACCGGCGAGGGCCTCGTCGACCGAGTTGTCGATGATCTCCCAGAGGCAGTGCATGAGGCCGCGGGAGTCTGTGGAACCGATGTACATGCCCGGGCGCTTACGGACGGCTTCGAGGCCCTCCAGCACGGAGAGATGCCGGGCGGTGTAATCAGAACTTGGTGCCACGGGGCGGAGACTCCTTCAGGAACGGGACGGCGGCCAGGGACGGGTAAGCATTTGGCGCTCTTCCTAGGGTAGTCGGAGTGCCGCGGTCCGGCGTGCTGCCACTCCCCGGCCACCCCCTGCGCCGGAACCCGTTACCGAGACGTGATACGCGTACAGCGAAAGTGGGCAATCCGAGCCATGGTTTCGCTGCGAATGCTGGTTATATAGGTATACCGATCTACCAAGGAGGCCGAACATGACAACAGCAGTTGCGGACCGCACACTAAGCACCGTCGACCGGTGCGATCGTTGCGGAGCACAGGCATATGTCCGGGTTGTTCTCGGCGCCTCCGGGGGTGAGCTTCTTTTCTGCGGCCACCACGCCCGCGCCGTAGAACCGACGCTCAGGCCGCTCAGCTCTGACTGGCACGACGAGACGGGTCGTCTTAACGAGAAGCCGCCGGTTCCCGTCGACTAGACCTTTCAAGAACAAGACCACTTAGGAAAGGGCCCCTCCCGATGCGGAGGGGCCCTTTCAGCGTTAACCCGGCCGGTCCACTTGAACGACCAACGCGGGGCCACTCCTCTTGGACGACCAACGCGGAGCCAGCCCCGTTAACGACCGACGCGGGGTCACTTCCGGCCCGTTCCTTCGAGGATGATGGGCGGTAAGTGACCCCGCGTTGGTTGGTTCTTTGCCTAGTCCAGGTAGTCCCGCAGGACCTGGGACCGCGACGGGTGCCGCAGCTTGGACATGGTCTTGGATTCGATCTGGCGGATCCGCTCACGCGTGACGCCGTAGACCTTGCCGATTTCGTCTAAAGTCTTCGGCTGTCCGTCAGTCAGGCCGAAACGCATGGCGACGACGCCGGCCTCACGTTCGGAGAGGGTGTCCAGCACCGAGTGCAGCTGTTCCTGCAGCAGGGTGAAGCTGACCGCGTCGGCCGGGACGACGGCTTCGGAGTCCTCAATGAGGTCACCGAATTCGGAGTCGCCGTCCTCGCCCAGCGGGGTGTGCAGGGAGATCGGCTCACGGCCGTACTTCTGGACCTCGACGACCTTTTCGGGCGTCATGTCCAGTTCGAGGGCCAGCTCTTCCGGGGTGGGTTCGCGGCCGAGGTCCTGCAGCATCTGGCGCTGCACGCGGGCCAGCTTATTGATGACTTCCACCATGTGCACCGGGATGCGGATGGTGCGGGCTTGGTCTGCCATGGCCCGGGTGATGGCCTGGCGGATCCACCAGGTGGCGTAGGTGGAGAACTTGAAGCCCTTGGTGTAGTCGAACTTCTCAACCGCACGGATCAGGCCCAGGTTTCCTTCCTGGATCAGGTCCAGGAACAGCATGCCGCGGCCGGTGTAGCGCTTGGCGAGGGAGACCACGAGGCGGAGGTTGGCCTCCAGCAGGTGGTTCTTGGCACGCTTGCCGTCGTGGATGACGAATTCGAGCTCACGCTTGAGCTTCGGATCCATCGTCCCGTCGTCGGCGTTGATCTTTTCCTCGGCAAAGAGACCTGCCTCGATGCGCAGGGCGAGGTCGACTTCCTGCTCAGCGTTCAGCAGGGCGACCTTGCCGATCTGCTTCAGGTAGTCCTTGACGGGGTCAGCGGTGGCGCCGGCGGACATCACCTGCTGGACCGGGGCGTCGTCATCGTCGGCGTCGGAGTAGACGAAGCCGGATCCGGTGGTGGCTGCTGCGGCCTTACCCGGGATCTCCTCGCCGTCTTCACCGATCTCTACGGCCTCGACCACGACATCGTCCAGGTCAACCTCGACGTCCTCATCGGTGTCGTCGTCACCGTTTGCGGCTTTGCCGGCGGCCTGTGCCGCGGCCTTGGCGCCGGGCTTGGGCCCGCGCTTTTTGGGTTCGGGCTTGGCGGCCGCCAGGGCGGTGTCGCCACCTTCGGCCAGGGCTGCGTCTTTGACAGCCTTGTTGGCTGCACGCGTGGCAGCGCGCTTGGCGCTCGTCGCCGCCTTCTTCTCCTCGGGGGACAAGACGGCCTGGTCGGCGGGTTCCTTCTTCGCGGAAGACGGGGTCACAGAAAACCTTTCTAGCAGCGGTCTGTGGAATCACCATACGGGCAACACCACTATGACCCTGTCAAGTCCGTGTTTCACATCAGGTGCAATCACGACCAGCAGAGCCACTAAGTAGAACTCCTGGGGTGACCGTAATGTTCCCTGTTTCCAAGGTCCACTATGAGCACTTAATACACGGACCCAACCGGGTCTCGGCAACCATTGTCTCACGATTTTCCGGATCGGCACCGAACCGTGGCTTGGGGACGCAATATCCTGCCACCGGCACCGCGGACCGGCCTCGTATACCTGGGGCGCCACCCCGGCCCGCGTCACGCCGGGGTTAGGCCACGTCCGGCTCGAACCTTTGCCAGGCGGTCTCCCTCCTGCGCGCCCAGCCGCAGAGTGTCCCTCGGCGGACCAGCTCGCCGAGCAGTTCCGCCAGCCGGTAGCCCGGGTGCTGCTCGTTCGCGCGGCTGAACAGTGCGTCCGCGAAGGATCCCTTGCCGCGGCACCATTCGATCCAGCCCTGCCCGGTCAGCGCGGCGGCTCCTGCTTCGCCGCCGGCGGCGCCCACCTGTTCCAGGACCCGTTCCAGGCGAGCCATCAAGGTCCAGTCCGGCAGCGGGGGCGCGAGCCCCAGCAGGACCTCGCCATAGCCGGGCACGTCCGGCGCTGGTTCGTTGGCGGATTCCCCGCTGCTGCCGTCCCGCCCATGGCGCGGGGTCCGGGCCGGAAATCCCTCCAGCGGCGGCAAAGGAGCAAGTGGCGTCTTCAACGGTGCGGAATCAGCCAGGGAACGGCCCCGTCCGGCGTCCAGCCGGCCGCCGTCGAACACGCCGAAGTCCTCGGCGCCATGCTCCGCGGCCGCAGGCCCGGCAGCTGCCATCACGAGGACGGCGTCGCGCCACGGTGGGACGCAGAGGGACGCGCGCAGGTAGCCCGTGAGGTCCGAGGCCAGCTTCGGCCCCGGCGCCGGCGCATCCAACACCCGCGACCAGACGCCCAGGACCTGGCCGAACTGGGACCTGTCCCGTGCGCAGGCAGAGAACAGCTGCTCCCACTCCCGCTGGGCCGCCAGCACGGCGGGATCCGCTGCCCCCAGCGGCGTGCTAAGTGATGTTCCGGGGGCCGCCCCGACAGTGCTGCCGCGGAACACCATCTCGGCGTTCAGCCGGCTGTTCCTGATCTCCTCAACCGGCCGCCCCGGCGGTTCGCAGCACGACGGATCCAGGCAATAGGCATTGCGCCAGTATTCCGCCCCGACGAGCCAGGCGTCCCGCACCGGCATGCCGGCGTCGGCCAGGGCGTTCTCAAGCCCGGTCAGGAGTTCAGCCCAGGGTGTGCCGTCCCCGTCGGTTGCGGTGAAGAGGGCCAACAGCGAGCCGTCGGCGTCCTCGTCGGCTTCCAGGTAGGACGACACGGAGCGGGCGAAGGCAGCCAGTCCGGCGGGACCACAACTGCCCGGGCCGCCGCCCTCGCCGGGGAGATCCACCCGGAGCGTCGCTCCGAGCCGCTTGCCCTGCAGGGTCATGGCCACGAGGCTGCGGGCCGGCCAGTAACCCAGGGAATGGGGGATGAACCCGAGGATGTCCTCCGGGCCGGTGATTCTCAGATGATCGGGAGCTGTCATGGAGCCAGCTTCGCGGTCCCCGCGGGCCGGCGTAAGTGTCCGCGCTTCCTATGTGGACAACCCGCGAGCGGCCGTCAGGGCGTGCGGCGCCGCTCCGCGCTGAGCCTGCGCTGCTCGGCGAGGGCCGTCAGCAGCGGAGGCACAACTACGCCCTGGGCCGCCATCTGCCTCCGCACTTTCCGCCGGATGAAAATGATCGCGCCCGATCCTCCTGCCAGCAGCAGGAACTGCACGCTCAGTGCGATGCGGAACGGATCGAGCCCGTAGAGCTCGCCCTGGGAGAAGCCGGTGGCGTGCAGGACGTCCAGGACCAGACCGATCAGGTAAATGGCGATGAGCGAGGCGATGAAGCCGCCGACGTTCACGATTCCGGTGGCGGTGCCGATCCGGTGGGCCGGGTTGAACGTGCGGGCGAAGTCGAAGCCGATCATGGAACCGGGGCCGCCGATGGCGAGCACCACCACAAGCCCGGCCAGCAGCCACAGCGGGGAACGGCCCGGAATCAGCAGCACCGCCGCCCACGCCGCGGCGGTGGCGGCAGAGATCAGCAGCACCATGGTGGAGCGCCGCAGCGGATGCCGCGCGACGAAGCTGCCCATCAGCGGCCCGGCAGCGATGGCCGCGGCCACATACAACGTCATCAGCCCCGACACGACGGCGGTGTCCAGGCCCTGGGCGGAGATCAGGAACGGGTAGCCCCAGGTCATGGCGAACACGGTGCCGCTGAACTGGACGGTGAAGTGGCTCCAAAGTCCCAGCCGGGTTCCGGGCTGCCGCCATGCCTGGGCGAGCGTGACCCCGGTGGCGCGCAGCCCCTGGGAGGATTCCGGCGCGGGATGCCCGGGCGGACGGTCCTGCAGCAGGACCAGCACGAGAACCAGGGCAAGGGCCGACATGGCCGCCAGCGTCAGGAAGGCGGGGGTCCAGCCGGCGAGGTGCAGGATCATCGCGAACGGCACCACGCTGATGAGCTGGCCCAGCTGGCCGGACATACCGGTCAGCTGGGTGAGCAGCGGGACGCGGGCGGGGGCGAACCAGATCGGGATCAGCCGGATCACGGAGATAAAAGTCATCGCATCCCCGGCGCCCACCAGCACGCGGCCCAGGACGCCGCCGGGAATGTTCTCGGTGAACGCCAGCTGAAGCTGGCCGAGCCCCATCAGCAGCGCGCCGCCGGCGATCATCGCCCGGGAGCCGAAGCGGTCCACGAGGATGCCGACCGGGATCTGCAGGGCGGCATAGACGAGGAGCTGCAGCACGGTGAAGAAGGAAATTTCGGCCGCGCTGGCGTGGAAGCGTTCGGTAGCCTCGAGCCCCACCACCCCGAACGAGGTGCGCTGGCTGACCGCCACGAGGTACGCAAAGATCCCAATAATCCAGATCAGCCAGGCGCGGGGTGAGGTCACTCCCCCATTATGCCCGCGGATGGAAAAATAGTATTTATTCGCCGGGTTCTTTACTTGCCAGGTAGGCCTCCACGGCAGCACCAAGGGCGTCCGCATTGGGAAGCTGGTCGTTCTCGTCAGCGAGCAGGGAACGCCGCACGGTGCCTTCGGCGTTCTCGTCGTAACCGATTTCGAGCCGTGAAACGACCTGCTGCACTTCCGCTGAGGCCTCAATCTGCTCGGCGATCTGGCGTCCGACTTCCCGGCCCGCTTCGCGGAGCCGGTCGGTGGGCAGCATAAGCGAGGTGGCTGCCCCCAGGTATTCGAGTCCGGCGACGGCGGCCGTCGGGTATTCGGCTTCGGCAAGGTAGTGCGGCACATGCATCACGTAGCCGGCAACGTTGCGCCCGGCTTCCGTCAGCCGCAGTTCGAGGATGTGGCCGACGGCGGCAGGCACCTCGACGGTGGGCTTCCACACCGAAATGCCCTCGATGAGGTCCGGGCGGTTGCCGTGGACCGTCACCCCGACGGGCCGGGTGTGCGGTACCGGCATGGGGATGGAATGGATCCAGGTGACGAGGTTGACGTCCAGCTCCTCGACGATGCCAATGACGGCGCGGGCGAACCGCTCCCATTGCAGGTCCGGTTCGAACCCGGCCAGGAGCAGGAACGGGCTGCCGAGCCCGTCGACCAGCCGGTACAGCGCGAGGCGCGGCGCCTGATAGTCCTGCAGGTGGTCTTCGACGAAGCTGATCTGCGGGCGGCGCGACCGGTAGTCGATCAGTTGGTCGGCGTCGAACTCGGCCACCATCTCCGAGTCCAGGGTCTCCAGCATTTCGCCGGTGATCTGCCGGACGACATGCCCTGCATCAGCGAATCCGGTGAATCCCATGACGAGGTTCAGTCCGCGCATTTCGGGGCTGTGGAACAGCGCGTCATCACGCAGGTAGAGCGATTCGGGGTCCAGCAAGGAGCCGGAAATCCGTTCAATCACGGCATGTTCCTTTCGTCGTAGTCATTGGGAGCGGCCGGACGGGCCGTGCGGGGCTGCGCCCCTGCTACCGGGTACAACGCCCCGGAGTGCGGGAGCATTCCTGATCGGGGTGTGCCCCAGCTCTCATTCAATTGAACACCCGCGCCGGGGAGAGACTACGATCGGAACTGGCCCTATGACGGCTTGAAGACACCTGGGTTACGTCTCAAACCGGCAGTGGCCCAGGTTCCATGGCAGGGCGCCGAACATGCAGTTCCTGCCGCAAAAACTCAGAGAATTGAGGACTGCCCTCGTGGTCAAGAATACTGAAGTCAAACTTAGTGCAGTCGCCGGGGACCTCAAGCGGTCCCCCAGCGATGCCCTCGTCATTGGCGTGGGGCAGGGCACAGACGGACCCGTCCTGCTCAGCAACCCCCTGACGGCGAAGGCCGCCGAAGCCCTGGCGGAATCACTGACTGTTCTTGGCATTACCGGGGCAGCCGACCAGGCCCACCGCCTCCCTGGCCTGAGCGAAGCCGGCGCGAAGGTCCTTGTGCTCGCCGGGGTCGGCAGGATTTCCGGATCCCAGCCGCTTACCGAAGAAGCACTCCGCCGCGCCGCCGGCTCAGCCGTCCGCCAGCTCGCCGGCGTCGACACGGTCACCCTGGCCCTCCCGACGTCGTCCCTTGGCGAGGTGGCAGCCGTCGCCGAGGGCGCCGCAATGGGCGCCTACTCCTTCACCGAGTACCGCTCCTCCAAGGATGGCCTGAAGGATCCGGTGAAGAACGTCGTCATTGTCACCGACTTTGCCGCGGACAAGGCCCTGTTGCCGGTGCTGGACCGTGCCGCACTGATCGGCAAGGCCGTCAACGCCACCCGTTCCCTGGTCAACCAGCCGCCGAGCCACCTGTTCCCCGAATCCTTCGCCGACGCGGCCAAGGAACTCTCGAAGGGCCTGCCGGTCAAGGTGACCGTGTGGGACGAGAAGCGACTGGAGAAGGAAGGCTTCGGCGGGATCCTCGGCGTCGGCAAGGGCTCCACCCGCCAGCCGCGCCTGGTCAAGGTTGAATACTCCCCGGCCAGGGCCACCGCCAAGATCGCCCTCGTGGGCAAGGGCATCACCTTCGACACCGGTGGCATCTCGATCAAGCCGGCTCTTGGCATGGGCGACATGAAGTCCGACATGGCGGGCGCCGCCGTCGTCCTTAACAGCGTGCTGGCCATCGCCGGCCTCGGCCTGCCCGTCAAGGCAACCGCCTGGCTCTGCATTGCCGAGAACATGCCCTCCGGCGCTGCCCAGCGTCCGGCGGACGTGCTGACCATGTTCGGCGGCAAAACCGTCGAGGTCCTCAACACCGACGCCGAGGGCCGCCTGGTCATGGCGGACGGGATCGTCGCCGCAAGCCAGGAGTTCCCGGACGCCATCATCGACGTCGCCACCCTCACTGGCGCGCAGCTGGTCGCCCTCGGCGACCGCACCGCCGGCGTCATGGGCTCCGACTCGGTCACCGGCCCGATCAAGGCTGCAGCGGACCGCGCCGGCGAGCTCGTCTGGCCGATGCCGCTTCCCGAAGAGCTGCGCCCCAGCCTCGACTCGCAGGTCGCGGACATCGCCAACATCGGCGAACGCCACGGCGGCATGATGACGGCGGCCGTCTTCCTGCGCGAATTCGTCGGCAAGGGCAAGGACGGCGAACAGATCCCCTGGGCACACATCGACATCGCCGGCCCGTCGTTCAACAACGGCAGCCCCTACGGCTACAACCACAAGCAGGGCACCGGATGCACCGTGCGCACCCTCGTGGCCTACGTCGAGGACATCCTGGCCAAAACCGCTTAGGCCTCCCCGCCCAGACGTCTGCGCGGCCTTGTGGCCGGGGCTGATCCCCCGGCCACAAGGCTGCGTGACACTGGACACAAGCGCTCCACAAACGCCACGGCAAGGTGGAGCATGTATTAGTGGTTCGCTAAGGTGAACTCCGGTAGTCACAAATGAAAGGGAATTGTCCTGCTGGCATAATCACGGCAGGAAGTTCCAAGACCAGATGATGCGTACTCTCGCGTCATCGTTCACGCGAGGGAGCGTTTTAGTGGCCGATCAGGCAACTGCGCAAGAATTCGACATCCTGGTACTCGGCGGCGGCAGCGGCGGCTACGCAACTGCCCTGCGTGCCGTTCAGCTCGGCCTCACCGTCGGCCTGATCGAAAAGGGCAAGCTCGGCGGCACCTGCCTGCACAACGGCTGTATCCCCACCAAGGCCCTGCTGCACTCGGCAGAACTGGCCGACCACGCCCGCGACTCTGCGAAGTACGGCGTCAACGTCACCCTTGACAGCATCGACATCACCGCCGTCAACGCCTACAAAGACGGCATCATCGCCGGCAAGTTCAAGGGCCTGCAGGGCCTTATCAAGGGCAAAAAGGGCATCACCGTCATCGAGGGCGAAGGCAAGCTCCAGGGCACCGACACCGTCGTCGTGAACGGCACCGCGTACAAGGGCAAAAACATTGTCCTCGCGACCGGCTCGTACTCCCGCTCGCTGCCCGGACTGGAAATCGGCGGCAAGGTCATCACCTCCGACGAAGCCCTCACCATGGATTTCATCCCCAAGAGCGCGATCATCCTGGGCGGCGGCGTGATCGGCGTCGAATTCGCTTCAGTCTGGAAGTCCTTCGGCGTCGACGTCACCATCATCGAGGGCCTGCCGTCGCTGGTCCCGAACGAGGACGCGACGATCGTCAAGGCCTTCGAGCGCGCCTTCAAGAAGCGCGGCATCAAGTTCTCCACCGGCACCTTCTTCCAGGGCGTTGAGCAGAACGCCGACGGCGTCAAGGTCACCCTGGTGGACGGCAAGACCTTCGAAGCCGACCTCATGCTGGTGGCCGTCGGCCGTGGCCCGGTCACGGCGAACCTCGGTTACGAAGAGGCCGGTCTGACCATCGACCGCGGCTTCGTCATCACCAACGAGCGCCTGCACACCGGCGTCGGCAACGTCTACGCCGTGGGCGACATCGTCCCCGGCGTCCAGCTCGCGCACCGCGGCTACCAGCAGGGCATCTTCGTCGCCGAAGAAATCGCCGGCCTGAAGCCCGTCGTCGTCGAAGACGTCAACATCCCCAAGGTCACCTACTCCGAGCCCGAAATCGCCACGGTGGGCTACACGGAAAAGGCCGCCAAGGCCAAGTTCGGTGACGACCAGATCCAGACCCAGGAATACAACCTCGCCGGCAACGGCAAGAGCTCCATCCTGGGCACCAGCGGCCTGGTCAAGCTGGTCCGCCAGAAGGACGGCCCCGTCGTCGGCGTCCACATGATCGGCGCCCGCATGGGCGAGCAGATCGGCGAAGCCCAGCTGATCGTGAACTGGGAAGCCTACCCGGAAGACGTGGCCCAGCTGGTCCACGCGCACCCGACCCAGAACGAGTCCCTGGGCGAGGCCCACCTGGCTCTGGCCGGCAAGCCCCTTCACGGCTAACAGTTCCGCCCGCACCACCGCAAGAACTCCGTGCTTGGTGCACCCGGCCAGAAATGCCGGGTGCACTAAGCTCGACCAAGGCAGCAATCATCCGCACTAAAGATCAATAAGGAGAACGGGGACGACATGTCTGAATCCGTTAACTTGCCCGCCCTCGGTGAGAGTGTCACCGAAGGAACCGTCACCCGCTGGCTCAAGCAGGTAGGTGACCGGGTAGAGGTGGACGAGCCGCTGCTCGAGGTTTCCACCGACAAAGTAGACACCGAGATCCCCTCTCCGATCGCCGGCGTGATCGAGGAAATCCTCGTCGCCGAAGACGAGACCGCTGAAGTTGGCGCGCCTCTCGTGCGCATCGGCGACGGCTCCGGTTCCGCTGGCTCAGCCGAAGCCCCTGCAGCCGAGGCACCGGCCGAGGAAGCACCCGCCGCTGAATCGCCGTCGGCCGCCGAGGCACCGGCCCCCGCCGCTGAGGTCCCCGCCGCCGCGGCGCCGGCTGCCGAAGCAGCCGCTCCCGCCGGCGAAAGCCACGAAGTCACGCTCCCGGCCCTGGGCGAGAGCGTCACCGAAGGCACCGTCACCCGCTGGCTCAAGAGCATCGGCGACACCGTCGAGGTCGACGAGCCGCTGCTCGAGGTGTCCACCGACAAGGTCGATACCGAGATCCCGTCCCCGGTCGCCGGCGTCCTGCAGGAAATCCGCGTCGCCGAGGATGAAACGGCCGAGGTCGGCTCCGTCCTCGCCGTGATCGGTTCCGGTACCGCTGCCCCCGCTGCGGCTCCCGCCGCTGAGGCTCCGAAGGCAGCAGCAGCACCGAAGCAGGAAGCTCCCAAGGCAGCTGCTCCGGTTGAGGCTCCCAAGCAGGAGGCACCCGCAGCCCCCGCCAAGGAAGCCGCCCCCGCAGCCCC
>NZ_MQTS01000083.1:0-7358 GCF_020532825.1 Arthrobacter sp. SO3
CTGTATCGGGGGAGGCGGCGCCTCCCCGCTGCCGGGGGCGGCTGCGTCCGGGCAGTCGCCGAGCACCCGTGCCATCGCATCGTGCTCGGCCGCGGTGACCCAGAGCCCGTAGCTGGACTTGACCGAGATCTGGCGGGCCACGTAGTCGCAGCGGTATGACTTGTTCGCAGGGAGCCAGGTGGCGGCGTCGCCGTCGCTCTTTTGCTGGTTGGCGGGGCCATCCACCGCAAGCAGGTTCAGCGGATCGTTGGCGAAGGAGAGCCGCTGGGCCTCGGTGAGTTGCTGGGCGCCCTTCTGCCAGGCGTCGCTGAGGGCCACCACATGGTCGATCTGCACCGCGTCACTGGTGCTGTTGCCGCGGAGGAAGTTGATCAGGGTTGCGGTGTAGGGGTCGTTCAGGATGCCGGAAAGGACAACGCAGTCCCCGGTGCCGGGCTTGAGGGCGAGGTCGGTCAGGTCCCGGCGGAGCATGTCGTTGCGGGTGTCGCAGCCGTTGCGGTCGACGTCGGCCCAGGCCTGGCCGAACTGATCGCGCGAGTAGCCCGTCTTGGGCGCCCGGCCCTTGACCGGGATCGTCGCCAGGACGTCCAGGGCCTTGGCAGCGAAGGCCGGCTGCTGGTTCGGGGTGCTTTCGGCGCTCGGTTCCGGGGAGGCGACCGCCGGGCTGCCGGCTGTGCTCACGACGGCTGTCGGGGCGGCGGCCGGGGCCGTCCCCGTGCCGGCGCAGGCCGTGGCGGAGATCAGCAGCAGCCCTGCCAGCCCGGCCGCGATCCAGTCGACGGCCCCGGACCTGGCGGTGCCGCGGGTTCTGACGCTGTGCAATTTGTCCTTACTTCATGCTGTTGCCCCGGGGTTACCCGCGGGGCGGCTTAAGACCGGTCCCAGCCTACCGGCGCACACAGCAACGCGGGGTCACATCGCGCCCATGCCGGACCCCCGGATGGGCGCGATGTGACCCCGCGTTGCTTTTTTGGGGGCGGGGGTCAGCGGATCCCGGGGCGGGAGGCCGAGAAGATCGCCGGCGCCGGGCCGTCGCCGGTGGCCAGGTCGGCGAGGATCCGCCCGACGACGGGGGTGAACTTGAACCCGTGGCCGGAGAAGCCCGCACCGATCACGAGCGGCCCAATGCGGTCAAGGATGAAGTTCTCGTCCGCGGTGGTGGTGTAGGTGCAGCTGATGTCGGCGAGGGAGTCGGCATCCACGCCGGGCAGCCACCGCCGCGCGTAGCTTTGCAGCGCCGCCAGTTGCACTGGTTCCGGCGTGAAGGATCTCCGGTCCGGGTCCACGACCGGCCCCACGCCGTGCCAGCCGGCCTTGATGCCCTCGCCCGGCGTCGGCATGCCATAGACCGGTGAGTACCAGTCCGCGAATTCCGCGCTCTGGCCGGGGACATGGTTGAACCCGGGCCAGACCGCGCCCTTGTCGGCAACGGCGAAGTGCGCCGGCTGTTCCTGGGTGACGGTGAGCCGGGGGAGGGGCACCAGGCCGCCGAGCAGTTTCGAGGTCCAGGCACCGGCGGTGACCACGGCCTGCCGCGCGGTCAGCACCTCGGTGCGGCCGCCGGCGTCGACCGTGAGCCGGACGCCGTCGTCCGCCACCACGAGCTCCAGCACCTTGACCCGGTGCCGGATCTCGGCGCCGCGGCCCGCGGCCAGGCGCTGCAGCGCCGGCAGGGCGGCATCGGGATTCAGCTGCCCGCCGTCGGGCATGTGCAGCACCTGCTGGTCGAACCGGATGCCGCGCCACCGTTCGGCCGCTTCCGCTGCACCCAGGAATTCGGCCCGCAGCCCGGCCCCTTGCAGGGCCCTCCGCACCTGCCCCAGCAGCGGGTCGGTCCCGTGGTTCACGACGCCGGTGCGCGCCAGCAGGCGCTCTCCGGCATCGGCCTCGAGCTCGTCCCAGAGCCGGACGGCCTCGGCCAGCATGGCGACGTAGGCGGGATCGGCGTAGCCGGGGTTGAGGTTCCGGGTGGCGCCGTGGGAAGCGCCGTTGCGGTGCCCGGGGCTGAACTGTTCCAGCAGGGTCACGGCCCGGCCGCGGCTGGCCAGGGCCCAGGCCGCCGCCGAGCCCATGGCCCCGCCTCCGATGATGACGGTGTCCAGGCTGGTTCTCATGGGTCCTCCGGATGGTGTGGTGCGGGAGCGGTGCGGGGGATGCTCAGGCGAGCAGCAGGGCCACGCCGATCATGGCCGGCACGGCGACGACCGTGGTGATCAGGATGGTGTCCTTGGCGACGGTGAGGCCGGTCTGGTAGCGGTTGGCGATCACGAAAACGTTCTGCGCGGTGGGCAGGGCGGAGGTCACCACCACGGCGAAAAGTGCCTGGTCCGCCAGCTGCAGGGCGAAGCGGGCGAGGAGGTAGGCCAGCAGCGGATGGACAATGAGCTTGAAGCCGCTGGCCAGCAGGGTCTCGATCCGGCGCCCCGCCGAGGCGTGCAGCGGGCGGGAGCCGTTCAGGCTCATCCCGAAGGCGAGCAGCATGGCCGGAATCGCGGCCCCGCCGATCAGGTGGATGGGCTCCATCACCAGCGGCGGCACCTGCCAGCCGGTGGCGGCCACCGTCAGGCCCAGCCCGGAGCCCACGATCATGGGATTCCGCAGGATCATCAGCAGGAAGCTCAGCGGCGTGGTCCGGTGTTTGCTGGTGGTGGCATCCAGGACCATCAGGAACATGGGGGTGAAGAAAGCCAGCTGGAAGATCAGCAGCGGCGCCACATAACTTGCGTCGCCCAGGACGTACACGGCGATGGGGATGCCGAGGTTGGCGGAGTTGGCCAGCGAAGCGCTCATGGAGGACATGAGGGATTCGGGCACGGAGCGTTTGAGCAGGAAGCGGACGATGCCGAAGAAGAGTGCCGCCGTCGCGATGGCGCCGACCGCCGTCACCAGCAGCGGGGCGGCGAAAATATCGTGGACCTTGGCCTTGCTGAGGGTGTCGAACAGCAGGGCCGGGCTGGCGACGAAGAATGTCAGCGCGCTGAGTACGGAGCGGGCGTTCTCGCCCAGGATTCCGCGCCGGCCGACGAACATGCCCACCAGGATGATGCACCAGACCACGAAGAAACCGGCGAGGACGCCTAGCACGCGGCACTCCGCAACGTCGAAGGCGGGGAATGGGCGGCAGTCACCCTTCCAGAGTAATCAGCTTTAATTACGCCCGACGCCTGTTACGGCAGAAGTACGCCCGCGCGCTGACGCCGTCAGTTAAGCGTGGCGTTATTCAGCGCGTACGGCGGGCGCATGATCCCGGGGGTGTGGCCCTCCGCGGGGTCGTTGCCGATCTGGACAATCTTGTTGTCCTTGTCCACATGGACCACTTTGGGGCTGTAGGCCTTGGCTTCATCAGTGGTCATCTGGGCGTAGGTGATCAGGATGATGATGTCGTTCTCGTGCATGAGGTGCGCGGCGGCGCCGTTGATCCCGATTACCCCGGAACCGCGCTCGCCGGCGATTGTGTACGTCTCCAGCCGGGCACCGTTGGTGACGTCGACAATGGAGACCAGTTCGCCGGGCAGGATGTCGGCCGCTTCCAGCAGATCCAGGTCCACGGTGACCGAACCGACATAGTGGAGGTCCGCGTGCGTGACCGTGGCGCGGTGGATTTTGGACTTGAATATTGTGCGATTCATAACGGATCCAGTCTAGCGCCGGGCCGCCGGAAGCGCTGTGAGCAAGCCAACACCCCCCCGCAGGCCGGCACCGCCCGCCAGTGCCGCCCGCCGGCTTACGGGCCGGCGGGCGGGATGGACGCCGCTGTCTCCGCCAGGATCTCCCGGGTGGCCAGGATGGCCGGGCGCTTGACGCTGGAGCGCCGCACCGAGGTGAAGATGCTCCGGTGCGGATCACCCGGCAGGGTAATCAGCTGCGACGTTGTGCCTCTCCCGGTCCAGACGAGGTCCGGCATCAGGGCCACGGCGTTCCCGGATTCGATCAGCCGGATCTGCGCCTGCAGGTCGGCCGTCTCGAAGCGGACGTCGGGCTCGAATCCGGCGCTGCGGCAGGCCTGTTCGGCCCAGTGCCGTGACGCCGCGCCGCGGGGCTCCATCACCCAGGCCAGCCCGGCGGTGTCCGTGAGGGACGTAATCGCCGGGCGCTCGGAGGAGCGGGGAGGAACCGCGAGGCGAATGGCATCGCTCGTGAGCCGGAGCCGGTCGAGTTCGGCATAGCGGGGGGCCGCATGGCCGGGGTACTGCTCGGCAATCACCAGGTCAAAGTCCCGGGCCCAGGTCTCATGAAGTGCCGTTTCGGGTTCCCGCTGGATCATTTCGATCCGGACTTCGGGATAGCGTGAGGACATTCGGGTGAGGGCATCCGGCATCAAGGCCAGCGCCGCGGACTGGAAGACCGCAACGCGGACCGTGCCCGTCACGGTGGTCAGTGAGGCGGCCAGATCCGCCTCGGCCTGTTCCAGCGTTTCCAGCAGGTGGGCCGTGTGGGCCACGAGGACCTCTGCCTGCGGGGTCAGCTGGACCCGGCGTCCGGTCTTGCGAAGCAGTTCGACGCCGGCTTCCTTCTCCAGGAGCGCCAGCTGCTGCGAGACCGACGACGGGCTGTACTGGAGCGCCTCCGCGACCTCGGCCAGGGTGCCCCGGATCTTCAATTCGCGCAGCAGGCGCAACCGCCGGACATCCAGCATCGCTATTCCTTTGTGAATTCTAATGTTTATTGATTAGGAGAATTCACTTTATCTAATGCAATCCGGCTTGCATACTGTTGTCGTCGAGTAACCCCCATCACAGGGCGGATTGATGGGCACCACCCCTGAGCGGAAGACCCCGAAAATGAGTACAAAAGACATAGCCAGGTCGATCATGAGGCGCAAGCCCATCGACGACATCGAGGAAGAAAACCTGCACAGCGGCCTGTTAAAGAGCCTCGGGCTCTGGCAGCTGACCGCCATCGGCGTTGGCGGCATCATCGGCGTCGGCATCTTTTCCCTGGCGGGCCTCGTGGCCCACGGCAGCGAGTCCGAGCCCGGCGTCGGCCCGGCGGTGCTGTTTTCCTTTCTGATTGCGGGACTCGCCTCCGCGGCCGCCGCGTTGTCCTACGCGGAGTTCGCGGGCATGATCCCGCGGGCCGGTTCGGCCTACACGTACGGCTACGTGGCGCTCGGCGAGATCATCGGCTGGTTCATTGGCTGGGACCTGTTGCTGGAATACATCGCGATTGTGGCCGTGGTGGCGATCGGTATATCCGGCTACTTCGACGCGTTCCTCTCCGGCATCGGCGTCCATATGCCGGCCTGGATGACCGCGACGCCGGATGAAGGCACCGGCGGGATCATCAATGTTCCCGCGATTGCCGTCTGCCTCCTGGTGACCTGGATCCTGTCCCGCGGCACCAAGACCTTCGGCCGGTTCGAACTCGTAGCCGTCGGGGTCAAGGTAGTCCTGATCCTGTTCATCATCGGTCTCGGCATCTTCTACATCGATACGGGAAACTACAACCCGTTCATGCCCAGCGGGTTTGGCCCGGTTGTGGCCGGCGCTGCCACGGTGTTCTTCGCCGTGTTCGGGTACGACGCGATGAGCACCGCCGCGGAAGAGGCGACCGACGGCAAGAAGCACATGCCGAAGGCCATCATCATGTCCCTTATCGTCGCGATGCTCCTGTACGTCGCCGCGACCCTGGTGCTCACCGGCATGCAGAACTACCAGGAGATCGACCCCAAAGCCGGCTTCGCCTCCGCGTTCAACAGCGTGGGCCTGCCGGTCATCGCCACGATCATCTCGGTCTTTGCCGTGCTGTCCATCCTGACCGTGATGCTCACCTTCCTGCTCGGCGTCACCCGCGTCTGGTTCTCGATGAGCCGCGACGGGTTGCTCCCCGGCTGGTTCGCCAAGACGGACCGCCACGGCACCCCGCAGCGCGTCACCTGGATCGCCGGAGTCGCCTCCGCGCTGCTGGCCGGTGTGTTCCCGATCAAGGCCGTCGCCGACCTGACCAACATCGGCATCCTGGCCGCTTTCGTCGTCGTCTGCTTCTCGGTCATCGTGTTCCGCTACAAGAGGCCCGATGCCCCGCGCACCTTCCGGCTGCCGCTCATGCCCCTCGTTCCGGCGTTTGGCGTGCTGGCCTCCGGCTTCCTCATGCTCCAGCTGCACTGGGAGACCTGGCTGCGCTTCGGCGTCTGGCTCGTCATCGGCCTGGTCATCTACTTCACCTACGGCCGCAAGAACTCGCTGATGAACCCGGACAGCCCTCGGCACGAGGAAGCCGTGGAGATGCACCGCCACGTCGGCTAGTTCCCTGCCCGGTTGCGCTATCACTTTTGGCTCCCATACCCCGGTTTTGGGAGCCAAAAGTGATAGCGCATTCGTGCGTTCCGGGGCGGTTCCGGCGGCCCCGGCACCGTTCGATTTTTCTAACCAGTATTGCTCGGAAAACATCGCTTTATCTTATGAAAATCCGGTCGCATACTGAGTTTAGAACGGTCCCCATTTCGAGAAAGAACGAGTGCCAGCCATGACCAACATTTCAACGGAGTCCGGTGTGAACGCCCGCAAAGACGCCGGACACGCCGCCGTCGCGGAAGGCTCTCCGGTCCTCGAAGCCGCCGCGCTCGCCGAGGAGGCCATCGGGCTGGTGCGCCGCTGGCTCAGCGACGCGGCGAGGGTCCCGATTGATGCCTCGGCCGAGCAGCTCGCCGGTGTCCTGAAGGACCCCAACGGACTGGACTTCACGGTCGGATTCGTCGACGGCGTTGTCCGGCCCGAGGACCTCGAGGTTGCCGCCCGCAATCTCGCAGCCCTGGCCCCCAAGGTCCCCGCGTTCCTGCCCTGGTACATGCGCGGTGCCGTCCGCCTCGGCGGCTCCATGGCTCCTGCCCTGCCCCAGGTGGTCATCCCGATCGCCCGCCGGGTGCTCCGCGAAATGGTCGGCCACCTCATCGTCGATGCCACCGACGCCAAGCTGGGCCCCGCCATCGCGAAGATCCGCAAGGACGGCATCAAACTCAACGTCAACCTCCTGGGCGAGGCCGTACTCGGCGAACACGAGGCCTCACGCCGCCTCGAGGGCACGCACAAGCTGCTGTCCCGCCCCGACGTCGACTACGTCTCCATCAAGGTCTCCTCCACCGTGGCCCCGCACTCGGCCTGGGCCTTCGATGAGGCCGTGGAGCACGTCGTCGAGAAGCTCACGCCGCTCTTCACCCGCGCCGCCTCGTTTGCCGCCGGCGGACAGAAAGCCAAGTTCATCAACCTGGACATGGAGGAGTACAAGGACCTGGACATGACCATTGCGGTCTTCACCCGAATTTTGGACAAGCCGGAGTTCAGGGACCTCGAGGCGGGCATCGTGCTCCAGGCCTACCTCCCGGACGCGCTCGCCGCCATGATCCGCCTGCAGGACTGGGC
>NZ_MQTS01000083.1:7368-42211 GCF_020532825.1 Arthrobacter sp. SO3
GCGCCGGCGGCGGCGCCGCGATCAAGGTCCGCGTGGTCAAGGGCGCCAACCTGCCGATGGAGCAGGTGGAGGCCTCACTGCACGGCTGGACGCTCGCCACCTGCAACACCAAGCAGGATTCGGACACCAACTACAAGCGCGTCATCAATTACGCGCTGCACCCCGACCGGATCCGCAACATCCGGATCGGCGTCGCCGGCCACAACCTTTTCGACATTGCCTTCGCCTGGCTGCTCGCCAAACAGCGCGGCGTGGAGTCCGGCATCGAGTTCGAGATGCTGCTCGGCATGGCCCAGGGCCAGGCGGAAGCGGTCAAGAAGGACGTCGGCTCGCTGCTCCTGTACACCCCGGTGGTCCACCCGGCCGAGTTCGACGTCGCAATCGCCTACCTGATCCGCCGGCTCGAGGAAGGCGCCAGCCAGGACAACTTCATGTCCGCCGTCTTCGAGCTCAGCGAGAACGAATCACTCTTCGAGCGCGAGAAGCAGCGCTTCCTCGCCTCCCTCGCCAAACTCGACGACGAGGTCCCGCCGCCCAACCGCCGGCAGAACCGCAGCGTCCCGGCCGGGCCGATGCCGCATGACTCCTTCGAGAACACCGCAGACACCGACCCCTCGCTGCCGGCCAACCGCGACTGGGGCCGCGCCATCCTGGCGCGTGTCCCGTTCTCGACCCTCGGCAACGCCGCTGTGGACGCGGCCACCATCAACGATGAGCAGACCCTCAACACCGTGATCGAGGCCGCGGTGGAAAAGGGCAAGGCCTGGGGCGCACTCTCCGGTGCCGAGCGGGCGGCGATCCTGCACCGCGCCGGCGACGTCCTGGAAGCCCGCCGCGCCGAACTGCTTGAGGTAATGGCCAGCGAAACCGGCAAGACCATCGACCAGGGCGATCCGGAAGTCAGCGAGGCTGTTGACTTCGCGCACTACTACGCCGAAGCGGCCCGCAAGCTCGACGACGTCGACGGCGCCACCTTCGTCCCGGCGAGGCTCACCGTGGTGACTCCGCCGTGGAACTTCCCGGTGGCGATCCCGGCCGGTTCCACGCTGGCGGCCCTCGCCGCGGGCTCCGCCGTCGTGATCAAGCCCGCCAAACAGGCCCGGCGCAGCGGTGCCGTGATGATCGAGGCACTCTGGGAAGCCGGCGTCCCGCGGGACGTGCTGACCATGGTCCAGCTGGGCGAGCGTGAGCTGGGCCGGCAGCTGATCGCCCACCCCGCGGTGGACCGGGTGATCCTTACCGGCGGCTACGAGACCGCCGAACTGTTCCGTTCCTTCCGCACGGACCTGCCGCTGCTGGCCGAGACCAGCGGCAAGAACGCCATCATCGTCACCCCGAGCGCAGACCTTGACCTCGCCGCCAAGGACGTCGCGTACTCCGCCTTCGGCCACGCCGGGCAGAAGTGCTCCGCCGCGTCTCTGGTGATCCTGGTCGGATCCGTGGCCACATCGCGGCGCTTCCACAACCAGCTGATCGACGCTGTCACCTCCCTCAAGGTGGGCTACCCCGAGGACCCGGCCAGCCAGATGGGCCCGATCATCGAACGGGCCGGCGGCAAGCTCCTCAACGCCCTCACCACCCTGGGCGAAGGGGAAAGCTGGGCCGTCGAGCCGCGGAAGCTGGACGGGACGGGCAGGCTCTGGAGCCCGGGCGTCCGCTACGGGGTGCGCCGCGGATCCTACTTTCATCTCACGGAATTCTTCGGCCCCGTGCTGGGCGTGATGACCGCGGCGACCCTGGAGGATGCCATCGCCATCCAGAACCAGATCGAGTACGGCCTCACCTCCGGTCTGCACTCGCTGGACCCGGCGGAAGTGGGCCTCTGGCTGGACACGGTCCAGGCCGGCAACCTCTATGTCAACCGTGGCATCACCGGCGCCATCGTGCAGCGCCAGCCCTTCGGCGGCTGGAAGAAGTCCGCCGTCGGCGCCGGCACCAAGGCCGGCGGGCCCAACTACCTCATCGGCCTTGGCGAATGGGTCAGCAAGCCCAGCGCCGCGGCCGGGAACCCTGCCGCCACGCCCGCGCACCCCGGTGTCCGCCGGATCGAGCAGGCGGCCCAGGAATTCCTGACCGCCGGCGAGCTGGCAGGCCTGCAGCGTGCCCTGGCCTCCGACGCCCTCGCCTGGGCCGAGGAATTCGGCACGGCCCGGGACGTCTCCGGACTGAGCGCCGAACGGAACGTCTTCCGCTACCGCCCGCTGCCGGTTCAGGTGCGCCTCGCCGAAGGCGAACCGCTCGCCCACCTGGTCCGGACCGTGGCGGCCGGTGTCCTGGCCGGATCCCCGCTGACGGTGTCCACCGCCGTCGAGCTTCCCGTCCAGCTGCGCACCGTACTCTCCGGGCTCGGCATCGATCCCACCGTGGAGAACGACGCCGACTGGCTGGCCGCCGCAGCCAAGTCCGCCGGAGCGGGCCGGCTCTCCACCCCGCGGGTCAGGCTCATCGGCGGGAACACCACGGCCCTGGCCGAGGCGACCGGCGGGCGTCCGGACCTGGCGATCTACTTCCACCCGGTCACCGAAGCCGGCCGCGTCGAGCTGCTGCCGTTCCTACATGAGCAGGCCATCAGCATCACGGCCCACCGGTTCGGGACGCCGAACCACATTTCGGACGGGCTGATCTAGGGAACTCCTCCCTGGGTCAACATAAACGATCCGGGCAACGTAAATGAGCCGGGCGGCAACCCTCCAATGGTTGCCGCCCGGCTCGTTGTCTGTGGAGGCTTAAGTCCGCGGACTTAGCCGAAGTACCAGCCGGGCGGAACCCAGGTGGCCGGCACGGCGTGCGCGGAGAAGTCGTCGCAGCCGGAGCAGAAGTACGTCACTTCGCCCAGCCGGTTGATGGAGCCGTCCCTGTGGTGCGTGGCCGGGACAAAAGTCTCCAGGTAGATGAACTCGTCGGTGCCGCAGCGTTCGCAGTAGGGGCTGCCCACGTACTCGGCCTCCACCAGGGTCGTCGGGTGGTGAGGGTCCAGGCGGCCGCGGCTGGGGTGATTCGCGGCGGCGCCGCGGAGCACTGCCTGGGAGAGCGGGGCCACGGGTTTGAGGCTCCGGGTTGCCGATGCGGCGGGACGATGTGGTCGGTTTATGGCTGGCGTCATTGTCGGCCTATCCCGAACGCCTCCGGTGAGTCGCCGCACGGCAGACGCAAAGGACAGCGTTCGTATTCGAATCGTTGTCACAGGCCTCTGCTTGACCTTCAACACACTCAGGATAAGCCATGAATACGAGTGGATCAATGGTATGCGTAAGTACGCAACCCGAGTAGGTACAGCCGCAGGTACGCAGGTGTGTCCCGTCCGCTCAGCCGGGGCGCTTCAGGGTCCGGCCCGCGATCGTCTGGGTCAGGGCCTCGATCACCTCGGTGTTCGCCAGCGGGTTGCGGATCAGGGTGAAATCGACGTCGCCCACTGGCGGCAGTTCGAAGCGCCGGGTGATGATCAACAGATCGTCCGGCACGAGTGAGGACGGCATGACCGCCACGCCGATGCCCGCCCGGACAGCGGCCAGCACTCCGCTGATCTGCCGGGTGGTGCAGGTGATGCGCCAGGTGCGGCCGGCGGATTCGAGAGCGTCGATGGCCAGTTTCCGGCTCAGGCTGGGGGAAGGGTAGGCAATCAGCGGCACCGGCTCTGCCGGGTCCAGGGACGTCTGCTCCAGCCCCACCCAGGCGAAGGAGTCCTGCTGCACCACCGTGCCGGCCTTGGCCCCTGCCACCCATTTGACGAACACCAGGTCCAGCTGGCCGGCGTTGAGCCGTTTGTAGAGCTGGGTGCTCTGGCCCACCGTCAGTTCCAGGTTGATCTGCGGATAGACCTGGCGGAATTCCCGCAGGATCCTCGGCAGCCCGGTGATCGCGAGGTCATCCGCCGTGCCGAAGCGCAGCCGGCCGCGCATGGCCGATCCGGAAAAGTAGCGGGCGGCGGCGTCGTGCGCGGACAGGATGCTGCGGGCGAAACCGGCCATGGCGTCCCCGTTATCGGTCAGGCGCACATCCCGGGTGTCCCGCGCCACCAGGACCCGCTTTGCGGCGGTCTCCAGCTTCCGCACGTGCTGGCTGACCGTCGGCTGCGCGAGGCCCAGTCGCTCGGCGGCCCTGGTAAAGCTCAATGTCTCGGCCACGGCCAGGAAAGATCGCAGCTGGGCGGGTTCAAACATGCGGGCTCCTGAGCTGCGGCGCACTTCCACCGCATTGCGTTTTGTAATGCTAGTTATGCAATGAATAATCTTCCACAATTTGCTGCGGCCAGCTTAGCGTTAAGGCATCCCCGCCGACCCGCTCCTTTGAGGACTTTCCGTGGCACCCCCTCCGCCGTTAGCAGCCAACGTAACCGCGCTGCCCCTTACCAGCACCGCGCCGCTCACGGTCGTCAACGAGCGGCTGCCCTGGCGCCACACGTTCATCTCGCTGAAAGTCCGCAATTTCCGCATCTTCGCGATCGGCCACTTCATTGCGGTCACCGCCCTGTGGATGCAGCGGATTGCCCAGGACTGGCTGGTGCTCCAGCTCTCCGGTTCCGTCACCGCCGTCGGGATCACGGTGGCCCTGCAGTTCCTGCCCTCGCTGGTCCTGGGCCCGTGGGCCGGGATGATGGCGGACCGCTTCGCGAAGCGGAAAATCCTGATGCTCTGCCAGTCCGTGGCAGCCGTGCTGGCGGCCATCCTCGCGGCGCTGGCACTCAGCCAGCGGATCGGGGTCTGGCACGTCTACGGCATCGCCCTGGCCCTTGGCCTGGTGACCGTGCTGGACCAGCCGGCCCGGCAGGTCTTCGTCAACGAACTCGTTGGCCCGGCCTACCTCCGGAACGCCATCAGCGTGAACTCCACGACGTTCCAACTCGGCGGCCTGGTCGGGCCGGCGCTCGCCGGGCTGCTGCTCACCGCGGTGGGGGCCGGCTGGGCGTTCGCCGCGAACGCCGTCGCCTGTTGCTGCACCGTCGCGATGCTGCTCACGCTGCGGAAGGACCAGCTGCACCTCAGTGCGCCCGTGCCCAAGCGCAAGGGCATGCTCAAGGAGGGACTGGACTATGCGCTGAGCAAACCCACCATCTACTGGCCCTGGCTGATGGCCGGCTTCATCGCGGTGTTTGCGATGAGCCTACCGGTGCTTCTGGCCGCCTTCGCGGACCACGTGTACGACGTCGGCGCCGCCGGCTACGGCCTGCTGAACGCGCTGGTGGCACTCGGGGCGCTGGCCGGGGCGGTCATGTCCGCCCGACGGCGGGAACTGAGGCTGCGCTCGGTGATGCTGGGGGCGGGAATGTACGGGCTGATGCTCTGCCTCGCCGCGCTGGCGCCCTCCATGGTGTGGTTCGGGGCGGCGATGGTCCTGGCCGGGTTCTGGTGCCTGATGTTCCTGACCGCGGCCAACCAGCTGGTCCAGATCAGCTCCAACCTGGCCATCCGCGGCCGCGTGATGAGCCTGTACATCATGGTGCTGATCGGCGGGCAGGCAATTGGCGGGCCGATGATCGGCTGGCTGGCCGAGCACGTGGACCCGCGTACGGCCATCCTGGTCTCCGGCGGGGTGCCGGCACTGGCTGCGGCCGCGGTCGCCGTCGTGCTGGCGCGCCGCGGCCAGCTGCTGCTCAGGGTGGACCTGAAGGACCGGCGGCGGCTGGTTAAGATCGTCCGTCGGGCAGCTGTCATGCCGTAGCTTTCCGCACCGCCTTCGGACAGCCGCCACATGGATCCACGCAGCGGCTGTCCCTTTACGCAGCGGAAACAGGGGAGTGCGGCTAGCCCGCCAGAGGAAGGTGCGGGTACGCCGGTTCCCGCTGCTGGAATTGCAGCACCTCCGCGTTGAGGACGACGCCGTCACGGATTTCGATCGCGCGGCGGATGGTCTCGTTCTCAGTCCAGGCGTCGGGCCCGGTGATCACGGTTTCCAGGAACGGCAGCAGCGCCTCGCTGATTTCCCAGCTGGAGGAATCCCAGAGGTAGGACGGGCTGTGGTCCACGGCGTAGTAGTCGATATGGTTCCCGACCTTGAACATCGGCTCGGCGAAGGTGGTGCTTTTCGCCCAGCTGAAGCCCATGCCCTCGTCGCAGGACACGTCCACGATCAGGCTGCCGGGCCGGAACGCGGCGAGGTCCTCGGTGCGCAGATACGTCAGGGGCGCGTTCGGGTCCTGCAGGGTGCAGTTGACCACGATGTCGCTCCCGGCGAGGAACGGCGCGAGCGGCACGCGGCCACGTTCGGTGATGACCTCGCTGAGGAACGGCGCCTTGTCGTCATGGTCGAACTGCGCGATCCGCACCGAGTGGATGGGGGAGCCCACCGCGGCAACCCCGCGGTTTGTCAGCACCTGGACCTCATGGATTCCGTGGGCGTTGAGCGCCGTGACCGCACCGCGGGCCGTGGCCCCGAAACCGATGACGACGGCGCTCAGGCGGCGGCCGTAATCCCCGGTGGAACCGGTCAGGGCCAGGGCGTGCAGCACGGAGCAGTAGCCGGCCAGCTCGTTGTTCTTGTGGAACACGTGCAGGCCGAAGCCGCCGTCGCTGGCCCAGTGGTTCATCGCCTCGAAGGCGATCAGGGTGAGCTTCTTGTCGATCGCCAGCTGGGTGATCGCCCGGTCCTGGACGCAGTGCGGCCAGCCCCAGAGGACCTGCCCGTCCCGGAGTTCGGCCAGGTCTTCGGGCTGCGGCTTGGGCAGGAGGACAACGTCGGCCTCGGCCAGCAGTTGCGCCCGGGGAATAATGCGCCCCACCAGCGGGGCCAGGTCGGCGTCCGAGACGCCGAACTGTTCGCCGTAGCCCTCCTCCAGGAACAGCTGCTGCCGGAGTTCCGGGGCGATGCGGTCCAGGTGGAGGGGATGGATCGGGAGGCGCCGTTCGGCGGGCTTCCGCGTGCTGGCAAGGACTCCGAGGGTGAGGTGGCTCAAGGTGCCGCTCACTTCTTTTTGGGGCTCGCCGGCTTGGCGCTGGTGGCTTTGTCCAGGGAGCTGGGCGGCGCTGCAGCGGTCCGTTTGTCGGCCCGCTTTTCCTTAATGGATTTGCCGGATTTCTTGGATGCTGCTTGACGGGGGGATTTGTCAGCCATGATCGCTCCTGTAGCGGAACCGAAGAGGTTCCTGACTTCGAACGATACAGGTAGCGACCTAACGGCCCCGGGAGGTCCG
Source organism: Arthrobacter sp. SO3 (assembly GCF_020532825.1). GTDB lineage: Bacteria > Actinomycetota > Actinomycetes > Actinomycetales > Micrococcaceae > Arthrobacter. Next base: position 14,495 of record NZ_MQTS01000083.1, read on the forward strand.
CCGAGCGGGATGTAGCGGTGAATTGGAGCGGCTGACGGGAATCGAACCCGCGTATCAAGCTTGGGAAGCTAGCGCTCTACCATTGAGCTACAGCCGCAATGGGACTGTCCAAAATGCTGGACGTGGTCCCGGGGAACATCGAGATTTACCTTACCCCAGCCGCACGTGTTCTCAGAACACGTCCCTCCGGCGACATCGCGGGCCTGGCACCTCCCCGGTGGAGGCTCCAGAGCGTAGTCACAGAGCGGTACGTAATGCGGGGAGTCCCATAACTCTTCGATAAAGGCCCGCCGCCGCCGCACCGCTGGGATGGCCTTGCTGTCTATCCTGAAGGGGTTAGCTGCAGTTCCGGGGAAGCGGGCTACGCCCATCAGCCGTCCGCCCAGCAAGGATTTCCGTGGCAATCGCAGAGTACGACGTCGTCATCAACCGTGACGCCATGAGCGTCTATGACTTCCTGCTCGACGCCAGCAACCTGCCGCGCTGGCGTGCCGGCGTCCACAGCATTGAACTGGAATCCGGCGCGGCCGGGTCCAAGGGTGCCGTCTACCGGCAGACCATCGCGGAACCCGGCGGACGGACCGTGTGCGGAGATTTCGAGATAACCGAGGCGCGGCCCGGTGCCGAGATCCAGTATAGGGTCCTTGCCGGGACAGAGCGGACACGCGGAGGCTATTACCTGAGCACGGAAGGCGGGGGCACCCGCGTCCGCTTTGCGCTGGAATGCGAGCCCCGGGGGATCCTTGCGAGGCTGAAGTGCCCCTTCCGACGCCGGATGAAGGCCGAAGTCTGCCAGCTCGAACAGCTCAAATCGGTGCTTGAGGAGCAGGCCGGGCTGTAACACTGGCCGCGCGGACGGCCGAACCCGGCGAGTACGGTAATTTGAGACTGTGCTGATCTCTGACCGCGACATTCGTGCCGAAATTGACTCCCAACGGATTGTTCTGGAGCCGTTCGACCCTGCCATGGTGCAGCCCTCTTCGGTTGACGTCCGGATCGACCGGTTTTTCCGGCTCTTCGACAACCACAAGTACGCGCACATCGACCCGGCAGAGGAACAGCCCGAGCTGACCCGCCTGGTAGAGGTTGAGCGCGGCGAACCGTTCATCCTGCACCCCGGGGAATTCGTCCTGGGCTCCACCTACGAGACCGTGACGCTCCCCGACGATATTGCCGCCCGGCTCGAGGGCAAGTCCTCGCTGGGCCGGCTGGGCCTGCTGACGCACTCGACTGCGGGATTCATTGACCCCGGATTCTCCGGCCACGTGACCCTGGAGCTGTCCAATATGGCGACGCTGCCGATCAAGCTGTGGCCGGGCATGAAGATCGGCCAACTGTGCTTCTTCCGGCTCACCTCGGCCGCCGAGCACCCCTACGGCTCCGGCGAGTACGGCAACCGCTACCAGGGCCAGCGCGGCCCGACGGCGAGCCGCAGCCACCTGAACTTCCACCGCACGGACGTCTGACCCGGCGCGCCGTCAGATCCCGTCCGCGGTCCGGACACTCCGCTGTTTCGAAGGGCGGCGCAGCATCGCCACCACCGGCTCCACGAACCGGGCGGCGAGCGGGCCCGTCACAGCCATGATCAGCACGTAGGCGGTGGCCAGGGCCGCAAGCTCCTGGGGCACGACGCCCGAGGCGACCGCAAGGCCGGCAATGACGATCGAGAACTCTCCGCGGGCGATCAGCGCGGCGCCGGCGCGGAAACGCCCCGGCAGGCCAATCCCGGCACGCTTCGCCGCCCAGATTCCGGTGAGCATCTTGGTGGCCGTCGTGACGAACGCCAGCAGAAGGGCCCAGCCGAGCACCGGAGGGATGGTGGCGGGGTCGGTATTGAGGCCGAAGACTACAAAGAAGATGGCTGCGAAGAGATCCCGCAACGGCTCGAGAATCCTGGTGGCGCTGTGCGCGGTGGCGCCGGAAATGGCGATTCCGAGCATAAAGGCGCCCACCGCCGCGGACACCTGCATGGCTGCGGCCAGCCCGGCCACCAGCAGCGCGGCCCCGAGCAGGTTGAGCAGGAACACCTCGGAGTTCTCGCTGTGGACGGCCTTGGACACGTGGTGCCCGTGCCGCAGGGCCACGAGCAGGACCACGGTGACGACGGCGAGTGAGATCCCGACAGTCTGCAGCCCCACGACGAAGCTCACGCCGGCCAGGGTCGCCGTGAGGACCGGCAGGTAGACCGCCATCGCGAGATCCTCGAACACGAGGATCGAGAGCACCACCGGAGTTTCACGGTTACCAATCCGGCCCAGGTCCGTGATCACTTTGGCGGCGATCCCCGAGGACGAAATGTAGGTGACACCGCCCATCACCATTGCCCCGACGACTCCCCAGCCCAGCAGGACCGCGAGGAGCGCGCCCGGCAGGAAGTTCAGGACCAGGTCCAGGACGCCTGCCTGCCAGGAGCGGCGCAGCCCCGTGACCAGCTCCGCCGCCGTATATTCCAATCCGAGCATAAGCAGGAGAAGGATAACGCCGATCTCGCTCGAGAGATGGGTAAATTCGTGCATGCCTTCGAGCTTCACCAGGCCGCCCGCGCCGAAAAACAGACCACCGATGAGGTACAGCGGGATCGGCGACATGCCGACGCGCCCCGCCAGCCGCGCCAGCAAGCCGAGGCAAAAGACGACGGCGCCGAGCTCAATCAGGGTCAGTGCGAGCGGATCCATGCCGTCAGCCGTTGCGCAGGATGCCGGCCGCCGTGTCCAGGCCTTCTTGCGTCCCCACTGCAACGAGGAGATCGCCCGGGTGCAGGACGACGTCGGGCCCGGGTGAGGGGAGCACCTCGCCTTCCCGCATGATGGCGACGATCGAGACGCCGCTCCGGGTCCGGATGGAGGCCTTGCCCATCGGCTGGTTCTGGAACGGGGAATCGGCGGAGATCGAGAACTGCCGGGTGACGATCCCCGGAACCTCACGGTGGGCCTCGGAAAGCTGCATGGCCAGCCGCTGGCCGCCAAGCAGGTTCCCCAGCGCGGCGGCTTCGTCGACGGTCAGCGGGATGGACGCCTGGCAGGTGTCCGGATCGTCCCACGTGGAGACGATCAGTTCGGTTTGGCCCTCCCGGTATTCCACGACGCCGATCCGGCGCCCCGAGGCGGTCATGAAGTCCTTGCGCCGGCCCAGTCCCGGGAGGTCTGTTTCATCCACGTTCATTCCTCCAGCCTAGTGCGCCGCGGGACTTTTCGGGCCGCTTCAGGCTGCTTCAGGCTGCGGGGACAACCGCGATTTCGGCCTGGTCCGGTGCCTTGACCGGGAGCAGCAGCAGCAGCCCGGCCAGGAGCACCACCATAATGCCGAGGATGCCCCAGCGCTGTGCCCCGCCGGGCTCCACCAGCGGGGCGGCGACCGCGATGCAGAGCGTAAACAGTGCCGGGGCGAGGAAGCTGACGGCCCGGCCGGTGGTGGCGTAGAGGCCAAACAGCTCGCCGGACTCGCCCTGCGGGGCAAGCCGGGCCAGAAAGGCCCGGGAGGCGGACTGCGCCGGCCCCACAAAGAGGCACAGGAACAAGCCAAAGATCCAGAATGTGGTGGTGCCGGCCCATTCCATGCCGAAGAAGGAATAGCTCCCGTTGCCAAGGGCCACGATCATGGAGCCGGCCAACAGCAGACCGAGCAGCGAACCCATGATGACGGCCTTCGGCCCGACCCGGTCGTCGAGGAAGCCGCCCGCGATGGCGCCCACCGCGGCCACGACGTTCCCGAAGATCGCGAAGAAGATGACGTCCTTGAGTTCGAAGCCGAAGGTGCCCGCAGCGATGATGCCGCCGAAGGTGAACACCGCGGCCAGGCCGTCCCTGAAGACGGCGCTGGCGAGCAGGAAGTACATGGTGTGCGGGCTGGTCCGGTAAATCGCCTTGATCCGCCGCACCAGCAGCCCGTAGGAAGCCAGGAATCCCGGCCCGGTGCCCTGCCTCGTCTTGGGAAGCTCCGGCACGGCGAACAGCACGGGCAACGCGAAGATGACGAACCACAAGGCCGAGAACACGGCGACAAGGCGGATATTCAGGCCATCCTCCGTCGAGGCGCCGTACCACTCGAAGCTGGGCTGGACAAAGAGCTGGAGCACCAGCAGCAGCGCCACAATGCCGCCGAGGTACCCCATCCCCCAGCCGAAGCCGCTGACCTTGCCGATGTTCTGCGGAGTGGAGATCTGGGCAAGCATGGCGTTGTAGTTCACGCCGGCAAACTCGAAGAACACATTGCCCAGCGCGATCAGCGTCACACCCAGGAGCAGGAACTCCGGACGCGGGAAGACGAAGAAGCAGAGCGCGGTCAGTAGTGCGACGGCGGCAGTGTTGACCCCCAGCCAGAGCTTCCGGCGCCCGCCGGTATCCGAGCGCTGCCCGGTGACAGGTGCAAGCAGCGCGATGGCCGCGCCGGCGATCGCCAGTGCGCCGCCCAGGACAGCAGAGGTCTGGTCCTCCCCGCCAAAGGCGTTGGACGTCAGGTACACGGTGAACACGAACGTGGTCATAACCGCGTTAAAGGCGGCCGAACCCCAGTCCCAGGCTGCCCAGGCGAGGATGCGGCCCTTGTGGGTGGCGTGGCTTCCGGATTCCAGTTCCGAGGAGGGACGCATGGCCTCGGGGGCAGCGGCGGAGTTCATAGCTCGAATATTATCCGCAGCGGGCGCGGGGCTTGACGCACCCTTCGAAAAGAATTTGTCCACGCTTGGTAAACTGTCCGGACTGAACCTAACGAATGCCCGCCTGCTCCAACTTTTGACAATCGAATTCCTGACGTTGCGGAGATACCAGTGATCACAGTCCTTGCCGTGCACTTCGCGGTGGCCGCTGTGGCGCCATTTCTCTTCCGGAAATTCGGCCGGAATTCGTTTTACGCCCTCGCAGCGGTGCCCGCGGCCGCGTTTGTCTGGCTGATCCTGCAGCATGGCGCCGTGTACGCCGGCGCCCCCGGCGCCGGCGGCAGTGTCCCCACCGGAGTGGCTGAAGTCCTGCCCTGGATCCCCGAGCTGAAGATTGAGCTCGCCTTCCGGATGGACGCCCTGGCCTGGGTCATGTCCCTGCTCGTCCTCGGCGTGGGTGCGCTGGTCCTCATCTACTGCGCCCGCTACTTCAAGGACAAGGACGACTACCTCGGCGGATTCGGCGCCCAGCTGCTGGCCTTCGCCGGGGCCATGTTCGGCCTGGTCACCGCCGATGACCTGCTGCTGATGTTCATCTTCTGGGAACTGACCACGGTCCTGTCCTACCTGCTGATCGGCTATGCCCGGACCCGGCTGTCAGCGCGGCGCTCCGCCTTGCAGGCCCTCGTGGTGACCACCGCCGGCGGCCTGGCAATGCTGGTGGGCCTGATCATCCTGGGCTCCAGCGCGGGGACCTACCGGATCGCGACCATCCTGGAGCTGGCCCCAACGCTCGTTACGGGGCCCGCCGCCGGAGCCGTGGCCACCGCGGTCGTCCTCATCCTGATAGGTGCGATCACCAAATCCGCCCTCGTCCCCTTCCACTTCTGGCTCCCCGGCGCCATGGCGGCCCCCACCCCGGTGAGCGCCTACCTGCATGCCGCGGCCATGGTCAAGGCCGGCATTTACCTCGTGGCACGGCTCGCACCCGGATTCGCGGAAACCCCGTACTGGCTGCCGCTGGTCCTCGGCCTTGGCCTGGCCACCATGCTGGTCGGCGGCTACCGGGCGCTGCGGCAAACCGATATTAAGCTCATCCTGGCCTACGGCACGGTCAGCCAGTTGGGCTTCCTGACCATGGTCGTGGGGCTCGGCGAACCCGACGCTGCGCTTGCCGGCCTCGCGCTGCTCCTGGCGCACGGGCTCTTCAAAGCCACCCTCTTCCTGGTGGTGGGCATCATTGACCACCAGGCCGGAACCCGCGACATCCGCAAGCTCTCCGGCGTCTACCGTTCCTCCCGCGCCCTCGCGATCGTGGCCGCGATCGGAGCCGCCTCGATGGCCGGCGTCCCGCCGCTGGCCGGCTTCGTCGCGAAAGAATCGGTGTTCGAAGCGTTTCTCCACTACAGCACCGCCGCCGGCCCCTGGGGCATGGTGATCCTGGCGGGCCTGGTCCTGGGATCCATCCTGACTTTCGCCTACAGTGCGCGGTTCATGTGGGGCGCCTTTGCCGTCAAGCCCGGAGTGGAGGCCACGCCGTTCAAACCGGTCAAGCCGGCCTTCCTGGCAGCCCCTGCCATCCTGAGCCTGCTGACCATCGTCTTCGGACTGTGGCCGGCGCCGGTGGACGGCTGGATCCAGCCGTACGCGGCGCTGTTCGTGCCCGCCGGCGAGGACGCGGCCGCCGCCGCCGGCCACCTGGCCCTCTGGCACGGCCTGACCCCGGCCCTGGGGCTGACCGCCGTCACCTTCGCCCTGGGCCTGTTCATGTTCTACGGCCGCACCGCCGTCGCCCGGCTCCAGGGCCTGGTCCCGGCCTGGATCGACGGCGACCGCACCTATCAGTTGGCCATCGGCGCCCTCGACGACGCCGCCGTCTGGATCACCGGCCGGACCCAGCGGGGGTCGCTGTTCTTCTACCTGTCCGTCATCCTGACCGTGGCGTTCGTCCTGCCGCTTACCGCGCTGGTGCTGGCGGACAAGCCGCCGCCCGGAAACCTCTTCTTCATCGATCCCAACTCCCCGCTGCAGATCGTGGTGGGAGCCGGGATCGTGATCGGCGCACTGGCCGCCGTGCGAGCTAACAAACGCTTCCTGGCCGTCCTCATGGTCTCCGTCACCGGCTACGGCATCGCCCTGATGTTTGCGCTGCAGGGAGCGCCGGACCTCGCGCTGACCCAGATGCTGGTCGAAACCATCATCCTGGTGGCCTTCGTCCTCGCCATGCGCAGCCTCCCCGCGGAACTGCGCGACCGCACCGGCGGAAGGTACCGGGTGATCCGCGTGATCATCGGTGCCGCCTTCGGCATCACCATGGTGTTCGTCGCCATCTACGCCCTGGGCGCCCGGGTGGCGGCGCCCGTCTCGCTCGAGTTCCCGAAACTGGCCTACGAGGGCGGAGGCGGACTGAACATCGTCAACGTCACCCTGGTGGATATCCGCGCCTGGGACACTTTCGGGGAAATTTCCGTGCTGGCGCTGGCAGCCACCGGAGTCGCGAGCCTCATCTTCGTCCGGGGCCGGGGGGACCGGCTCCGAACTTCCGCCACGGTGGAGGAAGGCTCAGTCGGGCGCCAGCAGCCAAAACGCAGCGCCGGCCCGGGCAATACCCGCGACGCCGCCGCGCTGGCCATGAGCCGACGCTTCGCCGCCTCCAGCCGCGATGCCTGGCTGGTGGCAGGCCGGACCATGGCGCCGGAACGCCGCTCGATCATCTTTGAGGTCGTCACCCGGCTCATCTTCCACTCCATGATCGTCTTCTCGATCTACCTCCTGCTGGCCGGCCACAACCTCCCCGGCGGAGGCTTCGCCGGCGGTCTCACCGCCGGGCTGGCCCTCACCATCCGCTACCTGGCCGGCGGCCGTTTCGAGCTGCGCGAAGCCACCCCGGTCAGTGCCGGCGCGCTGCTGGGCATTGGCCTCGCCACCGCGGCTGCCTCCGGCGTGGCCCCGCTGCTGCTGGGCGGTCAGGTGTTCCAGACCGCGATTCTTCAGTTCTGGCTGCCGGTCTTTGGCGACGTCAAGTTTGTCACCTCCACCATCTTCGACATCGGCGTCTATGTCGTCGTCGTCGGCCTCGTGCTGGACGTGCTGCGCAGCCTGGGGTCCGAGATCGACGAGCACTTCGAGGAACACCCCGCAGAACCGTCGGACGAGCAGGAAGCCGGCGGAATCGCGGCCGAAACCACAGCCAAGGGGAAAGCATGAGCGTTAACCTGACCCTGCTGACGGTCATGGGCGCACTGTACGCCTGCGGCATCTACCTGATCCTGGAACGCAGCCTCACCCGGGTCCTGCTGGGCCTGATGCTGCTCGCCAACGCCACCAACCTGCTGATCCTCACCACGGGCGGCTATGCCGGCCTGGCACCGTTGTTCCATCAGGACACCGACCCCGGTCAGTACAACGATCCGCTGCCGCAGGCACTGATCCTCACCTCGATCGTAATCTCCTTCGCCGTCACCGCTTTTATGCTCGGCATCATTTACCGCACCTGGGTGCTGGCCAGGCAGGACGAGATCCAGGACGACGCCGAGGACCGCCGCGTCGCCAAGACCCCCAGCTTCGACGCAGAGGACGACTCCGTGGTTCCGGTGGAAACCTCTGAGTTCCCGTTGACCATGATCGGCACGGACGGCCAGTCGGTCTCCGATGTTCCCGCCGGGGCCGAAGCCACCGTCACGGTCGCCGACCGCACGCTCGACGCCGAGGCCGCCGCCTCGGAGGAACAACCCGGATCCCGGAACGTCACGATACCCGGCAAGGAAGGAAGCGGACAGTGAACATTGCCAGTTTCGCCCCGCTCGCCGTCATCCTTCCCCTGCTCGGCGCCGCCCTGACCTTCCTGCTGATCCGGAATTCCCGGGCCCAGCGGACCGTCAGCATCGTGCTCCTGTCCCTGACCCTGCTGCTGGAGTGCCTGCTGCTCGCCTCCGTCTGGGAGGGCGGCACCGCTGCGGTCAACATCGGCGGCTGGCTCCCGCCCTGGGGCATCGTCCTGGTGGTGGACCAGTTTTCCTCGCTCATGCTCGTGGTGTCATCCTCGGTGAGCCTCGCCGTGCTGATCTACGCCACCGGGCAGGGCATGGCCGACGGCGACCAGGACGCGCCGGTTTCGATCTTCCACCCCACGTACCTGATCCTGGTGGCCGGCGTGTCCAACGCGTTCCTCTCCGGGGACCTGTTCAACCTCTACGTGGGGTTCGAAATTCTGCTGACCGCCAGCTACGTGCTGATGACCCTCGGCGGGACGGGGCCGCGGATCCGGGCCGGGGTGACCTACCTGGTTGTCTCGGTCGTCTCCTCAGTGCTTTTCCTGATCGCGATCGCCATGATCTACGGGGCCACGGGAACCATCAACATGGCCGATCTCGCCGTCAAGCTCGCGGACCTGGACCAGGGCACGCAGAACCTGCTGCACGTGATGCTGCTCGTGGCATTCGGGATCAAGGCCGCCGTGTTCCCGCTGTCCTTCTGGCTGCCTGACTCCTACCCGACGGCGCCGGCCCCGGTCACGGCCGTGTTCGCGGGCCTGCTGACCAAGGTGGGCGTCTACGCCATGGTCCGGACCGAAACGCTGCTGTTCCCGGGGGACACCTTCAATGCCCCGCTGATGGTCGCGGCCGTGCTGACCATGCTGGTGGGGATCCTTGGCGCCCTGGCCCAAAGCGACATCAAACGACTCCTGTCCTTCACCTTGGTCAGCCACATCGGCTACATGGTCTTCGGCCTGGCGATGTCCTCGGTGGCCGGGCTGGGCGCCGCCGTCTTCTACGTCGCCCACCACATCACGATCCAGACGAGCCTGTTCCTGGTCACCGGCCTGATTGAACGCCGCGGCGGCAGTTCCTCGGTGGACCGCGTCGCCGGCCTGGCCAAGCTGTCCCCGCTGCTGGCGGTGCTGTTCTTCGTCCCGGCCATGAACCTCGCCGGCATCCCGCCGCTCTCCGGCTTCCTGGGCAAAGTCGGCCTGCTGCAGGCCGGTATCCAGCTGGGAACCCCGCTGGCCTACGCGCTGGTGATCGGCGGTGTACTGACGAGCCTGCTGACCCTGCTGGCCATGGCACGGGTGTGGAACCGCGCGTTCTGGCGCAAGCCGGAGGACGCGGAACACCCCGACCCCGTGCTGCTGGCGCACCCCGCGGACTCGGCCACGGGTGACCGGGCCGGAAAGACCAACGTCACCCTTCTGCCCCGGACGATGGTGGGTTCCACGCTGGGCCTGGTCATCTTCGGTGTCGGGCTGACCGTGTTCGCCGGGCCGCTGTTCAAGGTGGCGGACCAGGCCGCCGTCGAAATGTTGGACCGGACCTCGTATATTCACGCGGTCCTCGGCGAGGGCGCGCGGGTCCCGGCGATTTCCGAGCCTGAACCGGGCACGGACCCCGCCCGTCTTCCGCCGGCCAGCGGGCAGGAGCGCAAATGAACCGGAAACGGATCTCCCTGCGCCAGGAACTGCCGCTCCTGGTCTGGCTCGTGATTGTCTGGGGCGCCCTGTGGCAGAACTTCAGCCCGGGAAACCTGCTCTTCGGTGCACTGACGGCCGTCGTGGTGGCCCGGCTGTTCTACCTGCCGCCGGTGGAACTCGGCGGGCGTTTCAACCTGCTCCGAGCGGTCCCGTTTGCCCTGGTCTTCGTGGCCAAGGTCGTGACAGCAAGCTTCCAGGTCCTCTACCTGGCCCTGGCCCGGGGCCCCAAGGTGATCAGCGCCGTCGTCGCTGTCCCGCTGCGGAGCCATTCCGATCTGCTGGTCACGGCGACGGGGCACGTGACCGCGCTGATCCCTGGGTCGCTCGTCGTGGAGGTGGACCGGTCAACGTCCACGCTCTATATCCATGGCATCAACGTCCGCAACGCCGACGATGCCGCGCGGCTGCGCAAAGACGTCAGAGACACAGAAGCGGGACTGATCAGGATCATGGGCACCCAGGCCGAACTGTCCGCCCTCAACCAGGAGGCGGGGTCATGATGCAGTTGGTCCTGACCGTGACCACGGTGGTGCTGTCCCTCGCTGCCGGAGGAGCGATCATCCGGATCGCGCGGGGCCCGTCGCTGCTGGACCGGGTGCTCGCCGCGGACGTGCTGCTGGCGATCGTGGGAGCGGCCCTGTGCATCGACATGGCCGTGAACCGGCACCTGAACAACCTCATGCTGCTGGTGGCGGTGTCCCTGATCGGGTTTGTCGGCTCCGTCACGGTGGCCCGCTTCGTAGCCGACCGGCGGGAGAAAAGCCGTGAATCCTGAGACCTTTTCCGCCGACACCGTGATCGACGCCGTCTCGGCGGTCTTTATGGTGGTCGGCGCCCTGATGTCACTCGCAGCGGCGGTGGGCCTGCTCCGTTTTCCGGACCTGATGACCCGGATGCACGCGGCCACCAAGCCCCAGGTGCTGGGGCTTTTCCTGCTGCTCTTCGCGCTGGGTCTCCAGATGCGCACCTGGTGGGTCTGGCCGGTGCTGGGCGTGGCGTGGATCTTCCAGCTGCTCACCGTGCCGGTGTCCGCGCACATGGTCGGCCGGGCCGGTTATCGCACCAAGCACCTCCACCCGGAACTGCTCAGCACGGACGAACTGGAGGCCGTCGTGCAGCAGGCGGCGGGCAAGCGCGGGTTTGGCGACGACGGCGACGCGGCCACCGACAGACGGTAAGGGCTAGACGATGCGCCCCAAAAACCAGGTCCTGGGTTTTGCTAACCAGGTCCTGGGTTTTGCTAAACCAGGTCCTGGGTTTTGGCGAAGCGTGTGACCGCGCGCTGCGTGCCGCGGTTGGCCAGGACCTGGATGATGGCGCTGACAGACGCTGAGATCAGCGCGAAGGTCAGGGCCGAACGCAGCGTGGTGGGCACATCGTCCTCGTGGCCCTTGGGCGGCTTGTTGCCCGTGGATTTCTCCCAGACAGTGTCAACGAGCTTGGTGCCGACGAAGCCGGCGAGCAGGCTGATGCCGGTGCCGAGCAGTTTGATGAAGATGTTCATTCTTCGGACTCCTTGGGGGAGGAAACAGGGCTTCCCCTAGCCTAGCGTCCCTTGCCCGGCGCTCCAGCCAGGGACCAACGCCCCTGTCCGGCGGCCCGGGCCGGACGTACCTTCGAGGATGGCACGACCCCAAACCCGCGCGCCGGGGCCCGCCCGGCAGCCAGCCACCGATCCGTCCCGCGGCCGGACCTGGCGCCGGCTCTATCTCTGGGCCGGGATCTCCTCGGTGCTGTTCGTGGCGCTGCTGATGCTGGCACTGGTCCTGGACTTCGCCGCCCCGCCCCCGGTCCATGGCGGCACCGAGACGCTGGAGTTCATCGCGCGGAACAAAGGGAACTATGTTGCCGAACAGCTGCTCTGGACCGTGCCGAACATTCTGCCGGTGCTGGTGTTTGTCGCGCTCTTCGTGGCGCTCGCCCCGCTGGACAAGAGCCTGGCCCTGCTCGCCGCAGTGATCGGCGGCCTGTCGTGGGGGCTGATCCTTGCCGTCCCGGTCACCAGCAGGGGATCGATGGTGCTCGTGTATCTCAGCGACCGGTACGCCGCCGCGGCCGACGACGCGGCCCGGCTCCGCTACTCGACCGCTGCCGAAGCCATCATCGCCGAAAACAACACCCCTGCCGCCGCCGGTGTCCTGTCCGCGGCCGGCATCCTGCTCATCTCTATCGTCATGCTGAACGGGGTGCTGCCGCGGGCCCTGGCCTGGCTGGGGATCGCCACGGGCGGACTGGGCATCCTCGCGGAAGCGCTCCGGCACGCCGTCCCTGAGTTCTACGGGGGCTACGGGGTGCTGATGTGGGTCTGGTTTGTGGCAGCAGGGATTGCGCTGATCCGGCTGGCCGGGCGGACACCCCGGCGCCCGGGCCGGGTGCCGGCACCCCGGGGGCGCGAGGGGAGGGCAGCGCCGGGCAGCTGAGCTAGCGCCCGGGCCTCCCGGGCGTCCCGGCGCGGCCGAGGATCTCCGACAGGGCTTCGACCACCAGCTCATGGTCGGCCTTCTGCGGCAGACCGGACACCGTGACGGTGGCTACCATCCCGGTCCCGCGCACATAGATGGGGAAAGCCCCGCCGTGGGCGGCAAACTCCGTCTGGTCGAACCAGGCGTTGTCCTCAATCCTCCGCCCGGCTGCCCGGGCCCGAAGACCCACCAACAGCGACGGCACTTCGTAACGGACGGCCGTGCGCTGCTTGGCCCTGATCCAGCGCTCATTGTCCGGCGTGGCGCCCTCCAGCGCCGCGTGGAAGAGCACCTGCTCGCCCTTGGTGATGTCGATGGCGATCGGGTGGGAGCGTTGCCTGCCGAGTTCAACCAGGAGCAGCCCGAGGTCCAGGGCGTCGTCCTTGCCGAAAGACTGGAACTGCAGCTCATCGATTTCAGCCAGGACGCGGCCGATGAGCGCGGCCAGGGCTCCAGGCGGCTGCTCGTCCGTGGAGTCCGGGTCGTAGCCGGGGGACGGCACTGCTGAGTTGGTCACGCGTTCCAGCTTCCGTTGGTTGGCCGCCGGCGCGTGGGCGCGGCATCCGGTGTTCCCATGCCTTGCCGACTCTACCAAGCAGGGGGTCCCGGGTCACCGGTGTGGCGCCTGGACATTCAGACGGCCGGCCCCGGGAATCAGCTGCCCGATGGGTGTAAACTGAGCCACGCCCACAAGGGCGATATTCAATACGACAGGGGAGCGCCGCCGTCGGGCATCACCGGAGGAATCCGGGGAGACCACAGGTGGGCGCTGAGAGTGCGGACAGCCGCAGACCCTCGAACCTGATCCGGTTAGTACCGGCGCAAGGGAGTCGAGTTCTCAGAGTGCCCGGAGCGGCGGCGGAAGCTGCGGCCCCCGGACACCCTCCCCTCCTGTTCCTCAGGAGGACGACATGACTGATACATCTGCCAAGCAGACGCTCACCGGACGCAGCTACAACTGGCGTGTGGTGGACATTGTGGTGGCCGCACTGATCGCGGTGGCCGGCGGCGTGATCTTCTGGGCCTGGTCCCAGGGCGCCAACCTCATTGCCGCCCCCGTCAACGCGTTCTACCCGCCGCTGACCGGTCTCTATGCCGGCGGCTGGATGATCCCGGCGGTGCTGGGCATGCTCATCATCCGCAAACCGGGCGCCGCACTGTTCTGCGAAGCCGTGGCCGCCGCCGGTGAGCTGATCATGGGCTCGCAGTACGGCACCACGGTGCTCATTTCCGGCATCCTGCAAGGCCTGGGCGCCGAACTGGTCTTCGCCGCCTTTATGTACAAGAAGTTCAACCTGCCGGTGTCGCTGCTCGCCGGTGCCGGGGCGGGCCTGTTCTGCGGGCTGAACGATTCGTTTCTGCCCTGGGGCTGGAACATCGCGTACGCCGACGGTGACAAGCTTGCCTACATCATCTTCACGGCCATCTCCGGCGCCGTGATCGCCGGCGGACTGTCCTGGCTCGCCACCCGGGGCCTGGCCAGGACCGGCGTGCTGAGTTCCTTTGCCTCCCGCAAGGCGGCCACGGAGCCTGTCTTCTCCTGATGTCCGATTCCGACACGTCCGCCTGCAGCGGGGTCCGCCCGGCCACGATCACCGCGCGGGGCTGGGGCTGGCGGCACGCCGGCCGTCCCCGGCCCGCCGTCAGCGGCCTGGACCTGGATATCCGGCCCGGTGAGCGGGTGCTGTTGCTGGGTCCCTCCGGCGCCGGCAAGTCAACGCTGCTCCATGCCCTGGCCGGGGTACTTGGCGACAGCTCCGCCGGCGGCGCGGCCGGTCGCGCCGCCGCGGATGCCGAGGATGCGGACGAGACCGGCCGCCTGCTGATCGACGGCGCCCCGCCCCGGGCCCAACGCGGCCGGGCAGGACTGATGCAGCAGGACCCGGAAACCCAGGTGGTGCTCTCGCGCCTGGGCGACGACGTCGCCTTCGGCGCCGAAAACCTGTCCGTGCCGCCGGCCGAGATCTGGCGGCGGGTGGCGGAAGCACTTGACGACGTCGGGCTGGGCCGGCTGCCGCTGGACCATCCGACGTCGGCACTCTCCGGTGGCCAGAAGCAGCGCCTGGCGCTCGCCGGCATCCTGGCGATGCGCCCCGGCCTGATCCTGCTCGACGAACCCACCGCCAACCTGGACCCGGCCGGTGTCCTGGAAGTCCGCGACGCTGTCGGCCGCTGCCTGGACAAGACCGGGGCCACCCTGGTGGTGGTGGAGCACCGGGTCTCCGTCTGGAAGGGCCTGGTGGACCGGATCGTGGTGCTGCGGCCCGGATCCGCCACGGACTCCGCCGTGCTGATCGATGGGCCGCCGGACCAGGTCCTGGCCCAGGCACGGGACATGCTCACCGCGGCCGGCGTCTGGGTCCCGGGTTATGTGCCGCCGACCCGGCCCCGGGGTGCAGGGGGCGGCGCCGCCGGCGCGTCCGGGCGCAGCGCAGCCGCCAACGCTGCGGGGCAGTTGCTGCTCGCCGCGGAGGACCTGGCCGTGTCGCGCGAACGGCCGCGGCGGGCCGGACTCCGCGGAGGCTTCCGCCCGATCCCGCCGGTGCCCGTGCAGTCCGGCATTACGGCCCAGGTCCGCGCCGGCGAGGCGCTGACCATCACGGGTCCCAACGGCTCCGGAAAGTCCACTTTCGCCCTGACCCTCGCGGGCCTGCTCGCGCCCGTCTCCGGCACGGTCTCCGCCACTTTGGCGCTCAGTGCCGGCGCGGGGATCGATCCGTACCAGTGGAAGGCGCAGCAGCTGATCGCCAGGATTGGCACCGTCTTCCAGGAGCCCGAGCACCAGTTTGTCACCGGACGCGTGCTCGATGAGCTGATGTTCGGGCCCCGGCAACTGGGCCGCGGCGAGGACCGGGTGGACGAACTGCTGGAGCGGCTTCGGCTCACGGAGCTGGTGGACGCCAATCCCTACACCCTCTCCGGCGGTGAGAAACGGCGCCTGTCCGTGGCCACCGTGCTCGCCGCCCATCCCCAGGTGCTCGTCCTGGACGAACCGACCTTCGGCCAGGACGCCAACACCTGGGCCGAACTCGCCTCCTTCCTCTCCGAACTCCTCGACGACGGCACCGCGGTCGTGTCGGTGACGCACGATACGGAATTCAGTGAGGTCCTGGGCGGCACCGGGCTGAGCCTCGGCGCCCCCGAATCCCCGGAACCGGGGAAGGTCGCCGCGCCATGAGGCAGGAACTGACCCTGCGCGGCAACCATGCCCTGCTGACCCGGGCCAATCCGCTGGCGAAGTTCGCCGCCGTTATGCTCATCACGATGGTCCTGGCGCTGTCCATCGACTGGGTGTCCGCCTCGGTGGCGCTCGCCTTCGAACTGGCACTGCTTCCGTTGGCCGGGCTGACCCCCGCAGCCCTCTGGCAGCGAGGCTGGCCGCTGATCCTGGCCGCGGCGCTGGGCGGCTGGAGCACGACGATCCTGGCACCCGACAGCGGAAGCGTCCTGCTCGACGCCAGGATCTGGTCCATCAGCGAAGGATCCCTTGAACTCGGGCTGGGCTTCATGCTCCGCGGCCTGGCCATCGCGCTGCCGGCCGTGCTGCTGATGAGCTGCACCGACCCCACCGACCTGGCGGACGCCCTCGCGCAGAAGGCGAAACTGCCGCACCGTTTCGTCCTCGGGACGCTTGCGGCGATGCGGCTGGTCGGACTGATGGCGGAAGAATGGCAGACCATCGGCATGGCACGCCGCGCCCGCGGCGTGGGCTCGCACGGGAATCCGCTGCAACGGCTTCGCGCCACCCTGGGGCAGAGCTTCGGGCTGCTGGTGCAGGCCGTCCGGCGCGCCTCCCGGCTCGCCGTCACCATGGAGGCCCGGGGCTTCGGCGGCGCGCAACGGACCTGGGCGCGGAAATCCGTCTTCAGCGGCCTGGATGCCTGGGTGTTCCTGGGCGGACTGGTGATTGCGGCCGCAGCTGTCGCCTCTGCCTTGGCTGCGGGAACCTGGAACATGGTCTTCCTCGCACGGCAGTAACGCCCGTTATCGCACCGGACGGGTAGCGCTGTGAGGTTCGCGGCATTCCGCCCCAAATGCCCGGGGTTAATAAATCATGCGTGATATTTTCTTGGGATGACTCAAGAAACTGCTGAACACGTTGGCGCCCTTCTCCGCGATGCCCGCGGCCAGAAGGGCTGGACCCAGGGGCAGTTGGCGGCCGAGCTCGGAACCAGCCAGAGCGCCATCGCCCGGATGGAACAGGGCAAGCAGAACCTCAGCCTGAAAATGATCCAGCGGCTTGAGACCATCTTCGGCCGGAGCATCGTCAAGGTGGGCCGGCCGGCCATGACGCACCTCCGGGTCGAGGGCGGCCGCACCCTGTCCGGTTCCGTCGACGTCAACAGCAGCAAGAATGCCGGCGTCGCCCTGCTGTGCGCCAGCTTGATCAACCGCGGCACCACGACACTGCGCCGGCTGGCCCGGATCGAAGAGGTCAACCGGATCGTCGAGGTCCTGACCAGCATCGGCGTCGAGTGCAGCTGGCTCAACGCCAACGACCTGCAGATCCGCCGCCCGGCCGTGCTGGACCTCGACTCGATGGACGTCGAGGCCGCCCGCCGGACCCGCAGCGTCATCATGCTGCTAGGCCCGCTCCTGGACGAATCCAGCGAATACCGTTTGCCCTACGCGGGCGGGTGTGACCTCGGCACCCGTACCGTGCAGCCGCACATGCAGGCGCTGCGCCAGTTCGGCCTCAGCGTTGACGCCAAGTCCGGTTTTTACGCCGTACAGGCGCCGCCGTCGGACGGGCACGACCGCTCCTTCGTGCTCAGCGAACGCGGCGACACCGTCACCGAAAACGCCATTATGGCCGCCGCCCACCGCAGCGGAACCACGATCATCCGCAACGCCAGCCCCAACTACATGGTGCAGGACCTCTGCTTCTACTTGCAGATGCTCGGCGTCGGGATCCATGGCGTGGGCACCACAACGCTGAAGATCACCGGCCGCCCCTCGGTCGACGTCGACATCGAGTATTTTCCCTCCGAAGACCCGATCGAGGCGATGAGCCTGATCACCGCCGGGATCGTCACGAACTCGGAAGTCACGATCCGCCGCGTCCCGATCGAGTTCATGGAAATCGAGCTCGCGACGCTGGAACAGATGGGCCAGCGGCTCGAAGTGTCCGGCGAGTACCTGGCCCGCAACGGGCGCACCCGGCTGGTGGACGTCACCACCAAGCCCTCGGAACTGCGCGCCCCCGAGGACAAGATCCACCCCATGCCCTTTCCCGGGCTGAACATCGACAACCTGCCCTTCTTCGCGGTCATCGCCGCGAACGCCCAGGGCCAGACGCTGATTCACGACTGGGTTTACGACAACCGCGCGATCTACCTGACCGAGCTGAACAAACTCGGCGCCCAGGTGCAGCTCCTCGACCCGCACCGGATCTACGTCAACGGGCCCACCAAGTGGCGCGCGGCCGAGGTTGGCTGCCCGCCGGCACTGCGCCCCGCGGCCTGCCTGCTGCTGGCGATGCTGGCTGCCCGGGGTGTCTCGGAACTGCGCAACATCTACGTGATTGAGCGCGGCTACGAGGACCTGGCCGAGCGGCTCAACACCATCGGTGCGAAGATCGAGTACTTCCAGGACTGAACCCGCCGCGCACCTCCAAGCAACGCGGGGTCAGATCGCGCCCATCCGGAGCGCCTCCATGGGCGCGGAGTGACCCCGCGTTGTTGAGCGTTTCGGCGGATCCTGCCGCACAATAGAAACATGCGCACCTTCGGCGTGGAGGAAGAACTGCTCATAGTGGATCCCGAAACGGGGATGCTGCTCGCCCTCGCCGATGTCATGCTGCCCAGCCTGGTCCCGCCGATGCCGGACACCGGCCTGGCTGCCCCGGGACAACCGCAGGTCCACGAGGACGCCGACTTCAGCTACGAGCTCAAGCTGGAACAGATTGAAACCCAGACGCGGCCGTGCCAGGACTACACCGAGATGCTCCTGCAGCTGCAGCAGGGCAGGGCCCTCGCCGACGCGGCCGCGCGGGTTCACGGCGGCCGCGTTGCCGCCCTCGCCACGTCGCCCCACGGCTCCGCCACCCACCTGACACCCAAGCAGCGCTATATGACCATGCAGCGGCGTTTCGGGCTCACGGTCCGGAACCAGCTCACCTGCGGCCTCCATGTCCACACCTTGGTGGAGTCGCCGGAGGAGGGCGTGGCGGTGATGGACCGGATCCGCGACAAGCTGGCCGTGCTGATCGCCCTCAGCGCCAACTCCCCCTACTGGAACGGCGCGGAGACGGGGTTCGAAAGCTACCGCACACAGGCGTGGAACCGCTGGCCGGGCTCGGGTCCGACGATGATCTTCGGCAGCCTGCCGGTGTACCGGCGGGTCGTGACGCGGCTGGTGGAAAGCGGCGTCCTGATGGACGAGGGAATGGTCTATTTCGACGCGCGGCTGTGCCGGCACCATCCCACCGTGGAGGTCCGGGTCGCCGACGTCTGCCTGCGGGCCGAGGATGCGGCGCTGACCGCTGTGCTGGTGCGAGCCCTCGTGGAGTCGGCGTCCCGGGAATGGAACGACGGCGTGGATCCCGCCCCGGTCCCGACCCTGCTGCTGCGGATGGCCGCCTGGCAGGCCAGCAACTGCGGACTGCGCGGTCAGCTGCTGGACTTCGGAACCTTCACCCCCGCCCCGGCTGCGGAGGTGGTCCACGCGCTGGTCGACTTCGTGGCCCCCGTGCTGGAGGAGCAGGGCGAGCTGGAACTGGTGCGCGCGGGCATCGGCCGGATCCTGGCGGAGGGCACTGGTTCGCAGCTGCAGCGCCAGCCGTTCCGCTCCGGCGGGCTGGCCGCCGTCGTCAAACGGGCCGTCGAAGTGACCATGCGGGGAGCCGCCATCGGGGACCCGGCGGACGAGGGCTCGTCCCTCGGCCGGGTCCGCCGCGGCTGAGCCCAGCCCGCCCACCGGCGCCGCCGGGCTAAGGACCACCAGCGGGACGGCCCGGAGCGGGCCTTAGCCCGGCGGCGCCGGCCCGGCCCCCAGAGGGGGTAGCTAGACCTGCTTGAGGGCCTGGGCGAGGTCGCGGGTCAGGTCCCCGAGGTCCTCAAGGCCCACTGAGAGGCGCACGACGCCGTCGCTCAGCCCGATGGCCGCGCGCCCCTCGGGCCCCATGGCGCGGTGCGTCGTGGTCGCGGGGTGGGTGATGAGGGACTTCGAATCGCCCAGGTTGTTGGAGATGTCGATGATCCGCAGCGCATCCAGCAGCGCGAAGGCGGCCTCCTTCGCCGAACGCCCGGCGGACGGGGAGAGCTCAAAGGTCAGCACGGTGCCGCCGGCCTTCATCTGCCGGGCGGCCAGCTCGAACTGCGGGTGGGACGGCAGCAGGGGGTACTTGACCCAGCTGACCGCCGGCTGCGCCTCGAGCCATTCGGCCAGCCGCAGCGCGGAGGCGGACGAATGGTTCACCCGCAGGGCCATGGTCTCCAGCCCCTTGGTCAGCACCCACGCGTTGAACGCCGAGAGCGCCGGGCCGGTGTGGCGCATCAGCTGCTTGACCGGGCCCTCGATGAATTCCTTGGTGCCCAGGATCGCGCCGCCCAGCACCCGGCCCTGGCCGTCGATGTGCTTGGTGCCGGAGTATACGATCACGTCCGCGCCGAACTCCCCGCAGCGCTGCAGCAGGGGAGTGGCAAAGACATTGTCGACGACGACCGTCGCCCCGGCGGCGTGCGCCAGTTCGCTGACCGCCGCGATGTCCACGATTTCCTGCATCGGGTTCGACGGCGACTCGAAGAAGACCGCCGTCGTCGGCTCCGAGAGCGCAGACCGCCACTGATCCAGGTCCGGGCCGTCCACGAAGACTGTTTCGACTCCCCATCGGGGGAGGATTTCGTTGAGGATCACGAAGCAGGAACCGAAGAGCGAGCGGGCCGCGACCACCCGGTCGCCGGCGGCCAGCAGGGCGCCGAGCGCGGTGAAGACCGCGGACATGCCCGAGGCCGTGGCAAAACATGCCTCGGTGCCTTCGAGCAGCCGGAGCCGTTCCTGGAAGGTGGCCACCGAGGGGTTGCCATAGCGGGAGTACACGAAGCGTTCGTCCTCGCCGGTGAAGGCCCGCTCTGCGGCGGCCGCGGATTCGTAGACGAAGCCGGAGTTCAGGAAGATCGGCTCGGACGTTTCCTGGAAGCCGGTGCGGTCGAGGCCGCCGCGGACAGCCTGGGTGTCGGCGCTCCAGCCGGCGGCGTCAGGGTTGAAGGTCACTTAGTGCTTTCCAAGGTTGGTGGGCAGGCCGCGGTTCTTCCAGCCGTTGACCGTGCGTTCGCCGTGGCGGTCCGGTTCGCCTTCAAAGCCCTCGAGGACGTTGTAGGAGACGAAGCCGGCTTCCGTCGCGGCGACCGCCGCGGCGATGGACCGCGCGCCCGACCGGCACAGGAACACCAGTTCGGCGCCGGCGGTGCCGGCCGCCTGCTGCTTCAGCTGCTCAACGAACTGCGAATTGGGGATGCCGCCGGCAAGATTCCACTGGATGAACAGCGGATCGTTCCGCCTGTCACCCGCGGCTGCCGTGTCCGGGACGCCGATGTGGGCCCATTCGCCCTCGGTGCGGACGTCCACCAGGATGGCGCCGTCCTCGAGCTTGGCCCAGGCCTCCTGCGGGCTGAGGTCCCCGGCGTAGCTCACGCGTGGCCCTCGCCGTCGAACTCCAGATCGTCCACGGCGTTGGCGACGGCGGCATCGGCGCTGGCGATCGCCGCCGGCAGCACGACGGCCTGGGCCACGATGACGCTGCTGCCGTTGAACGTGGCGGCCGGGCTGCCGTGCAGCACGTAGCCGTCGGCGAGGGCGGCGGAGACGCGCTCGCAGAAGGCCCGGTCATCGGGGCCGGTAAACAGGCGGTACGCCAGTTTCTCCTCGGCGGCACCGGGGACTGCGGTGGACGGGGCGGGTGCTGTACTGGGGACAGCGGGGGCGGACGCGTCAGGCACGACGGATCTCCTTCTTTCACGCTTGCAGCTCGAATGGTCGATATGCCGAGTATTCACCTGAGGCACCCCGCCGCGAAAGGGAGGGTTGCCGACCGGCCAGTCAGGGCTTGGCGCCGGGTCTCATTACTCACCAAAAACGTAACACCTGCGACGCCGGCCCGCAGAGCCGCCGTCGTCATGTTAAGTAACGGGATCCACCCCAACGCGGGGTCACTTAGCGCCCATCCGGGGCCGCGGGACGGGCGTTAAGTGACCCCGCGTTGGGGTGTGTGTGGGGGCGGGGGCTACTCGATCGTGGCGTAGAGCGCGTTGAGTTCCGCCGTGAGCTGCCGGCGCAGCTCCGGGGTGCCGATCTCTTTGCCGTCGATGTGGTTGACGGGCGCGAGCAGTCGGATGCTGGAGATCAGCCATACGGCGTCGGCGTCATACAGGTCATGGGGCTCCAGCGGCCCGTAGCCCAGCTCCCAGCCGGCGGCCTTGGCTGCGGTGAACAGGGCACCCTGCGAGGTGCCGGGCAGGATCCCGCTGTCGAGCTGCGGCGTGATGAGCCGCCGGACGGTGCGGACCCCGCCGGCCCCGTCGTCGGAGGTTTCCAGGTGCGCGAGCAAAACGGTCGACGTCGGGCCCTCCAGGACCCGGCCGTCCGCGGAGGTGAAGATGACGTCGTCGGCGCCCTGGCTGCGCGCGTAGCGGAGCGCGGCCATGTTGACGGCATAGGAAAGGGTCTTGGCGCCCATCAGCAGCCACGGGGCCCGTTCCCCGACTTCGCTGTCGTAGCCGCGGTCCAGCAGGATGACGTTGATCCCGGTCTCGCGCTGGCGCCTCCCGGCCGGGCCGGGGGCGGAGGCCTGGACCCAGCAGGTGGGCGTGGCCGCACCTTCGGCGCCGCGGGTCACGAGGAGCTTGACCACGAGTTCGTCGTCCTCGGTGGCCTCGCCGCCGGGCACGTGCTGGCGCCGGTATTCGCTGATCGCCGTGGCGATGGCCCGGCGCCAGGCGTCCTCCGCCGGGATGTCCAGCTCCAGCAGCCGGGCGGACCCGGCCAACCGGTTCAGGTGCGCCTGGAGCTTGCGGGGCTGCCCGCCCACCGCCAGCAGCGACTCGAAGACACCGTCGCCGCGGGTGGCGCCCTGGTCCGTCGCCATCAGCTGGGGCTTGGTGGCATCCGCCAGCCGGCCGTCGTCGAAGGCGGGATCCAGGAAGACCAGCACCGGAGTGGGGGCGGGGGCGGCGGCAGGAGAAGTCATGGCTTCAGCTTAGTGCGGCGTGCCACGGGATAGGATTTGACGATTGCCCGTTCCGGAACTGTTCCGCGGGTCTGGAACTTGAGGGGTTCGCCTGTGCTGTGGCCATTTTCGCTGGCGGAATCACTTCCGTCCTGGCTGATCCTGATTCTGACCGTGGTCGACCTCGCCATCCGGGTGCTGGCCCTGGGCATCATCCCCGGAAACCGCCGTCCCACCACGGCCATGGCCTGGCTGTTGATCATCTTCTTCGTCCCGGCCGTGGGCCTGGTCCTCTTCCTGCTCTTCGGCAACTTCCGCCTCTCCCGCAAGCGCCGCGCGCAGCAGGATGCGGTGAACATCCGGGTCCGCGCCGGGACCTCGGACCTGGCGATGCTGGAGAGCCGCTACGAGGGCCCGGAATGGGTGTTGTCCGCCGCGGAACTGAACAAGACCCTGGGCTCGCTGCCTATGGTGGACGGCAACCACGTGGAGCTCCTGCCCGGCTACCCGGACTCGATCAAGGCCATGGCCGCTGCCGTCCGCGAAGCCGAGTCGTTCGTCAACGCCGAGTTCTACATCATGAGCTCGGACCACATCACGGACGATCTGCTGACCTCGATGGAGGAAGCCGCCGAGCGCGGCGTCGAAGTCCGCCTCCTGTTCGACCACCTGGGGACCCTGCGCATCAAGGGCTACCGCAAGCTGATCGCCCGGCTCAAGGCCAGCAAGATCCGTTGGCGGCCCATGCTGCCGCTGAACCCGCTGCAGGGGCAGTGGCGCCGGCCCGACCTGCGCAACCACCGCAAGATCATGGTGATCGACGGCGAGGTTGCCTTCACCGGGTCGCAGAACCTGATCGAGCCCTCCTACAACAACCCCCGGCACCGCAAGATCGGCCGCGAATGGGTCGAGCTGATGGCCTGCCTGCGCGGGCCGATCGTCACCACGCTCAACGTCGTCTTCGCAACCGACTGGCTCAGCGAGACCGACGAATCCCTTGAGGGCCAGCTCGCGCACCGGCCTGAACTGCACGCCGGCAACGTCACGGCGCAGGTGGTGCCCAGCGGCCCCGGATTCATCACCGAAAACAACCTGCGGCTCTTCAACACGCTGATTTACTCGGCGCAGCGCAAAATCTCGATCTGCAGCCCGTACTTCGTCCCGGATGATTCCCTGCTGTATGCGGTGACGACGGCGGCCCAGCGCGGCGTCGACGTCGAACTCTTCGTCTCGGAAAAGGGCGACCAGTTCCTGGTCCACCACGCCCAGCAGTCCTTCTACGAGGCGCTGCTGGAAGCCGGGGTGCGGATCTACCTCTACAAGGCGCCCTTTGTGCTGCACGCCAAGCATTTCACCATCGACGACGAAGTGGCCGTGCTGGGCTCCAGCAACATGGACATGCGCTCCTTCTCGCTGAACCTGGAGGTCTCGGTGATGCTGCTGGGTGAGGACATCGTGCGGCGGATCAGCGCTGTGGAGGACACCTACCGGCAGATTTCGCGCGAATTGACGCTCGAGGACTGGATGAAACGTCCGATGGGCGTCAAATACGTGGACAACGTCGCACGGCTGACGGCCACCCTGCAGTAGCCGCGGCGCAGGCGGAGCCACTCCGGCGCAGGCGTCAGCCGGGCGGGAATTCCGCGCCCAGCGCCGAGAGCACCCCGAAAGCCTTCGTCCGGATCTCCTCGTATTCCTCCTGCGGGGAGGAATCGGCCGTGATCGCCCCGCCGACGCCGAGGCTGAGGCCGGCGCTGCCGCCGGCCCGCTCGGTACGCACGAGGGTCCGGATCGCGACGGCAAGGTCGGTCGCGCCGTTGAGCGAGAAATAGCCGATCGCGCCGGAGTACACCCCCCGCGGGGCGCCCTCGAGCCGGTCCAGGATGGCCATGGTGCTGACCTTTGGTGCACCGGTCATGGAGCCGGCGGGGAAGCAGGCGGCCACGGCCTCAGCCCGGGGCATGCCGGGCCTGAGCCGGGCATCGATGGTGCTCACCATCTGGTGCACCGTGGCGTAGCTTTCGATCGCGCAGAGCCGGCTGACCGACACCGATCCGGGCACGGCGAAGTGGCTGAGATCGTTGCGCAGAAGGTCCACGATCATGATGTTCTCGGCGCGGTCCTTCGGCGAGGACTCGAGCTCGTGCCGCAGCAGGGCGTCCCGCGCGGGATCCGCGTCCCGGTGCCGGGTGCCCTTGATCGGCTCGGCGCGCATCCCGCCGTCGGCCGCGATCCGCAGGAAACGCTCCGGCGAGGTGCTCGCCACGGTGAGGTCCCCGAAGCGCAGGTAGCTGGCGAACGGGGCCGGATTCCGGCCGCGCAGAGCCAGATAGGACCGCCACGGGTCCAGGGCGGCGGCGGGGAGTTCTGCCGTCAGGGCGGTGGTCAGGCAGACCTCGTAGGTGTTTCCCTCGGCGATCTGGTGCTGGGCCTCGGTGATTTTGGACTTGTAGGCGACTTCCGAGTCCCGTGCGGCGAAGTCCAGGGGAGCGCGGCCGGATGCGGAAGGTCCGACGGCGCTCCCGCCGGCCGCCGCTGTCTGCCCGCCGGCTGCCCGGGTGGCGGCGGCGCGGGCCGTCTCCAGCCAGTCCCCGGCGTCCGCGGTGTCCAATGTCAGCAACCAGACTGTGCGCTCCACATGGTCCAGCACCACGGCGCGTCCGGCAAAAAGCAGGCAGGCATCCGGGGTCCCGGCGGTGACGTCGCTGCCGCCGGTCTCGCGTTTGAGTTCGTAGCCAAGGTAACCGAGCCAGCCCAGGGTGAACTCGCAGGGGTAGCCCTCGGGGCCGCGGAGGGCCCGGCGGCCCCAGACTCCGTCGAGCCAGCGGAAGAACGGCCCCTCGGTCGTGACGCTGGCGTTGCCGACGCTTACGTGGGTTCTGCCC
Organism: Arthrobacter sp. SO3; assembly: GCF_020532825.1. Taxonomy (GTDB): domain Bacteria; phylum Actinomycetota; class Actinomycetes; order Actinomycetales; family Micrococcaceae; genus Arthrobacter. The sequence goes on from NZ_MQTS01000083.1 coordinate 40,068, forward strand.
GAACTGTGCCGGACCGACTGGCCGAACGGGCCGCCGTCGTCCGCGAGGATGCTGAAGCGGCTCCGTTCCGCGGCCTCGTTGCCGCCGGCGTCCATCGAGGAGTCCAGCCAGACGGCTCTGGCGGAGCGGCCGAAGAGGGACTCGAACAGCCGGGCCGGGTCCGGGGCAGCATCGATCCGTTCGGCGCGGAGCTGGAGCCCGTGGCGGGCGGCAAGCTCCGGGAGCAGCGCCGGGGACAGTGCCGGCAGGTATTGCAGGGCCTGCAGCACTTCCGCCGGAGCGGCGCCGTCGGCAAGGTTGAGCACCCGGACGTCGGCGCGGGCGGGAACGTCGTCCCCGGACAGCCACTCGTGCTCCTGGGCGGCCCACTGGTCCCAATACGGTTCGTAGCTTTCACCGTCGCGGGCCAGGGCCCGGTTGCGCCGGTCCTGTTCGGGCGAATCGGCCCAGATTACCGCGGCCAGGAAGGGCCGGGCGGCCTCTGCGCCGGCGCCCACGCCCTCCACCAGGACGATTTCGGCGGGCTGGGTGGTGCGGACGTCGCCGTCGTAGTGCGCATTCCAGTCCCAGCTGACCCATTCGGCCCGCTCGCCGCGGTGCAGGGGGGCCAGAACCGTCGAGGTGTAGCGTTCGATGCCGGCCGCGAGCCCGTTCCAGCCGGGGTAGATGTCCTCCAAGTGGAAGAGTGAAACCTTGTGGTGCTCGCGGAGCCGTGCCGCCAGTTCGATCGCCAGGGTGGTCTTGCCGGCGCCGGACCGTCCGTCGATGGCGATGATGACGGGTGCGGGACTCATGAAATAGAGCGTACCGGCTGCTGTGCATTGGGTTGATCACTGCCTGGCTGTTGCCCGCCCGGCCGTTGACGCCGGGCGAGCTCCATCCGGATATGCGCCACGAGCCCGGGGAGTGCGGCGTTGATCAGGTTCCAGGTGAGGTCGAAGTCCGCGTGGCCGCCATACCAGGGGTCTTCGATGCCCTGGTCGAGGGCGTCCCTGCCCGCGACGGCCGGATCAAAGCTGCGCAGCATCCGGATCTTGGACAGGGATTCGCGGTCCGGCGCCGCCTGCTGCAGCCAGCCGAAATGGTCCACGTCCAGGGCCAGGATGAGGTCCCGGGTTGCGAACCACTCTGCCCGCCATTCGCGTGCCACGTGACGCTCCGAGGGGATGCTGTGGGCGGTGAGCTTGCGGGCCGCCCGCGGGTCAATCGGACGGCCCACCTCATAGGCCGTGGTTCCGGCGGAATCCACCACGGCGCCGGCCAGGCCATCCGCGGCGATGGCCTCCGCCAGCATCAGCTCGGCCATCGGCGATCGGCAGATGTTCCCGGTGCAGACCGCGATGATCCGGTACGGGCTCGACGTTGAGGTCATAGAGCAAGCATGGATCATGCGGGTCCTCTTGGCTAGTTTCCGGGGTGCGCGTATTACAAAGTTGTCACACTTGTATTTCGAGCTGTCATAGTGCCTGACCGGCCCGTGCCCCTCACCGGCGGCGGCCGGAGGCGGAACCATCTGCTCCCGAGCCTTCGCGCGGGCAATTGAGTGAACTATCTGCCCGAGGGATTCCCGGACCAGACTGCCTTGCACAGAATGGACCGTAAGGAGGCCACCTCCTCGCGGGTAAGCATTTCCAGCTGGCGCGCCTCCGCGGCCTGGGTTGCCTTCCGGGCGGCAGCGTGGAGTGTGCGGCCCCCCTTGGTGGCGGCCACCAGTTTCTGCCGCCGGTCCGAGATTCCCGGCTTTCTTTCGACCAGCCCGCGCTGTTCCAGTTCGTCAATGAGGGCGACGATCTGGCTGGGGTCAAGGCTGAGAAACTCGGCCAGTTCGCGCTGGGTGGGTCCCAGGGCGCCGCAGGCCAGCGCCAGAACGGAGTAGGACCGCTCTTTCAGCCCGAACTCCGCAAGGGCGGCGTTGTTGAGTACGCTGCCGGCGGCGTGCAGTTTGGCCAGGAGGAAGCCGATATCGGTGCTGATGCTTGATTCCGCCAGCCGTGTTGCAGTCCCGACGGAGCATTCGGCAGCGTCATTCACCTGTTGTGTCATGGTGCCTTTCGGGCAGGGAGTCGGCGGGGTCGTTGAATTATTCAATGATCCCATGCGCGACACGGCAGTGAAAGGCGTGACCCGGGGCGGCGGGGGTGGCG